>NZ_JASPFZ010000003.1:0-212711 GCF_030227355.1 Corynebacterium sp. MSK310
ATCCGCCCCCGTCCACCCCACCCGCGAGATTGACAAACTACATAGGAACACCCCCCTATTTGACGTGTTAAGTCTGATAAAAATCCGGTTCGCCTACTCGGATGAGTGACGAACCGGAGCGAATGTAATATTCTACTTATTTGAAAACAAAACTCGAAGGCCTTTTCCTTGGAGCTTTGGATTATCTTCCATTCGCTTTTTTAGACCAAGGGCATAGCCAATGCTGCCCCCAGCAAAAACTACAATTGCGATGATCCACAGTGGCATGAGGTTCTCCTTTTAGCAGTGGGTAGATACCCATGTCCAGAATACGGTTTCACCTGCAAATGCTAGTCCAGCAATCGCGGGGTTGACAGCTGCTAGAGCTAGTACTTTGCCCCAAGATGCAGCATGTCCTGCACCGACTAGGCCAACAACGTAAGGGCATACCTGTTCTTTGGAGATGCGCTCTTCCATGGAAGCCTGTAGGCCGGCGATCTGTTCTGGGCTTGCTTCATTAAGACGAGCTCGAAGTGCTTGTGCGCTTTCCTCTGCGGTGATTGTTTTGGCTGAACCGTCAGGGTAAGTAGTAGTCACTTCTCCGGTGTCATTATTGATGGTTGCGGTAACTTCACCGTATTCATCAACTGACAGTGTTTGAGTTGTGAGTCCATGAAGCTCGCCGCCGAGGAAAGCGGGAGTTTCGGCAGGATTTTGACTTACTGCACGTGTTTCTGTGAACGTTTGTGATGGTGGGGCTTGGACTGCCATCGCTGGTGTTTGAGCTGTCGACATAGATACAGCAATAAAAGCTGCCGCTAGGCCTTTCGCTACTTTATGCATTTTATACTCCTTGGGGAAAGATGATGTCGCTGTTTCCAGCACTTTTAGGATAGCGCGCTTTACACCTGGATACATAGATTAATGCCTATGTTAATTATCATAGTTTTGAAATTAATGAGTCAGGCTTGTGAAGAACAAGGTACACCCTATTGTTACGCCGGTTTGGGGCAGAATGTTTGCTGTAAAATAGGGCCACTTCGGCCATTGTTTTACACTTGCATAGTGGGATCTAGACTTTAGATTTGCAGAAAGTAGTGAGTGTGATGTCGGCGAGTAAAGATTCCGGTTCATGTGGGCAGCGGGTGGGCTATATCTATGTCTCGACGGGACCTGACCCCATTTGGTGGACACCTGATTGGGGTTGCCCGCAAATCGTGGACACGTAGTGGAGCTACCTAGTTGTTAGGCAGCGATTTTTTCTTCGTTTCTGGTTTGGGTGATGTGGTTTTCGAAATCGACAGGGCTGACCATCCCGAGGGCGGAGTGCCGGCGCCGACGGTTGTAGACCACCTCAATCCAGTAAGCCACAGCCTGACGCGCAGCAGCGCGGGTTGCCCAGCGCTTCCGGTCGTAGAACTCGGTTTTCAGCGTCGACCAGAACGACTCAGCCATCGCGTTATCGAAACACACCCCGGTACGCCCCACAGACTGGGCAACCCCTAGGTTGCGGCACACCTCCCAGAGCTGCTCGCTGGTAAATTGCGTTCCCCGGTCGGCGTGAAACACGAGACCGTCAGCAACGTCACCGCGCAGCGTATGCGCCATCCGAAGTGCTCGTTCGACCAGGGAAGTATCTTGCACGCTATCCATAGCCCAGCCCAGCACCCTGCGGGAATGACCATCGCGAACCACACATAAGTACAACCAGCCTTCACCAGTGCGCAGATAAGTAATATCTGACATCCGCACCCGGTTGAGCTCACCAGTATCAAACATGCGCTTGACCAGGTCAGGAAGCGTGGACTTGCGCTTGGCTTGGATCGTTGTCACTGGAACGAAAGCACGCGGTGAAATCCCTTCAATGCCCATCATGCGCATCCGCTTGGCTACAGTCTTGCGATTCACACTGATCTGGTAGCGCTCACCTAGTTCTGCGGTGATTCACAGGGCACCATAGACCTCGTCGGAGTCTTTTTCAGATCTGATGAATCTTGCGATCAACATCATCGTAAAATGATGCACGATCATCTTTACCGGATAAGCGTTTCTGCTGCATATGGGCCCATTTGTAATATCCAGACCGAGACACTTTTAACGGTCGTGCCATGCGCTTGATGCTGTAGCTAGCCTTCTTCTGCTGCATCAATTCGAACTTTTCTGCTCGCGTTGCTTCGCGGCGAAGAAGGCTGTCGCTTTTGACAAAAACTCGTTATCCATCTTGGCTTCTGCCAGCTCACGACGCAGACGAGCATTCTCAGCACGAAGATCCGCCTCGCTTAGCCCATCGGAGGATCCTCGGCGTTGACGCTCATTTTTCACCCATCGGCCTAAAAGGCCAGGTGCGACACCAATTTCTTTCGCTACATGAGCAATTGGGCGCTGCGATTCGATTACCAGGTTTGCGGCTTCACGTCGATACTCAGGTGTGTATTTCTGGCGTTGTTGACTCACAATGAACATCCTCTCTTACGGACACAAAATCCGCACTAATCGGGTGTCCACCAAATGGGGGTCAGGTCCGAACGCAGATAAACATAACCTGCCCCAGCATGGGGCTAGGAGTATGAATCCTGGGCTCCTCCGAACGGAACTGCTAACAGCGTAATGGGCAGGCGGTTGCCTGCCCCCTCGCTGATAGCTACGCTTGCCCCGCGAGGGCTACCTGGGCCGCGTGCACGGCGGCCTTATCGGCTTCCTGGATGAACCACGAATCCGTGCCCGGAATGGGCGGGGCCAGGGTGGTATCTGGGTACTCGGCGTGGGCGGGGATTCCTACGAGGTGTAGGCGCTCATCCACGGTGCCGTCGGCGTTGTGGACCTGGCGGGTATCGGGGTCCTCGGCAGGCGAGCCGGTAGGTACCTCGATGCCGTCGCTGGCGGTTTCCGTAAACGCGCGCACGCGGCCGGATTCCACGAGGGAGTGCATGAAGGAATCGTGCGGGGTGCGGCGGATATCGGGCTTGTGCACCCAGGCATCGAGAAGCGTCGTGCCCGGAATGCGCTTGCCGCCAGAGGCGCTGGAGCTGATGGTCCATTCGCCGGCGTCGGCATTCGTACCCAAGACGGGATTGCCGCCGACGAAGCTGACAATGCCGGCATCGACAAGCGCCAGCAATTGCTGCGTGCGGAAGGGCGGCGGGCCGGAGCACGTGGTCTGACCCAAGGAAATGGCCTTATCGAACATGTGGTGGCGCGACTCCAGGGTATAGCGGCCCTCGGCGCCCAGTACCTGGGTGGGTTTGCGGGAGAAACCGACCGACCACAAGGCGGCGCGCACCGGGCTATCCGGGCCCTTCTGGGCCTCTGCCAGGTCCTCGCACAGGCTCTGCACGATGTGCTCGGTGAGCTCCTGCTGGTTGGAAAAATCCTCCGTGAGCAGGTGCATCCAGCGCAACAGGCTGAAATCCTTGGTGGTGTGGTGCGCAATGACCTCATCGAGCTGAGCCAGGCCGTTATAGGCCACGCCCGCATCCACCGGAGTGGCATCGAGGGCAGCGATGATCTCCTCGCGGGAGGAGCGCAGGCTCTCCGGCTCGACGCGGGCGAGGGAATCGATATAGGCCTGGTAGGCATCGCGGGCAACCGCCGGCCACACCTCGGTGTCATAGTTGATGGAGCGCGCGCCCGTGCGGTGGGATAGCTCGGCGACGACCTTCTTCAGGCGCGGGATTTCCGCGGCCGGTGGCAGGGAGCCTTCATCGGATTGCGGCAGGAAGGGATAGCCGCGCCGGGAAGCAGCTGCAAAGGTGGGCTCGGTGCCGGTGGCCTCATAGCGCATGCCCCAAGGCTTGGAGGAATCCTCAACGAACTTACCGCCGCGGCCCACGGTAGACAGGATGAGGATATCGAAAAAGCCCATGCCAAGCCCGCGCACGAGGACTTTCTCATTGTCCTCGATGGAGTCAACGCCCTGGTCAATGGGATTATCAGCGCGAATCCAGCGCAGGCTGGGGTTATCTTCCAAGGTCTTAAGGATCCACCGCTCGTTTTCGGTATAACCCTGGTTTTGCCAGCCCGTGACCGCCAAGGTGGAGCCGGCCTCAACGGTGGTGTCGTTGTTGAGGTGCAAAATATCCGCGCCATCGCGGGATTCAATATCCACCACGCGGGCGTGGTGTTGCTTGACCTCAACCCACTCCGGCACGTCCTGCAGGACCGAGCGGAAGACCCACAGGATGTAGTGGCCGTAGAGCGCGCGCGGCAAATAGGATTCGGGACGCAATTTCTCCAGCTCTGCGCGGCCGAATTCCTCAAGCACCTGTGGATCGAGCGGGTGGGCAGCGGCGTAATCGCGGGCGCCGGCGGGCACGTTGGCATCGCCAAGCGTCAGGCGGATCCACTCGTAGATGGTGGGGCCTTCAACCACCGGAGCCTCCACAGTGGAGCCGGGTTCAGAAAACAGCGTCATGCCGTGTGCGAAGGTATTCATGCACAGGTACTTGGGCTGGTTGATATCCCAAATCTTGCCGCCGCCGTGCTGGGCATCATCGATGAGATGTAGCGTCAGCTTTTCTGGCGGGTGAGACACAGTATTGAGTTGTGCCACGAGGCGCTCGAGGACGGAAATGCCGCGGGGGCCAAGTCCAATCAGCGCGATGGATGAAGTGTTATCGGTCAACGCGGAGCCCTACCTTCTAGCTTATAGACCAAGCGGAATCGTCATAATAGACAATGAAGTCTATCAGTTGGGGCGCTGGCTAAATATGCACCGCCTGTGGCTCGGTGGCGGCAGGGCGCGCTCGCCAGCCGGAACACTCCGGGCGGGCGTGAAATTAATTCTTGGCAGGCGGAGCGGTAGACAGATCGGTAGGCAATGCGCGGCGAGGGTGGCGGGCCGAAGCGTTGCCTTAGGAAGCTGGTGCGCGGGTAGGATTGTGGTCATGACAATCAAGGTTCGCGATGCCCACTTACACAACCTGCGCAACGTCGATGTGGATATGCCGCGCGGCCAACTCGTGGCGGTGACGGGAGTCTCCGGTTCCGGAAAATCCTCTCTGGCCTTTGGCACGATCCACGGGGAAGGGCAGCGCCGCTACCTGGAATCGGTGGCGCCGTTTGCGCGCCGGCTCATTAGCTCCGCGGTGGACCCACAGGTAAGCCAGGTGGAGGGCTTGCCGCCCACGGTGGCGTTGCAGCAATCCACCTCCGGCGGCGGGGCGCGCTCCACGGTGGGCACGGTCTCCGCGCTATCTAATAGCGTGCGCTTGTTGTACTCGCGCGCCGGGGATAACCCTGAGGGGCTCTACTCGGATGCATTTTCGCCGAATACCCCAGAGGGCATGTGCCCGCAGTGCCAAGGTGCGGGCGTGGTGCACGAGCCCACCGAGCAATCGATGGTGCCCGATCCCACCTTGTCCATTGAGGAAGGCGCCATTAAGGCTTGGCCCGGTGCGTGGGCGGGCAAGAATTTTCACGATATCCTCATGAACTTGGGCTATGACCTGGATTCGCCCTGGCAAGACCTGCCGCAGGAAGACCGCGACTGGATCCTATTTACCGAAGAACGCCCCGTGGTCACCGTAAAACCGCTGCGCGGTGCGGACCAGATTCAGCGCAATTATGAAGGCACGTGGCGTTCGGTGGCCAGCTACCTCACCAAGACGCTGCAGGAGACCCAATCGGAATCGCTGCGCAAGCGCACGTTGTCCTTCATGGAATCCCGCGAGTGCGATACCTGCCACGGCCGGCGGTTGAACCCGCGGGCGCTCAAGGTGACGTATGCGGGAATGAGCATCGACAAGCTGGGCGCGCTGCCGCTGGACCAGTTCTATGAGGTGCTCAGCGCGCAGGAGCCGGAGGAGAATTCCGCGGAGGATCTGCTGCTCAAGCAGGTGCTTCCGGCGCTAACCTCCGCCCTGGAGCTGGGGCTGGCGCACCTGAGCCTAGACCGTCCCACCCAGAGCCTTTCGGCGGGTGAATTGCAGCGCATCCGGCTCGCCGCCCAGCTGCGTTCCGGCCTCTTCGGCGTGGCGTATGTGCTCGATGAGCCGTCTGCCGGCCTGCACCCCGATGAGCGCGGGGCGGTGTTGGAGATGTGCCGCCGGTTTATTGACGCCGGTAATTCGGTGCTGCTCGTGGAACACGATATGGACCTGGTGGCCCAGGCGGATTGGCTCGTGGACGTTGGCCCCTACGCCGGCGAGGGCGGCGGCAAGGTGGTCTATTCCGGCCCGGTCGAGGACTACGACGCCGATACCCCCACCGCCCGCGCCTTGGCGCAGCGAGAGCTCGCGCTTGCCGATGCCCCCCGTACCCCCTCCAACCACCTCCGCCTGCGCGGCATTTCCGCGCGCAGCATCGACGGGCTCGATGTTGATTTCGGGCTGGGGCAATTTACCGCTGTGGCCGGGGTCTCGGGGTCGGGCAAGTCGACGCTGGTGAGCACCGTGTTGGCAGAAACCCTCAAGGAATCTGCCACCGCCGTGGCCGATGAGGATAAAGATGACGCAGATGAGGGTGGCCACGAGTTCTCGCTTGCCGGGGTAGAGGGCCTGGATAAGGTCTCCCGGCTGGTGCAGATTTCCCAAAAGCCCATTGGCCGCACCCCGCGTTCCACGCTGGCCACCTATACCGGCCTTTTCGATAACGTGCGCAAGCTCTTTGCCTCCACCCCGGAGGCCAAGGTGCGCAAGTGGACGGTCTCGCGCTTTTCCTACAACGTCAAGCAGGGTCAGTGCCCCACCTGTGGTGGCGCCGGAAAAATCGAGGTAGAACTGGTCTTTTTGCCGGGTTCCTATACCACCTGCCCGCAATGTGGTGGTGCCCGCTTCAACGATGAGACCCTCGAGGTGACCTGGCACGGGCGCAGCATCGCAGAGGTGCTGGAGCTCACCGTGGACGAGGCCGCCGAGTTCTTTGCAGAGGAACCAAAGATCCACCGCGCCATCGCCACACTGCAGGCCGTGGGCCTGGGCTACCTCCGCTTGGGACAAGGCGCGCCTGAGCTTTCCGGCGGCGAGGCGCAGCGCATCAAGCTCGCCACGGAGCTGCAGCGCTCCCGCAATTCGCGGCGCGGGCACACGGTCTACATGCTGGACGAGCCCACCACCGGCCTGCACCCGGCCGATATTGCCCTGCTCAATGCGGAGCTGCACAAGCTTGTCGATGCCGGGCATACCGTGATCGTCATCGAGCACGATCTGAATGTTCTGGCGAGCGCGGACCGCATCATTGAGATGGGCCCTGGCGCCGGCGCAGACGGCGGGCAGATCATCGCCGATGCCACCCCAAGCCAGCTGGCCGCGGAAGATACCGCGACCGGCCGGGCGCTGCGGGCGCGTCAACGTCAGAGCTAGCATCCTCCCTGGTTCAACGCTGGCATCTGGGAGATTCCCTGGGATCTCACAGGAAAATGATGTACATCTGGTAGGCATGACAAATAATGGCTTTGGTGAAAACGGTTCCAATGGCCGAAAAGGCTCTCATAATGATGACCGCGGCACTGACGAGACCCGCCAGTGGTCTGGCCCGGCCGAGGATGCCACGCTCCAGATAGGCCGCGTCCCAGATAATGCGGGCGGTAATGCCCGCAACCAGCGCCCACAGCAGTATTTTCCGGGCGCGCAGCAGCCGCAGAATGAGACGCGGCAATTCGACGCGAACGCCGATTACCAGCAGAATTACCAACAAAACTACCAACAGCCCGGCGGGCAGTATGGCCAGCAGTACGGTCAACAACAGTATGGCCAGCAACAATACGCCCAGCAGCAGCATGAGCCGGTGCCGTCGGACTATGACCCAGATCAGCGCGGCAAGGGAAAGAAAAACAGCGGGATGGCCGGGGTCTTTGCCGCCATCGCCGTCGTTGCCATCCTGGCGGCGGGCGCCCTGTTCTTCATGTGGCGCAATGCCGCGAGCGATGCCGATAAGCCGGCGCCTGAACCGGTGACGGAAACCACGACTACGCAGGTGCCCACCACGGTGACCGAGACCGAGGATGCGGGCCCTGGCATTTCTGAGCGCCTGCGCAATCTGCCGAACCTGCAGGACGATCTCCCCGAAGATATTCCTACCGAGCTGCCACCGGAAATCCAGGACCGCCTGGAAGAAGGCGATGACCTCGACGTGGAGCGCCTCTTGCGGGATCTCTTTGGCAATAGCGGCAACCAGCAGTAGGGCTAGCACGTAGTAGCGGCGGCGCGGTACGGTGTGGCGGGATTGCCATTTGCCGATTGCCGGCCGCTGCGGCGCAGTAGGTAAAATCTGGCAGCATGAATGAATCGATGCAGCTGGCTGAACAGGTGGCCGCCCAATTGGCGCGCCACCTTACCGATGTGGTGTTGTGCCCGGGATCCCGCAACGCACCGCTGTCGCTCGCGCTCCTGGCGCGCGAGGATATCCGGGTGCATACGCGCATTGATGAGCGCGGCGCTGCGTTTACTGCCTTAGGAATGGCGCGCGTGCAGCACCGCCACGTCGGGGTGGTGATGACTTCCGGCACGGCCGTGGCCAATACGCTGCCCGCAGTGGTTGAAGCGCACTATTCGCATACCTCGCTCGCCATAATCAGCGCGGACCGCCCGGAGCGGCTAATCGGCACCGGTGCCTCCCAAACCATCGTGCAAGATGGCATCTTCGGCGTCTATGCGGATACCTCTCAGGTCAACGCGGAAGAGGATATCGCCGCTCTTGCGGAGCGATTTGAGCACGATCTTCAGGTGCACATCAATATCGCCTTTGACGCGCCGCTGGTAGGAGATAGCCTGCCGGAACCTGTAGGTGGCGATGGCACTCGCGCGGCTACCCCGCGGTTTTATGACCACGGCGAGGTCGCGGTGGACTTGAGCAAAAATACCCTCGTCATCGCCGGCGATGAGGCCTGGGAGGTCAAGGGCTTAGAAGACGTACCGACCATCGCGGAGCCCTCCGCGCCGGGACCGTTCCACCCCGTGCACCCGGCCGCGGCGCACATTTTCCGCAAAGCGCAGGTCTCTGCGAATGACTACGTGGTCAATACCAAGGTTGAGCAGGTCATCGTGGTGGGCCACCCCACGCTGCACCGCGGGGTGCTCGCGCTGATGAATGACCCGGATATCGAGCTCGTGGTGCTCTCGCGCACGGCGGACTTTACCAACCAGCGTGGGGATAACGCGCGGCTTGGCACCACCGTCAAGGTCACCGGGGAGCCAAGCCGCGAGTGGCTCAAGATTTGCCAAGGCGCGACCGACATGGCCGGCGAGGCCGTGCGCGCAACATTGGAGGAAGAAGAGCTCGGGTTTACCGGTCTGCACGTAGCGGCGGCTGTAGGCGATACGCTTGCGGTCAATGACACGGTGGTCCTCGGCGCCTCGAATCCGGTGCGCGATGCCTCCCTCATCGGTATGCCCTTCGATGGCGTGGATACCTACGCCCCGCGCGGGGTGGCGGGCATCGATGGCACCGTCTCCCAAGCCATTGGCGTCGCCCTAGCTACGCAATCGCTGGACCCCACCAATTGGCGCGCCCCACGCGTGATGGCCTTGGTAGGGGATGTGACCTTCCTGCACGATGCCAATGGGCTATTGATCCCGGAGGACCAGCCGCGGCCAGAAAACCTCACCATCGTGGTGGCCAATGACAATGGCGGTGGTATCTTTGAAACCCTGGAACAAGGCGCGCCCGCGCTTCGGGATGCCTTCGAGCCGGCCTTTGGAACGCCGCATGGGGTGGGCATCGACAAGCTGGCAGAGGCTTATGACGCAGACTACCGCCTGGTGACCACCCCGCAGGAGCTGCTGGATACCCTGGCAGAGCTCAAGGAATACTCCACGGGCATCACCATCGTGGAGGCGCAGACCACCCGTGCCACGCGCCGGACGCTGCAGGATAAGCTCACGCAGAAGGTGGGCCAGTAAGTGGCCCCGCGCTATACGCCCGCGGTTTTTCGGCGCCGGCTGCACCAGCTCGTGTTGGCCATTTATGTGGCGCTGATCGTGGGCTCGGTGGGCCTCGTGGTGGGGCCATTCCTCAATGACCGCGCCATTTCCGCACAGCCTAACCGGGCCTTGGCAACGGTCAAGGACGTCGGCGTGCTGCGCACCACCGTGGATTTTCAAGATAGTGACGGGATCTACCATGCCCCGCGGCAAGGATTGCTCTATCCCACCGACCTGGGCGAGGGACAGCAGGTATGGGTGCAGTACGCCGAAGATAACCCGGATTTGGTGAAGGTAGAAGGCCGCGAGTGGACCTTGGCGGTCATACCGGCGCTGTCCGTGGCCATCGTGTCGACGCTTGGCGCAGTGGGGTTGTGGCGGCTTATTAACCTGACCACCCGCCGCGCTGAAAAATCCCGCTGAAAAATAATTTACCTAGATTTTTCATTGGATTCACCAAAGGCCGAGAAAAATAAGCCATTATGGTGGCATGCGAGTTGCAATCGTGGCCGAATCGTTCCTTCCCAATGTCAATGGCGTGACAAACTCGGTGCTGCGCGTTTTGGAGCACCTGCACGAAACCGGACACGATGCGATTGTCATCGCCCCCGGTGCCCGCGAGGGCCAAGAAGAAATCCCCGATTATTTGGGCTTTCCCATCTACCGCGTGCCCACCGTGCGCGTGCCGCTGGTGGATTCGCTGCCGGTGGGCGTGCCTACCACGGCCGTGGATGACGCGCTGCGGAAGTTCAAGCCCGATATCATCCACCTAGCCAGCCCGTTTGTGTTGGGTGCAGCGGGCGCATTTTCGGCCCGCCAACAGCGCATTCCGGCAGTGGCGCTCTATCAAACCGATGTCGCCGGGTTCGCCACCAAGTACCACGCCTCCGCATTGGCCTATGGCGTGTGGGAGTGGCTGCGTACCATCCACAATTCCTGCCAGATGACCCTGGCACCGTCCTCGCTAACCATCCGGGACTTGGAAAAACACCACATCAAGCACGTGCGCCACTGGGGCCGCGGCGTCAATGCCGAGCTATTCCATCCCGAAAAGCGCTCTGCATCCCTGCGCCGCAGCTGGGACCGGAGCGGAAAGAAGAACATAGTCGGCTTCGTCGGCCGCTTGGCCGCGGAAAAGGGCGTGCACCGCCTATCGGCACTCAATGACCGCGAGGATATTCAGCTGGTTATTGTCGGTGACGGCCCCGAGCGCCCGCTATTGGAGGCGCAGCTTCCCAGCGCCGTGTTCACCGGCGCGCTGAGCGGTGAGGAGCTAGCGCAGGCCTATGCCTCGTTCGATGTCTTTGTGCACGCCGGCGAATTTGAAACCTTCTGTCAGTCCATCCAAGAGGCCCAAGCCTCTGGCGTGCCCACCATCGGCCCGCAGGCAGGCGGGCCCGTGGATCTTATCCAGGAAGGCTATAACGGCCTGCTTTTAGACGTGGATAGCTTTGTCGAGGACCTGCCCAATGCCGTCGATGCACTCTTAAACCCAGAGGTGCACGCGGAATTGCGGGATAATGCCCGCGCATCCATTTCTTCGAAGACGTGGACCGCGCTGTGCGAGCAGCTGGTGGGCTACTACGAAGAGGTGCTGGAAGATACCCGGCGGGTGCCGCTGACCATTTTGGGGCAGCGCCCGGAGCTGCCGCGGTGGGCGGCTCGTGCCCTTGGGGCCCGCGTAGCCTAGACTAGGCATTTGTGTCTAAGGCAGATCTGGATAAAAAGCCCTTCGACGTCGCGCGCATGTTTGACGCCGTCGGCGAAAAATACGACCTCACCAATACCGTCTTGTCCTTTGGGCAGGACAAGCGCTGGCGCAAGCGCACCCGCGAGCGCCTGAACCTGCAGCCGGGGGAGAAGGTCCTCGACCTCGCGGCCGGAACCGCGGTATCCACAGAAGAGCTGTCCAAATCCGGTGCATGGTGCGTAGCCTGCGACTTTTCGCGCGGCATGCTCGCCGCCGGAAGCGAGCGCGACGTGCCCAAGGTGGCTGGCGATGGCATGAAATTGCCTTTTGCGGATAATACGTTTGACGCCGTCACCATCTCCTATGGCCTGCGCAATATCCACGATTACGAGCTGGGGCTGCGGGAAATGGCGCGCGTGACCAAGCCGGGCGGGCGCCTGGCGGTGGCGGAATTTTCCACGCCCATCGTCCCGGTATTTGGCACCGTGTACAAGGAATACCTCATGCGCCTGCTGCCCCCGGTTGCGCGCGTGGTCTCCTCCAACCCGGATGCCTATATTTACCTCGCGGAATCCATCCGCGCTTGGCCTGGACAAGAGGAGTTGGCGGCGGCCATCAACCGCAATGGTTGGGCCAACGCGGGCTGGCAAAACCTCACCCTGGGTATCGTTGCCTTGCACTCGGCAACGAAGCCGCTTGCCGATGCCCCACAGTAACCCCTGAAGCTCCCTAGACCGCCGCAGTGGAGGCCCACAGGGGCGTATCGCGCCGGACGGTGCCAACGGTGCGGCCGGCCGTGCGCCACAGGCGGGCGATAAGGTCGCGGTCCTCCTCCGTGATGAGGTTGCCCATAAGGCGGGCTGCCGCGGGCATCAGCAAGCGGCCCACCGGACCGCGCAGCGCCAACGGGCCCGCCACGGGCAGGAATTGCGGGTAGGTCAACAGGCGGGCGGCCGTGCGCGCAAGCAGGAAGGATTCGCCGTAGTGCTCGCGCAGGGTAGCTGGCCACGCGAGGGTGAAATCTTTCGGCCCGAGCATGCCCACCGCGAGCGCTGCGGTCTCGAGGCCGTAGTCGATGCCCTCGCCGTTTAAGGGGTTGACGCAAGCGGCGGCATCGCCAATAAGCATCCAATTGGCCCCCGCCACATTAGAGACCGCCCCGCCCATGGGCAGCAGGGCAGAGGTGACGTGTTCGATGTCCCCAAGGCCCCACTCCGCGCGCTGCTGGGCGGCGTAGAATTCCAGCAACTTTTTGGTATTAATCTTGGCCGGCCGCTGCGCGGTCGAAAGCGCGCCGACGCCGATATTGACCTGCCCAAGCTCTGCTCCCAACGGGAAAATCCACCCGTAGCCGGGCTGGACGGAATCGTCTTCGTCTTTTAATTCCACGTGCGAGTGCATCCACGGCTCGGTTGCCTGAGGGGAGGCGGCATAGGAGCGCGCGGCGATGCCATAGACCTCATCGCGGTGCCAGGTGCGGCCCAATTGCTTGCCAAAGGCAGAACGCACGCCATCGGCCACGATGAGCCATTTCGGCCGAATAATCTGCTCGCCAATGCGAAACGAGGTCACCCGGTTGCCCTCCATCACCGGGGCGCTCGCGGGGGTACCGGATATGAGCGTGGCACCTGCGGCGGTGGCGGCCTCTACCAGCTGCGCATCAAGCCTAAAGCGCGGCAGGGCAGTGCCTGCCTGCGAAGGGTAGGTCTGCGGCCACGGGGCGGTGACGTCCCCGCCGTAGCCGTGCAGTTTAAGCCCGCGATTGCGGTAGGAGGCGTTAACGGTAATGCCGAGCTTATCTAGCTGGTGCATTGCCCGCGGGGTGAGGCCATCGCCGCAGGTTTTATCGCGGGGGAAGGCGGATGAATCAATGAGGACAGTCTCATAGCCAGCGCGGGCGGCGTGGGTGGCCGCGGCACTTCCTGCGGGTCCTGCACCGATGATGGCGACTTCGACAGGGCGGGGGGAATCGATCTGTTCCGACATAGGGACTATCATTGCACTAGTTCAACCCCTCAAGTGTGTTAAGGGGGCTGGTTTGGACTACGGTAGATAAACGATTATCTCTGGCTTTTAATTGCAAGGAACGCTATTTAATGACTCACGGCCACTCGCATGCCACTCACGTGGATCTTGGTGATCCACAGCTTAATGAACGCATTGGCGCGGGCATGGAAGCAGTAGAAGAAAAGCTGCGCAGTGAAACTGACCGCGGCCAGGACTTCTTGAAGGACAAGGTAAGCCATCTGTCCAAGGCAGGTGGCAAGCGCTTTCGTCCGATGATGGCACTGCTTGCCTCTGAGTACGGCACCAAACCGGGCTGTGAAGAGGTTATTAAGTCCGCCACCGTTGTGGAGATGGTGCACGTTGCCACCCTGTACCACGATGATGTGATGGATGAGGCGGACCGCCGCCGCGGCGTGGAATCCGCCAACTCCCGGTGGAATAACTCCGTAGCCATCCTTGCCGGCGATGCCCTCCTCGCACACGCCTCCCGCCTGATGAGCCAACTAGATACCCATACCGTAGGCCACTTCGCGGATACCTTTGAAGAGCTGGTGACCGGCCAGATGCGCGAGACCATTGGTGCTGGCGAAGCCAACCCCGTGGACCACTATATGGCCGTTATTCAGGAAAAGACCGCGGTGCTTATCGCCTCTGCCGGCTACCTCGGCGCGTACCACTCGGGCGCTTCTGCAGAATACGCTGCTGCGTTGAGCCGCATTGGCGGTGCCATCGGCATGATTTTCCAGATTGTGGACGATGTCATCGATATCTTCTCCGATCCAGAAGAGTCCGGAAAGACTCCGGGCACCGACCTGCGCGAGGGTGTCTTTACCCTCCCCGTCCTCTACGCCTTGGAAGAGGACGGCGAGGTGGGAGACCAGCTGCGTGAGCTGCTGACAGGCCCCCTAGAAACCGATGCTGAGGTCGAGCGTGCCATTGAGCTCCTGCGCCAGTCTGGCGGCCGTCAGCGGGCGCTAGAGGACATTAACGCCTACCTCCGCACGGTAGAAGAACAGCTTTCCGTACTGCCGGAAAATTCCGCTAGCCAAGCGCTGCGCCAGCTCGCGGATTACACCGTTCGCCGCGTGGGCTAGCTGCTTGCCTGCACCCCTCCTACACACCCCATTTCTCCCCGCTGCGCTGGCGATTTGGAGGTAGGTGGGTGCTTCATAGTAAAGTACATACACGCACCACAGAGTGCATGCCAGGTTGCCCGAGCGGCCAAAGGGAGCGGACTGTAAATCCGCCGGCATTGCCTTCAGAAGTTCGAATCTTCTACCTGGCACAACACAGAGCCCCACAAGCACAAGCTTGTGGGGCTTCGTCGTTTTCTCCTGCAAGGCGGATCTGAAAGCTCAATGGGACGCGGCACACCTTGAATAGGACTAACAGATGCTCGTGATAGCCCAGAATAAGGTTAGTTTTCAGTACGTGAACGATTGATAAGGTGTCTGCATGCGGTTGAATAAGCTTGCTATCAGTACTGTTTGCTTACCTTTAATGCTCGTAGGTTGTGGTGTGCAAGACCCTGAGCCCTCTGCAGAATCTGAGGCACCGAATAATGGCGATACTTCTCTGGAGGGTTTTGAGCCCCGTCCCTCAGACGCTCCAATACTTGGGAATGTTACGGCTGAAGGGGAGTGCGATCCGCAAGTGGTGAAAATGGATAACGAGAAGAATACGCCCCACATTCACTATGAAGGTCAACCCGGTGATGAATTAACCATCAAATATATGAATGGCGACGAAGTTGTGCAGGAGGATAGCGTTGAACTGTCCAGCACAACAACTAGTATCCAAACTGGATCCAGTACCTATAACGGGGATTTGGACCGTGCTGAAATCGTTGCCAAAGGTCGCTCTGGTACCGATGGCACGTGTCATATCACCATTAAATAGTTGATATTCGCTGTTGAGGGAATTCTCTACTCTTGATCTCTTAGCAATCGATAAACCCAGATCCCGGAGTATCGGAATATTGAACATCTCTTGTGCTTGTTCAAGTAGTCGGTTTGGCTCGTCTAATGCTTTTTGAATCGGCTTTTCGTGCCCATTGAGAAGTATCAGGCACCGTCTCATCTTGGGAGAGAGGAGTCTTCCAGCGTTTTATTTTCGCATACGATGAAGGGCATGGAAGAAAGGCGGCTAACAACACTATTTTTTGGCAATGTAGTGCTTGAATCCCAAATCTCGGGTACGTTTCCCAAAATGTACGCTGCGGATATGCGGTCTTATTGGATAAGGCCGAGCAGAGATGGTGCCATTGCTGTTCCACTAGATGATCTTCGCGGACAAATTACTGCGGATAGGGCTAAGGCACTTTCTGAGAAAATCTTTGAATCGGTTGCCTTAGAACTAGAGAAGAATTATGCAGGAGGCAAAAGCCAAGCAGTACAAGAGCTTACTGCTTGGCTTTTGCAAGAGTAGCTTAGAGCCCAAAGTAATCGCGCAGATCGGCCGCGATGGCATCGAGGCGACCGGCGTCGGGGGACTCTAGGTAGCACTTGAGCTTGGGCTCGGTGCCGGAGGGGCGAACGATGACGCGGTCATCGTTCTCGGTGAAGAGCTTCGAGCCTTGGGCGAACTTTTCCACCTTGGACACTGGGGAGCCGGCGAGCTCGGTCGGCGGGGTAGCAGAGACCTTGTCCATTGCTTGGGTAATCAGGCTCAAGTCCTCGACGCGGAAGGTCAGAGGCTGCGTGTGCAGGGCGCCGACCGTGGCGTAGATATCATCCAAGCGGTCCAGGAGGCTGCTTCCGGCTGCCTTGCATTCGGCGGCGAGGCTGGCAAGCACCACGGAGGTGGAGATGCCGTCCTTATCGCGCACTGCGTTGGGATCGGGGCAGAAACCAATAGCTTCTTCGTAGCCGAAGGCCAGTTCCGGGGTGCGGGCGATCCACTTGAAACCGGTCAGGGTTTCCTCGTGGCCGAGGCCGTAGTGCGCGGCGATGCGCCCGAGCAGGCGGGACGATACGAGGGAGTTGGCGAAGTTGCCGGTAGCGCCGCGGCGAGCGAGGTAATCGCCAAGCAAGGCACCGGTCTCATCGCCACTGAGCTGGCGCCAGGTGCCATCGGTGGGAACGGCGGCGGCGCAGCGATCGGCGTCAGGGTCATAAGCGATAAGGATATCGGCACCGATTTTCTCGGCATGCTGAATACCAAGGTCTAGGGCGCCGGGCTCTTCCGGGTTGGGGAAAGAAACCGTGGGGAAATCGGGGTCAGGAGCAGCCTGTTCCGGCACCAGCGAGACATTAAAGCCGCAGCGAGACAGCAGTTCCTTACCCAGTTCGGCACCCACGCCGTGCATGGCGGTCAAAGCGATGGTGATATCGGTATTTTCACCGACCAACGCGGCTGCACGGTCGAGGTACTCCGCGCGGGTATCGACGTCCTCGATGTGATCGGAGGTGAGCGGGACCTCATCGGCATAGGGGGCCTTAGCGATGACGGCGGCGATTTCCTTATCGGCCGGGGAGATGAGCTGCACGCCCTCGCCCGGGCCGGTGGCAACGCGGCCACCCAGGTACACCTTGTAGCCATTATCGGCGGGCGGGTTGTGGGAGGCGGTAACCATAATGCCGGCGTCCGCGCCCAAAGAACGCACCGTGAAGGCGGTCAGCGGGGTCGGATTCTGCGCAGGCAGGACTAAGGCCTTTCCGCCAGCGGCGGAGATAACCTGCGCGGCATCGCGCTGGAACTGCGCGGAGCCGTGGCGGGCATCGCAGCCGATGACAACGACCGGGGTATCGACCTGCTGCTTGAGCCAGGTAATAAGACCGTAGGTGGTGCGAATGACCACGGCGCGGTTCATGCGGGATTCGCCCGCGCCCACGGCAGCGCGCAGGCCCGCGGTACCAAAGTTCAGGGGGCCCGCGAAGGCGGCGGCGAGTTCTTCGGAGTTATCTTCCTCGATCCACGTGAGCACCTGACGGGCGGTGTCCGCATCCGGATCGTGTTCGGCCCAAGTGCGGGCGTAGTCGATATCGAAGGTCTTATCCACAGACATGGCTTAAAGCTCCTCGAGGATCTTGGCAGAGGAGGACAGCCCCAGGCGGCTGGCGCCGGCCTCGATCATGGCGAGGGCATCCTCGGCGGTACGGATGCCGCCGGAGGCCTTCACGCCCAGCTTGTCGCCTACGGTCTCGCGCATGAGCTTGACTGCGTGGGTGGAGGCACCGCCGGCGGGGTGGAAACCTGTGGAGGTCTTTACAAAGTCCGCCTGAGCGGCAGCGGCGGCCTGGCAGGCGAGGACAATGGCGGCATCGGAAAGCGCGGCAGACTCGATGATGACCTTGAGCACCTCGCCTGGGATGGCATCGCGCACGGCCTGGATTTCTGCCTGCAGCTCCTCGGCGCGGCCCTCGATGGCCAGCGGGATGTTGATGACCATGTCTACTTCCTCGGCGCCATCGGCAACCGCGCGGGCTGCCTCAGCAGCCTTGATTTCCGGCTTGACGGCGCCGGAAGGAAAGCCCACGACCGTGGCGACGTGGAGGGACTCTGGGGTCTCGAGCGGCAGGGCGGAAGGGGAGACGCACACGGCATAGGTGCCAAGCTCGGTGGCCTCTTCTACCAAGGTGCGGAACTGCTCCGGGGTGGCCTCTGGCTTGAGCAGGGTGTGGTCGATGTAGGAAGCAACGTCTGAGCGGGTGAGGTTCTGGGAAGTCATGATTTTCTCCTTTAGGAAACTGGGGCGGGTTCGTTTTTAGCCATCTTCAGATCTGAAATGATGTACAGCGCGGAACCGAAGAGGGCGATGACGGTGAGAATGAGCAGGGTGGTGGTGTAGCTGGTGGACTCCATCAGCTTGGCGGTGTACGCAATGCCCAGCGGGATGGCGATATTGATGGTGAGGTTATAAAAGCCGATGGCGATACCGGACTTGGCTGCGGTGATATTGCGCAGCGCAGTATTGACCAGTGGTGCATACATCAGGGAAAAGCCGCTGGCAAAGGCAATGATGGTGATAACAAGCACGGCCACGTGAACCTGTGCAAAGAGCGCGGCAATGAATAAGGAACCTGCAACCAAAGCAAAAGCGGTATAGATGGTGGATCGAGACGAGAGCACCGTGCCGATCTTGCCGGATAAAACACCGACGAGCACGGCGCAGGCATAGCCAGGAATGAGCAACAACGAAGCACGGTCAAGGCTCATGCCGTGCAGGTCTTGGGCTGCATAGGGAAGCAGGAAGATAAAGCCCAGCTGGGTGGAATAGACAAAGAGCACCATGACGATGGTCCACACGTAGCGTCCATTGGTAAAGAATTCCGGGGTGACCACGGGGTTCTTTGCGTTCTTGATGTGCACGATGAACAGGACTAAGCCAATGGCTGCCAAGACGAGCCAGTACCAGGCGTAATCCTGCATAAACATGATGAGAGCGCTGGCGAAGACGGCGACAAAGAACAGGCCAAGTGCGTCCAGGTGGCCCTCCACGGCCTCATCTTCCGGCACATTTTTAATGATGGGCGGAATGGTGAGCAGGAGGATAAGTGGGATGAGGAACATCGCCGTCCAGGACACGTAAGTGGAGATGACCCCAGAGGTCAGCGCACCAATGAGCAGGCCGGCCTGGAAGGCAGCGGTGGAAAAGCCGAGGTAGGTCTTTTGATCATCCTCACTCAAGTGCTTGGTCACGTAGATGACATAGAGCGTCTCAGCGGCGGCCAAACCGGTGGTCTGAATCAAACGCCCAGTCAACACCATGGCCCACGAACCGGAGAAAATGAAAGCCAGGATGGAACCCACGGCCACAAACCCGATACCGGTCAGCATGAGCTTCCGAATAGAGATGGAGTCCGCCAAGGCGGCGTAGACGACGGCACCGATACCAATGATGACGCCGGCCAGCGAGGCCTGCAGCGAAGCGGTCTTATCGGAGATCTCCAGCGCTTCCGCGATCGGCATGGTCATCGTCTTGAATCCATTGTCAATGATGAGAGAGAAGACGAAGACGAAAAGGAGGATAGGGACGGCCGCCTTGGGGTTAACCTGGGTGCGATCCCCCGGCATGGCCTTAACTTTTTTCAGCATGGAAGTTGTCCTTTGTGGGAAGAGGAGCTTAGTCGACTGCGTTAAGCGGCAAGGCGAGTTTCATCATGGTGTGGAATGCACTCTGGCGGTCCTCGGCAGAAAGCTGGGTGCCGTTGACCACATTGTCTGAGACGGTGAATAGGCCCAAGGCGTCGACACCGGCCTCGGCGGCGGTGGCATAGAGTGCGGCGGATTCCATTTCCACACCAAGCACGCCCATGTGCGCCCAGCGGCCGTTGACGGTCTTATCCATGTGGTAGAACATGTCAGAACTTAGGATATTGCCCACGTGGATCGGGGTCTCCTGGCGCTCGGCCTCATCTACCAGCGCCTTGAGTAGCTTCCAAGATGCGGTGGGGGCGTAGGTGCCCGGCAGGTCATACTGTGACAGGAAGTTGGAATCGGTAGAAGCAGAAGATGCCACGATGACATCGTGCAATTCGATGTCTTCTTGCATAGCACCGATGGAGCCGACGCGGATGAGCTTTTTCGCACCGAACTTATGGATCAATTCCCAGGAGTAGATACCGATAGAGGGAATTCCCATACCGGTGCCCATAACGGAGATGGGCTTGCCGTTGTAGGTGCCGGTAAAGCCCAGCATGTTGCGGATTTCATTGAATTGGACGACATCTTCCAAGAAGGTATCCGCGATGAATTTGGCGCGGAGGGGATCGCCGGGCAGCAAAACGGTCTCTGCGATGGGGGTGCCGTGCGGGTTGATGTGCGGGGTGGAAATCTCAGTCTGAGACATGGAGTACTCCTCAACGTGGACTGGTGGACTGTGTCACCAGTCAGTTTAGCCCCCGCGGCACCAATGTCAATGAAATAATTAACAAATGTGCATTAATGGTGAGGAAGGCGACTCTCTGTAGAGTTCACCAGTTTGTGCGCCGTGGTTTGATCCGTGACTAGGTGGGTGGCAAGGCCCATATCCAAGGCGACCTGTAGTGCCTCGGCCTTATGAGCACCGCCGGCTACTAAGACGCGGGTGGGACGCGTTGCTAAATCGCTCAGGCTAATGCCAACGGTGCGCTCATCCACCGCCTGGCTGGCAACGTCGCCTTGGGTGGTGAAAAAGCGCGAGCATACATCTCCCACAGCATTGGTGAGCAATTCTTCCTCTTCGCTTTCGGTGAGATATCCCAAATTAAGTGCGAGCGATTCTTTCTTCATCGCGCCGACGGTAAATACCGCCACGCTTACTGATGCCCCCATCTGCAAAATCTTGGCAATATGCCTATCGCGGGAGACCCACTCTTTGGCCTCGACGGAATCGAAGATCACCGGGAGGGGAAGCAGGTGGGCCTCGGCATTAAAGGCCTGGGTAAATGCCTGCATAGTCTGCAGATCCTTGGTGGAGCGCTCCGAGCGAGAATGCCCGCCCTTGAGCTGGATGATGTCCACACCCTCCAGTGGCCGCTTGCGCAAATGGGAGGCCACCGCGGACATGGTTTCGCCCCAGGACAAGCCCACCGAGGTGTGATCGGTAATGAGCTCTTCCAATAGGGCGGCGCCAGCGCTGCCTAAATCCGCGAGCAGGGATCCGCCGGGAGGGGTGGCGGTGACGCGGGCATCGGCAAGCGAAAAGCGCTCGCAGAGCGCAGAAACCAGCTCATCGGACTGCTCGCGGGGATCGGTAATACTCACGGTGACAAAGCCGCGCTCGGCGGCATGAGTGAGTAACTTGGAGACCGTCGGCCGGGAAATCCCCAGGTGAGCCGCCACCTCCGCCTGCGAGAACCCGGAGTTGTAGTAGAGCTTCGCGGCGTCGATAGAAAGACAGTCTTTATGATCCAGCATGTCTTTCATTCAAACACACCGGGTGGCGAGGACCAGCATCGAATAAGCCCCGGAAATTTCTTCACTTATGGGTGCTGACGTGGCGATTTGTGCAAAGTGGAGGTGTCAGGTTACATTATTGAAGTCCGCAACGGAGAGCACAACGAAATATTGATGTGCTTGATGCTGGGATGTGCCCCCTTAGCTCAGTCGGCAGAGCGTTTCCATGGTAAGGAAAAGGTCGACAGTTCGATTCTGTCAGGGGGCTCCATTCATGTCTGGAGGAAATATCTTCCTGCAGGATGAAGGTGTTCACCATGGCGGTGTAGCTCAGTGGTAGAGCAAGCGACTCATAATCGCTGTGTCGCGAGTTCAATTCTCGCCATCGCTACCGGGAAAGAAAAGCGCCATTACGGCGCTTTTTTACTACCGTGCCTATGGCCTTAGCGGTGTACTGGTTTCCGTGAGGAATTAGGTATCTGGTAAGGTCATCGGCGCGTGACGTTCTAGAGTCACGAAAAATAAAATAGGGGCGTGGCGCAATTGGTAGCGCAACGGTCTCCAAAACCGTAGGTTGCAGGTTCGAGTCCTGTCGCCCCTGCAAGGATCCCCGGCATCTGCTTTCCAGATGGCGGGGATATTTTTGTCACAGATGCGGCTCACCCGCCCTGGCATGCTTTCCTGCCCGTGCACCTTTTGCTAGGGTTGACAAAGTTATGTCTGGGCGGAGGTTCATGCCTAGAAAAAGATTTCACTTCCCAAGGAGGGTTAGCTGTGAGCGATGAGCAGCAGCCGAAGGACTCGGCGGCCCCGCGTCCTACCGGTAAGCGCCAGCTTTCTGGTGCGGCTTCCACGACCTCCACGGACTCGGCGAAGAAGAACGTGGTCCGCGTTGAGGATAAAAACAGCACCGAGAGCCCGGGTGGCGGCGTCGCCGCATTCCCCGGCGAGGTTGTCTCTGAAATGAAGAAGGTGGTCTGGCCCACCCGTGGAGAGATGCTGCAGTACACCCTCATCACGTTCGCCTTCTTGATCGTCATCACCGCGCTTGTTTGGGGCGTCGATACCCTGGCTGGCCTCGGAGTTGAGAAGATTCTGACTAATTAGCTAGAATGACCCCACAATCTTTTATCCCGCTGTTTCCGCACTCCGGAACGGCGGGATACTTTTTGCCCACACGCGCCGCGGGTAGGCTGGTTCTACAACACGCGCCGATGACATTTTGGAGTACCACTCATGAGCGACGAAAATAACGTCGAAAACCCAGGAACCTCCCTAGAGGAGGCCATGCAGTCCAACGTGCAGGAGCAGGCTGCAGAGCACGCCAGCGCAGTCGAGGACGCCCAAGAGGAGGCCGCAGCACCGGCTCAGGCTGACATCGCTGGCGCAGAAGACGCTGCGCTTGCCGATGCCCCCGCGGCGGAGGCCGAGTCCGCCGAAGAGAGCGCCGCCGAAACCGAGGAAGAAGCTGAGGACGCCGCTTACCGCAAGCGCCTGCGCGAATTCACCCGCGAGCTGAAGAAGCAGCCGGGCCAGTGGTACATCATCCAGTGCTACTCCGGCTACGAAAACAAGGTGCGCACAAACCTCGACATGCGTGCGCAGACCCTTGAGGTGGAAGACTCCATCTTCGAGGTCGTCGTCCCCATCGAGCAGATCATGGAAAACAAGGACGGCAAGAAGAAGATTGTAAAGCGCAAGCTGCTGCCGGGCTATGTTCTGGTACGTGCTGAGCTTAACGATGCCGCCTGGTCGGTCATCCGCGAAACCCCCGGCGTGACCTCCTTCGTGGGCAATGAAGGCAACGCGACGCCGGTGAAGACCCGCGACGTGGCTAAGTTCCTCATGCCGAATGAAGCTCCCGCCACCAAGGGCGAGGCCGCCCCGAACGAGCAAGAGGGCGAGCAGGTCGTTGAAATGCCGGAGAAGGAAGTGGCCAAGAAGTACGCCCACGACTTCGAGGTGGGCGAGGCCGTTACCATCCTGTCCGGCCCGCTGGCTGCCGTGTCCGCTACCATCTCCGAAATTGACCCGGAGACCGGCAAGATGCAGGGCCTAGTCTCCATCTTCGGCCGCGAAACCCCAGTGGAGTTGTCGCCGACGGAAATCGAGCGCATTTCTTAAAAAATGATTTTGTGCAGGGCGTACGGTGTTCTAGACTGGAACGCCGTGCGCCTTTTGCGTGCGCACACGTAAATCGTTTCATCCTCCGGTGGCCCACTGAGGTGAGCATCCGGACGGGCCGCGTTATTCATCGTGACGCAGGTTCGGTACCACAGGAAAGAGGTAATTCGATGGCTCCAAAGAAGAAGGTATCTGGCTTCATCAAGCTGCAGATCGAGGCTGGCGCCGCTAACCCGGCACCGCCAGTTGGCCCGGCACTGGGTGCCCACGGCGTCAACATCATGGAATTCTGCAAGGCTTATAACGCCGCTACCGAGAACCAGCGTGGCAACGTGGTTCCTGTTGAGATCACCGTCTACGAAGACCGCTCCTTCGACTTCAAGCTGAAGACCCCGCCGGCAGCCAAGCTGCTGCTGAAGGCCGCTGGCGTCCAGAAGGGTTCCGGTGTTCCGCACACCGATAAGGTCGGCACCGTCACCTGGGATCAGTGCAAGGAAATTGCACAGACCAAGTTCGAGGACCTCAACGCCCGCGACATCGAGGCCGGCGCACACATCATCGCTGGTACCGCCCGCTCCATGGGCCTTAACATCGATGGCGCACCGGAGAAGTAAAAACTTTATGTGGTAGGGCCAGCTTCGGCCCGCCAAATACCACGCCAATCCAGAAAAGGAATTGTTAAATGAGCACCAAGTCTAAGGCTTATAAGGCCGCTGCGGAACTTGTAGATAAGTCCCGCCTGTACCGTCCGATCGAGGCCGCAAAGCTGGCCAAGGAGACCTCCTCCAAGAACTTCGACGCCACCGTTGACGTCGTCTTCCGCTTGGGCGTTGACCCACGCAAGGCTGACCAGCTGGTGCGCGGCACCGTTTCCCTGCCTAACGGCACCGGTAAGGACGTTCGCGTCGCCGTTTTCGCAGAGGGCGAAAAGGCTACCGCAGCTCAGGAAGCTGGCGCTGACATCGTCGGCACCTCCGAGTTGATCGAGCAGATCAACGAGGGCAACCTGAACTTCGACGTTGCCATCGCTACCCCCGACCAGATGGCCAAGGTTGGCCGCGTCGCCCGCGTCTTGGGCCCACGTGGTCTGATGCCTAACCCGAAGACCGGTACCGTGACCAATGACGTTGCTAAGGCAATTAGCGAGGTTAAGGGCGGTAAGATCTCCTTCCGCGTGGACAAGGCTGCAAACCTGCACGCCATCCTTGGTAAGGCTTCCTTCGATGCTGAGAAGCTCGCTGAGAACTACGGCGCCCTCATGGATGAGATCCAGCGCCTGAAGCCCGCTTCCGCTAAGGGCATCTACATCAAGCGTGCCACCATCTCCACCACCTCCGGTCCAGGCATTCCTGTGGACGGCTCCGTGCAGAAGGGCTACACCGACTAAGACGGTGATAGCGCATAGCGCGTGAATGAAGACCCCGAGGATTTTCCTTGGGGTCTTTTGCATCGTTCAACAGGCCTTGCGGTGTGAACGAAAAGTCTAGGTATTGAGCGTTAGTCTGCGCCTTTGATCTCGGCGTAGGCATCTAGGGCCGCCTGTCGCGACTGCCTGAGATCCACGATGGGTGGGGCGGATAACGTGGGAGCCCAGCGGCGGATATAGGCGCCTTCGGGGTCGAAGCGCTGTGCCTGGGTTTCAGGGTTGAAGATGCGGAAGAAGGGCGCGGCATCATCGCCGCAGCCGGCCACCCATTGCCAGTTAAATGGGTTGGACGCGGCATCGGCATCCACCAGGGTGTCCCAAAACCATTCCTCGCCTAGGCGCCAATGGATTCCCAGGTTCTTGGTAAGAAACGAACCCACCACCATGCGCACGCGGTTGTGCATGTAGCCGGTGTGCCAGAGCTCGCGCATACCGGCATCGACAAGTGGGATGCCCGTCGTACCCTCCTGCCAATCCTTTAGCCGCGGGTCATCCCAGGACCAGTCGAAGCGGTTGAATTTTTTCCGCACGTTGCGGGTGGCCAGATCGGGCAGGTGGTAGAGCCGGTGCCAGGCAAAGTCGCGCCACAGCAACTCGGACTGAAATTTCTCCGCGTCGGGCTCCTCGGCGGCGGCCACCCAAACTTCGCGTGGGGATACCTCGCCAAAGCGCAGGTGCGGCGATAGCAGAGAGGTGGCGTTGTGCGCGGGTATATCGCGTTCTCTGGCATAGTGAGTTAAGTCGAGCTGGGCTAGGCGTTCGCGCGCACCTGCCTCCCCTGGCGTCCAATACTGGGCGAGCGACGCAGCCCACTGCGGTTCAGCGGCGCTGGGATCAGGCCAGCTGCTGCTTGCCGATGCCCCCATCTCCCGCCGCGACAGCAATTCCGGCACGGGCAGCGGTTCGTCATCAGCGAGTTGGGACCGCGCGGCGGCCCCAAAGGGAGTAAAGACCTTATAAGGCTTGCCCTGGCCATTAGTTACCTTCCATGGCTCCACGAGGGTGAAACCGGGGTAGGAGGTGGCGTTAATTCCGGAATCTGCGAGCGCTGCTTTTACTGTGGCGTCGACTTCGCGCAGCGGGCCGTGGTAGCGGCGGGTCCAGGTGACGGTATCGGCGCCAATCTCCCGGGCGGTGCGGGGAATGACGGCGCGGGCATCCCCGGTAGCGCGGAGAAGCTTCACTCCGCAGGTTGCGAGGTCCTGTGCAAGGGCATAAAGCGAGCGCTCCCGCCACCAATTGCTGGCACCACCGAGTGGTCGGGTCCCGGGGTAGGCGGGCTCATCGAGAACTATCGCCACTAACTCTGGCTTTGAACCATCTTTATCATCGGTGGCGGCTTGCGCTGCGCGGGTGAGAGCCTGGTTATCGGATAAGCGCAGGTCATCGCGAAACCACATGAGGGAAGTCATAGTAGATAGCCTACGTGGCTGGGCAATTTGGGAATACGAGGAAAGTACGGTAGTATCGATTGTGAAGTTTGAACGGCCTTGCGGCCGAGTCAAAGTTCACCGAAGACCGTTGGTCATCCATTAAGGATTGAAAGTTCTCCACCATGGAGGCGGCCCACGCAGGAGACACTTTGCGCATTCCGCGGCATTTCTCATGTCGCACGCCCTGTGCTCTTGCACGGGGCTTTTCTTTTTGGAAGGCCCCGGCGGAAAATAAAAGAGATGTTTTGGAAGGAGGCGAGAGACAATGGCAAACCCAAAGAACACTGCAGACTTGGCAGAGCTGAAGGAGAAGCTGGCCGATTCTAGCTCCGTCGTTTTGACTGAGTACCGCGGCCTGACCGTATCCCAGCTGCAGGAGCTGCGTAACAACCTGGGCTTTGACGTTGACTACTCCGTCGCCAAGAACACCCTCTTCAAGATCGCTGCCAACGAAGCTGGCATCGAAGGTCTTGATGATTTGCTGACTGGCCCGACCGCAATTGCGTTCATCAAGGGCGAGGCAGTAGATGCTGCGAAGGTCATCACCAAGTTTGCTGATGACAACAAGGCACTCGTCATCAAGGGTGGCTACATGGACGGCGACGCATTGTCTGCGGAGCAGGTTCAGGCCATCGCCAAGCTGGACAACCGCGAGACCACCCTCGCAAAGCTGGCTGGCGCTATGAAGGGTTCTATGGCGAAGGCAGCCGCTGTCTTCAACGCTCCTGCAACCAAGGCGGTTCGCACCGTTGTTGCTCTGCAGGACAAGAAGGAAGCAGAAGCTTAAGTCGTCACAAAAGACGCACACATAAAACACCGTGCCTGTTACCCCATCACCGGGGAACAAGCACACAACACAGAAAGGACTTGCCATCATGGCTAAGCTCACCAAGGACGAGCTCATTGAAGCTTTCAAGGAAATGACCCTCATCGAACTGTCTGAGTTCGTTAAGGAATTCGAGGACGTCTTCGACGTTGAGGCTGCTGCACCGGTTGCCGCTGCTGCACCGGGCGCCCCGGCTGAGGGCGGCGCTTCCGCTGCTGAGGAGCAGACCGAGTTCGACGTCGTTCTGACCGACGCTGGCGCTAAGAAGATCGGCGTTATTAAGGCTGTCCGCGAGCTCGTTTCCGGCCTGGGCCTGAAGGAAGCTAAGGAAATGGTTGAGGGTGCACCTAAGGCCATCATCGAAGGCGCTTCCAAGGACGACGCTGAGGCTGCTAAGACCAAGCTGGAAGAGGCTGGCGCTTCCGTCGAGCTCAAGTAATTTAACTGAGCTTCACGCTTTCGAAGCCCCCACTCTTACCGCGCTAAATGCGGTGGGAGATGGGGGTTTCTCCCGTTTTGCGGGTTCCTTGAGCTTAGTGGGTCGTTGCGACGACTCTAATAATGATTGTCTCAGCGGTAGACTCAAGTTTCAAAGTGTGACACTATAGGATTGTGGAATTTAGGAGAGATAGCTTAGAGCTGTTTCACATTAATGGTAAATCGCCCAAGTACGTACCTCCTGAATTGCGGAAAGTATTACGCCGGAAGTTGATCATGATTGATCGATCTGCGACAGTTTCTGATTTAAGAGTTCCGCCAGCGAATCACCTGGAAAAGCTTAGAGGTCAGTTCGAAGGCTTTTATTCGATTCGAGTAAATGCACAGTGGAGGATAATTTTCCGGTGGACAGAGAAGGGAGCTATCGATGTTGACTTCATCGATTACCACTAATGGGTCTGAAGGAGCACTGGACATAGTCCCTGTGCCGCACCCAGGTGAGGTATTAAGCGAAGAGTTTTTAACGCCTTTAGGTATTACTCAATATCGCTTGGCGAAGGACGTTTTTAGCAGCAAATCCCAGATTTCGAAGCTTGTCCGAGGGCGAATTGGATTGAGCGCGGATATGGCTTTGCGTCTTTCGGCATATTTTGGCAATTCCGCCGAATTCTGGTTGGGATTGCAAGAAGAATATGACCTTTGGTGCGCTCGGCGCACGACGGACACGAGCGGCATTATTGCCTGGGATAAGCACATGGCGTAGGAATCTTAGGTTTAGTCCGCTCGAGCCCGCCTGTAGAAACTAGGATTTGGGGGCTAGCGCTGTAGAATTAGCCCCCATGCTGCCCAAGTCCCGCATCTTTTCCGTCCTTTTACTTGGCCTCGGCGTAGCGCTGGTGGCCGCCGGAGTAGCGGCGCCGGCGTTTTTGGATTTCTCGCCGCGGTTGCCGTTGGAACTCAAAAACACCGCGTGGACCCTTAAGGATGACTCCGCGGATTCCCAAGTGGTCAATAAGGATGGCACGTCGCCTTATTCTGGGCCGATGACCTACCAGATTAATGCGAGCATCCAAGAGCCTTCAGATGAAGATACCGCGACGCTGCGCATAGGGGAGACGCGCCTGCGCGGCGATGGTCAGGGCATCGACGATTTAAGCCAGGCGCAGGTGTGGACCTATCCCATGGACCGCCTGAGCGGTGAGGCAGAGGCAGAAGCCAGCCTGAGCCACACTTTGGCTAGCCCCGAAGATCAGGTGGCCATCGACGGGTACTGGCTGAAATTCCCAGCGGATGCGGAGAAAACGAACTACCCGGTTTTTGACCCCACCCTGCGCAAGGCGGTGGACGCGGTCTTTGAAGAAGAAACTGACATAGAAGGCCGCACGGTGTATCGCTATCACCAGGAAATTGAACCAACGAACGTAGCGCAGCTGTATGCCGCCGATGGCAATACCACCTCCTTCCCCAAGGAAGATGGGGGTCAAGAACCTGGTTATTTGATGCACTCGGGCAGCCGAGACTTCTACGTCGACCAAGCCACCGGCTTGGTGGTGGGCATGGATATGGATATCGATGACTACTACGCGGATCGCGAGGGGGTAGGGCGCGAGCGAGCCTTTGTCTTTAATGGTTCCACTTCACAGGAAAGCCGTGCGGCGCTCATCGCGGAAGCAGAATCATTCCCACGCAACCACGTGGCGGAGATCGCGCGCTGGGTAGCCCTAGGAATCGGTATCTTGCTTACCTTTATTGGGGTCATTGGGGCACTTGGAATATATGACCGTAAAAACAAGCATGTACGCCGTCGCGGAAAGAAAAACGTCACCCAAATAGCTAGGCAAAGTTCCAGCTAAGAGCCTTAAGTGTGGTTCGGGTTGCGGTTGCATGAGTTTTTAGTGGTACGGTGCTTGTGGTTGCCGCGATAGACGCGGTGCAGCATTACTGCCGCGTTGGCGCAGCGGCGAGCGAGAGCTTGCCCCCGAACGCGGAATGAAAAAGCCTTAAGAGTGGTGTGTCTTTACATACCTGAGTTTTTCCTATACACTAATTCGTTGCGCTGGAATCTGGATCTTCGGTGCACATTTAGCCTTTCGGGTTGGTGATGGCAAAACCGACTTGACAAGGTGATTTTGTGCATTCTGAACCCAGACACTCCACAGCAGACCGAATGCTAAAATTACCAGCGGTTTTGCTGCTCGTCGGCCAGGGCGAGTAGCAATCCGCGTGAGGTGCTGGAAGGACCCATCTTGGCAGTCTCCCGCCAGACCAAGTCAGTGGCCAATATCCCCGGAGCCCCGAAGCGATACTCGTTTGCGAAAATTAGCGAGCCTATCGCCCTGCCGGGCCTCCTTGACGTACAACTCGATTCCTTTGCTTGGCTCGTCGGCTCGCCGGAATGGCGCGAGCGTGAGCAGGCTGAGCGCGGCGATGACGCACGCGTGACGAGTGGCCTTGAGGATATCCTCGAAGAGCTCTCGCCGATTCAGGACTACTCGGGCAATATGTCCCTGTCCTTGTCGGAGCCTCGCTTCGAGCCGGTGAAAAACACCGCCGATGAGTGTAAAGAAAAGGACATCAACTACTCCGCGCCGCTGTACGTGACCGCAGAGTTTATTAATAACGACACCCAAGAGATTAAGTCGCAGACCGTCTTCATCGGTGACTTCCCGATCATGACGGATATGGGTACCTTCATCGTGAACGGTACCGAGCGCGTCATCGTCTCCCAGCTGGTGCGTTCCCCGGGTGTGTACTTCGATCGTTCCATCGATAAGTCCACCGAACGCCCGCTGCACTCCGTGAAGATTATTCCTTCCCGCGGTGCTTGGCTGGAGTTCGACGTGGACAAGCGCGATACCGTCGGCGTGCGCATTGACCGCAAGCGCCGCCAGCCGGTAACCGTCCTGTTGAAGGCACTGGGTTGGACCGAGGAGCAGATCAGGGAGCGCTTCAGCTTCTCTGAGCTCATGATGTCCACCCTAGAATCTGACGGTGTATCCAACACCGATGAAGCGCTGCTGGAGATCTACCGCAAGCAGCGCCCGGGCGAGCAGCCTACCCGCGAGTTGGCGCAGTCCTTGTTGGATAACTCCTTCTTCCGCGCTAAGCGCTATGACCTTGCCAAGGTTGGCCGCTACAAGGCCAACCGCAAGCTGGGCCTTGGCGGCGACCACGACGGTCTGATGACCCTGACTGAAGAAGACATCGCCGTCACCCTGGAGTACTTGGTACGCCTGCACGTTGGCGAGCGTGAGATGAAGGCACCAAACGGCGAGATGATCTCGCTGAACACCGACGACATCGACCACTTTGGCAACCGTCGTCTGCGCACCGTGGGTGAGCTCATCCAGAACCAGGTCCGTGTTGGCCTGTCCCGCATGGAACGCGTCGTGCGCGAGCGCATGACCACCCAGGACGCCGAGTCCATCACGCCGACGTCCCTGATTAACGTGCGCCCGGTCTCTGCTGCTATCCGCGAGTTCTTTGGTACTTCGCAGCTCTCGCAGTTCATGGACCACAACAACTCCCTGTCTGGCCTGACCCACAAGCGTCGCTTGTCCGCACTGGGCCCAGGTGGTCTGTCCCGTGAGCGCGCCGGCATTGAGGTGCGAGACGTGCACGCTTCGCACTACGGCCGCATGTGCCCGATTGAGACCCCTGAGGGTCCAAACATTGGTCTGATTGGTGCGCTGGCGTCCTACGCCCGCGTGAACCCCTTCGGCTTCATCGAGACCCCGTACCGCAAGGTCGTTGACGGCAAGGTTACGGACCAAGTGGAATACCTCACCGCTGATGAGGAGGACCGCTTCGCCATTGCTCAGGCCGAGGTTGAGCAGGACGAGGAAGGCCGTTTGATTGGCGAGCGCATCGAGGTCCGCTTGAAGGAAGGTGACATCGGAGTGACCGATGCCTCCGGTGTGGACTACGTTGACGTTTCCCCGCGCCAGATGGTCTCCGTTGGTACCGCCATGATTCCGTTCTTGGAGCACGACGATGCTAACCGTGCCTTGATGGGTGCGAACATGCAGAAGCAGGCGGTTCCGCTGGTTCGTTCCGAGGCCCCACTGGTGGGTACCGGTATGGAGCAGCGCGCTGCCTACGACGCTGGTGACGTCGTCATCACGCCAAAGGCCGGTGTGGTTGAAAACGTTACCGCTGACGTCATTACCATTATGGACGATGAGGGTCAGCGCGATACCTACATCCTGCGTAAGTTCGAGCGCACCAACCAGGGCACCAACTACAACCAGACCCCGCTGGTGTCCATGGGACAGCGCGTAGAGGCCGGCCAGGTTTTGGCCGATGGCCCAGGTACCCATAATGGTGAGATGTCGCTCGGCCGCAACCTGCTGGTTGCGTTCATGCCGTGGGAAGGCCACAACTACGAGGACGCCATCATCCTTAACCAGCGCATCGTGGAGGAGGACATCCTGACCTCCGTCCACATCGAAGAGCACGAGATCGATGCTCGTGACACCAAGCTGGGCGCCGAGGAAATCACCCGCGAAATTCCAAACGTCGCTGAGGATGTCTTGAGCGACCTCGATGAGCGCGGCATCATCCGTATCGGTGCTGACGTTCGTGCCGGCGATATCCTAGTGGGTAAGGTCACCCCGAAGGGTGAGACCGAGCTGACTCCGGAAGAGCGCCTGCTGCGCGCCATCTTCGGTGAGAAGGCCCGCGAGGTGCGCGATACCTCCATGAAGGTTCCGCACGGTGAGGTGGGCAAGGTTATTGGCGTTGCTCGCTTCTCCCGCGATGATGACGACGACCTGGCACCTGGCGTCAACGAGATGATCCGCGTGTACGTGGCACAAAAGCGCAAGATCCAGGACGGCGATAAGATGGCCGGCCGCCACGGCAACAAGGGTGTTGTGGGCAAGATCCTGCCGCCAGAGGATATGCCGTTCATGGAGGATGGCACCCCGGTGGACATCCTGCTGAACACCCACGGTGTGCCGCGTCGTATGAACATCGGCCAGGTGCTTGAGTTGCACTTGGGCTGGCTGGCTCACGCTGGTTGGAAGGTCGACACCGAGGATCCGGCTAACGCCGAGCTCCTCAAGACCTTGCCGGAAGAGCTTTACGATGTCCCTGCGGACTCCCTGACCGCCACCCCGGTCTTCGATGGTGCTACCAACCACGAGATCGAGCGCCTGTTGGCATCGTCCCGCCCGAACCGCGACGGCGACGTACTGGTCAATGAGCACGGTAAGGCCACGCTTTTCGATGGCCGCTCGGGCGAGCCGTACAAGTACCCCATCTCCGTGGGCTACATGTACATGCTCAAGCTGCACCACCTGGTTGATGAGAAGATTCACGCTCGTTCCACTGGTCCTTACTCCATGATTACCCAGCAGCCACTGGGTGGTAAGGCTCAGTTCGGTGGCCAGCGCTTCGGTGAGATGGAGGTGTGGGCAATGCAGGCTTATGGCGCTGCCTACACCCTGCAGGAGCTCTTGACCATTAAGTCCGATGACGTGGTGGGCCGCGTGAAGGTCTACGAGGCCATCGTGAAGGGCGACAACATCCCAGATCCGGGCATCCCTGAGTCCTTCAAGGTGTTGCTCAAGGAGCTGCAGTCCCTGTGCCTGAACGTGGAAGTTCTTTCCACCGACGGCACTCCGATGGAGCTGTCTGGCTCTGATGACGATGACATGGATAGCCCATCGCTTGGCATTAACTTGTCCCGCGATGAGGGCTCTTCCGCAGACATCGCCTAAATAGATTCTCGGTCCACTGCGGAATGCATGGTTCCGGTGCCTAACACCGGGACCGCCGCGGGCGGGCAATAAAGATTAATTCATTAAAAGCCATCAATTCCTCAGATGACGAGGATGAAAGGGAGACATTACGTGTTTGACGTAAATCTCTTCGACGAGCTCCGCATCGGTCTGGCCACTGCTGACGATATCCGTCGCTGGTCTAAGGGCGAGGTTAAAAAGCCCGAGACCATTAACTACCGCACGCTGAAGCCGGAAAAGGACGGCTTGTTCTGCGAGCGCATTTTCGGACCTACCCGTGACTGGGAGTGTGCTTGTGGTAAGTACAAGCGCGTCCGTTACAAGGGCATCATCTGTGAGCGTTGCGGCGTAGAGGTCACCAAGTCCAAGGTGCGCCGTGAGCGCATGGGCCACATTGAACTGGCCGCTCCGGTAACCCACATCTGGTACTTCAAGGGCGTTCCTTCCCGCCTAGGCTACCTGCTGGACCTGGCTCCGAAGGACCTTGAGCGCATCATCTACTTCGCTGCCAACATCATCACCTCGGTTGATGAAGAGGCTCGCCACAACGACCAGTCCACTCTGGAAGCAGAAATGCTGCTGGAAAAGAAGGACGTTGAGGACGATACCGAGTCCGAGATCGCAGAGCGCGCTTCCAAGCTCGAGTCCGACTTGGCAGAACTGGAGGCAGCCGGTGCGCGTGCCGATGCCCGCAAGAAGGTACAGAACGCTGCCGATAAGGAAATGCAGCACATCCGCGAGCGCGGCGAGCGCGAGGTCGCGCGCTTGGATGAAATCTGGAACACCTTCCTGAAGCTTGCTCCGAAGCAGATGGTCATCGATGAGACCATTTACGAAGAGCTGGTTGACCGCTACGAGGATTACTTCACCGGCGGCATGGGTGCAGAAGCCATCCAGACCTTGGTACGCAATTTCGACCTCGAGGCAGAGGCCGAGGAGCTGCGTGAGATCATCAACAACGGCAAGGGCCAAAAGAAGATGCGCGCGCTTAAGCGCCTCAAGGTTGTTGCCGCATTCCTGAACTCCGGCAATGACCCGGCAGGCATGGTGCTGGACGCAATTCCGGTTATCCCGCCTGAGCTGCGCCCGATGGTGCAGCTGGACGGTGGCCGCTTCGCCACCTCGGACCTGAATGACCTGTACCGCCGCGTTATCAACCGCAATAACCGCCTGAAGCGCATGATCGACCTGGGTGCACCAGAGATCATCGTGAATAACGAGAAGCGCATGCTGCAGGAGTCTGTGGACGCGCTCTTCGATAACGGCCGCCGTGGCCGTCCGGTTACCGGCCCGGGCAACCGCCCGTTGAAGTCTCTGTCTGACTTGCTCAAGGGTAAGCAGGGGCGTTTCCGGCAGAACCTGCTGGGTAAGCGCGTGGACTACTCCGGTCGTTCCGTTATTATCGTCGGCCCCCAGCTGAAGCTGCACGAGTGTGGTCTGCCGAAGCTCATGGCACTCGAGCTGTTCAAGCCCTTCGTTATGAAGCGCTTGGTCGAAAACGACTACGCCCAGAACATCAAGTCTGCAAAGCGCATGGTGGAGCGCCAGCGCCCAGAGGTGTGGGACGTGCTGGAGCAGGCCATTTCTGAGCACCCTGTGATGCTCAACCGTGCGCCTACGCTGCACCGCCTGGGTATTCAGGCCTTCGAGCCGAAGCTGGTTGAGGGTAAGGCTATTCAGCTGCACCCGCTGGCCTGTGAGGCCTTCAACGCCGACTTCGACGGTGACCAGATGGCAGTTCACCTGCCGCTATCCGCAGAAGCACAGGCAGAGGCTCGCGTGCTGATGCTGGCTTCCAACAACATTCTGTCCCCGGCATCCGGTAAGCCGCTGGCTATGCCGCGTCTGGACATGGTGACCGGCCTGTACTACCTCACCATGGACAAGGCAGAGGACGAGATCGGCGGCAACGGTCGCTACCGCGAGGCTGGCGAGGACTACCCGGCAACCGGCGTCTACTCCTCCTACGCTGAGGCCCTGATGGCGTATGACCGTGGCACGGTTGGTCTGCAGGCGCCGATCAAGGTCCGCATCGATCACCTGCGTCCGCCAGAGGACATCGAGGCAGAGCTCTTCCCAGATGGATGGTCCAAGGGCCAGGCATGGTTGGGCTACACCACCATCGGCCGCATCATGTTCAACGAGCTGCTGCCGTGGAACTACCCGTACCTTGAGGGCATCATGGTCCGCAAGGGCGGCGGCACCGACGGCAAGGTGCTCATTGGTGACGTGGTCAATGACTTGGCCACCAAGTACCCAATGATCACCGTGGCCCAGGTTCTGGACAACATGAAGGACGCTGGCTTCTACTGGGCAACCCGTTCCGGTGTGACCATTACGATGTCTGACGTGCTGGTGCTGCCGAATAAGACCGAGATCCTCGAGTCTTATGAGAAGGAAGCAGAGCGCATCGAGCGTAAGTACTGGGAGCAGGGTGCTCTCACGGAGCGCGAGCGTTATGACCGCCTGGTTGAGCTGTGGAAGGATGCTACCGACACCGTTGGTGAGGCCGTCGAGAACATCTACCCGGATTACAACCCAATTCCGATGATTGTGAAGTCGGGTGCTGCCGGTAACATGCGTCAGATCTGGACGCTGGCCGGTATGAAGGGCATGGTTGTGAACTCGCACGGTGATTACATCACCCGTCCTATTAAGACCTCCTTCCGCGAAGGCCTGTCCGTGCTGGAGTACTTCAACAACTCCCACGGTTCCCGTAAGGGTCTGGCCGATACCGCGCTGCGTACCGCTGACTCGGGTTACCTCACCCGCCGTCTGGTGGACGTCGCTCAGGACGTCATCGTCCGCGAAGAGGACTGTGGCACCCGCCAGGGCGTGCGCGTTCCTATCGGCGAGGTTTCCGGCGACAAGGTCGTCCTCTCCGAGCTGTGGGAGACCTCCGCTTCCGGTCGCGTGCTTGCCACCGATGTCAAGGATGAGAACGGCGAAGTCGTCGCAGAGGCTGGTGCAGACTTGACCGAGGAGCTTACGCAGAAGCTTCTCGATGCCAAGGTCACCGACGTCAAGGTTCGCTCCGTGCTGACCTGCCAGACCCCGGCTGGTGTCTGTGCTAAGTGCTACGGCAAGTCCATGGCATCCGGCCAGTTGGTCGACATCGGCGAGGCCGTCGGCATCGTGGCTGCACAGTCCATTGGTGAGCCTGGTACCCAGCTGACCATGCGTACCTTCCACCAGGGTGGTGTCGGTGGCGACATTACCGGTGGTCTGCCGCGTGTGCAGGAGCTCTTCGAGGCCCGTAACCCGAAGAACCGCGCACCGATTGCCTCCGTGGACGGCACCGTGTCCTTGTCCGATGAAGGTAACTTCTGGACCATGACCATTACCCCGGATGACGGCTCTGATGACGTGGTTTACGAGAAGCTGTCCAAGCGCCAGGGTCTGGCCCAGGTGCGTCGCCCGATGGAGTCCAACCCGGATGCGATGATCGAGCGTTCCTTGCGGGACGGCGACCACGTTGAGACCGGTGACCGGTTGATGCGTGGTGCGGCTGACCCGCACGACGTGCTCGAGGTTCTGGGCCGTCGCGGCGTGGAGCAGCACCTCATCAACGAGGTGCAGGCCGTGTACCGCACCCAGGGTGTGGCTATCCACGACAAGCACATCGAGATCATCATCCGCCAGATGCTGCGCCGCGGTACCGTCATCGACGCCGGTACCACGGAGCTGCTGCCGGGTAACCTGATCGACCTTTCTGAGGCCAAGCAGATGAACGCTGCACAGGTCGCAGAAGGCGGCGAGCCGGCACAGCTGCGCTCGGAAATTATGGGTATTACCAAGGCCTCCTTGGCTACCGAGTCCTGGCTGTCCGCAGCTTCGTTCCAGGAGACCACGCGTGTGCTTACCGATGCCGCTATTAACAAGCGCTCCGATAAGCTCATCGGTCTCAAGGAGAACGTCATCATCGGTAAGCTGATCCCGGCCGGTACCGGTATCTCGCGCTACCGCAATATCTCCGTCAAGCCGACCGAGGCTGCGCGCAACGCCGCATACTCGATTCCGACTTACGGCGATTCCATCTACGGCGATGATGGCTTCGGTGAATTCACCGGCGCTTCCGTCCCGCTAGATGAGGACTTCACCTTCTAAGTCCTAGAGCGCGTGTGCCCCGCGGTACCGCGTCCAGTCAGAGCCCCCGCTTCCGTGCGTAACGGTAAGCGGGGGCTCGTGTCGTTGAGGTTCGTTGTCGCGGTTGCGTATGCCAATTCGGCCGCGGAATCGATTGCGGGGACTGGTATATGTGCCTGCTAGTATGAGTAAAGCCTGTGGCCCAGATAAGTAAAATATGGGCCTTGGACTACTTGATTTACACCATTACACGGGAGCTTTCAGAATCTGTGGGCCCGCGGGCGCACAAGCCGCACAGGCACAGAAATGAAGGCTGAGATACTGCGATATAACGCGGTGAACCGTTGAACCTGATCCGGGTAATTCCGGCGAGAGGGAGAAAACAATGACTGCTAATACTGCTGGGGCCGCAACACCAAAGCGCAACTTGGACTGGCGCGTGGTGGATATTGTGGTGGCATCCGTCTTGGGTGTTGCCTGTGGTTTCGTATTCTTGGGCTGGAATGCCGTGGGCTATGCCTGGTACGAGGCCATGGATGCGCTCACGCCGGGGCTTGGTGGCTTGGCCACCGGTATCTGGCTGCTTGGTGGCATTCTGGGCGGATTGGTCATCCGCAAGCCGGGTGCAGCGGTGTACGTGGAGGTTCTCGCCGCTACCGTGTCTGCCGTCTTGGGTTCGCAGTGGGGCATTAGCACCCTGTACTCGGGCCTGGCGCAGGGTATTGGTGTGGAAATCATCCTCGCTATCTTCATGTACCGCCAGTTCAACCTTGGCGTTACCATCCTGGCCGGTATGGCAGCAGGCTGGGGTGCCTTCGTCCTAGAGCTGTTTACCTCCGGTAACCTCGCGAAGTCCTTCGAGTTCAATGTGATCTACTTGGTCACGTTGACCATTTCCGGTGCCATCTTGGCCGGCGCCCTGGGCTTTTACCTGGTGAAGGCATTGGCTAAGACCGGTGCCCTTGACCGCTTTGCAGTAGGCCGCGAACAGCGCGCTTAGGGCTTAGACCGCTGTGACTGATTTTTCACACTTCACGGGAAATGCCACAAAAATCTCGGCTCGCGGCTATGGGTGTACCCACGCTGGGCGCTCCCAACCGGCGCTGCAGGACATAGACCTCGTCATCGATCCCGGTGAGAAGATCCTGCTTTGCGGGGACTCCGGTTCCGGAAAGTCCACGCTATTGGCGGCGATGGCAGGTGTCTTGGGCTCCGATGAGGAAGGCACGCGCACCGGCGAGATTACCTTGGAGGATTCTGCGGGCACGGTGGAAGAGCCGGGGCGGACCATTCCGGTGGGGTTGGTTCTCCAGGATCCGGATTCGCAGGTCATTTCCGCGCGCGTGGGCGATGATATCGCCTTTGGCTGCGAGAACCTGGCGTATCCGCGCGAGGAGATCTGGCGCAGGGTGCAACAGGCTCAAGACCTAGTTGGCCCCTATGTGGACCTGGATTTTCTCACCGAGCATCTGTCCGGCGGGCAAAAGCAACGCTTGGCGCTCGCCGGGGTTATCGCCATGGGCGCGGGCGTGGTCCTATTGGATGAGCCGACCGCTAACCTGGATCCGGAAGGCGCGCAGGACGTGGTGCGGGCCGTCGGCAAGCTAGTGGAGCACACCGGTGCCACCTTGGTGGTAGTCGAGCATCAGCATGCGGCGTGGGAAAGCGTGCTGGACCGCGCGGTAGAGCTGAAGGATGGGCGCATTATTTCTGATGGCCCCTTTGCTGACGTCGCCCGCAAGCGCCAGGTCACCGGTCTCCCGCGGGCGCGGTCGCTGGGAAGCGATGCGCTCGCAGAGTCCACTGCGGCGCTGTGGAGCAAGGACTTGGTCACCCGCTATGGGCCGCCGCGGTCTATCTCCCTGCCGGCGGGCGCCTCGACCGTCATCACTGGCCGCAATGGCGTGGGAAAATCCACGTGGCTGATGACAATGGCGGGGCTGTTGCCTGCCGAGTCCGGGGAAATCGGGGTTGCTGATTTCATCCGCCGCGGCGTGAAGGGCCCTCCTTCCCGGTGGAAATCCCGCGAATTGGCTGACCGCATTGGCTTCGTATTCCAAAATCCGGAACACCAATTTGTCTCGCGCACCGTGGAAGAAGAACTGCGGGTCGCTCCTAAGGTCATGCGCGTTGATCCCCCAGAAAAACGCATCGCGCAACTGGTGGAATCGTTGCGCTTGGGGCATTTGCTGAAGGCCAATCCCTTCACGCTTTCCGGGGGCGAAAAACGCCGGCTTTCGGTAGCAACGGCTCTGGTCACCGCGCCGGAGGTGCTGCTTTTGGACGAGCCGACCTTTGGCCAGGATCCCGGCACCTTTGTGGAATTGGTGGGCCTTTTGCGCCAATTGGCCGATGACGGCACCACCATTGCCTCCATTACCCATGACCCACAATTCATGGCGGCCTTGGGCGATTATCAGGTGGAGGTGCGCGGTGCCTAATCTCTTGCGCAATGTAAACCCGCTGACCCGCATCTTCTTGATGTTCGTCTGGGTCACGCCGCTGCTTGCCTCCATCGACTGGGTATCGGCGGCGATATCGCTAAGCCTGACGCTCATCTTGGCGCCGCTGTGTGGCGTTTCCTGGGTGCGCTTGTGGAAGGCCGGCTGGTTCTTATTCCTCATCGCCCCGCTCTCGGGCATTTCCATGCTGCTCTATGGCGCGCCCGGTGGAGAGGAGTACTTCAGCTGGTGGCTTATTACGGTGACGGAAAATTCGGTCACCTTGGCCATCGCGATCACGCTGCGTGTGCTCGCGGTCGCGCTACCAACGGTGGTGCTCGCACGCGATATCGATCCCACCGAGCTTGGCGATGCCCTCTCGCAGATCCTCCGCCTTCCCTCCCGCTTCGTCATCGGCGCCGTGGCCGGCGTGCGCATGATGACGCTCTTGAAATCGGATTGGCAATCGCTCAGCATGGCGCGCCGAGCCCGTGGGCTCACGGATGAAGGGCGCTTCAAGCACTTGCTCACGATGTCCTTTGGCCTGTTGGTGATTGCCCTGCGCCGCGGCGGCAAGCTCGCGACGGCGATGGAAGCGCGCGGTTTCGGGCGCACCCCACCCGGAGGAGGGGAGCGGACCTGGGCCCGAGAATCCAGGTTGCACGCCCGCGATGGGTGGGTGATGGCCTGCGGCCTCGCCCTTGCTTGTGTACCGGTGGTAACTTCGGTACTTACTGGGGCCTGGAGATTCTTTGGCCTTTAATCCGCGAAAGCAGTGATTCAAGCACTATGGACATTGATGCCGAACAAGAGCGCCTCTTGGAGGACATCGTTAAGCTAGCAGCCTCGCGAAAGCGTGCGTTTAAACCCATCACGGTGCTTATCGATGGCCCCTCGGGCTCCGGCAAAACCTGGACCTCCGCCGCCTTGGCGGATCGCACCAATTGGCGGGTGGTTCACCTCGATGAATTCTATCCCGGCTGGCATGGCCTGGAAAAGGGCTCCGAGATGGTGGGCGAGCAGGTCTTGCGCACCATGAACCCTGGCTATTGGCGCTGGGATTGGGAGGCCAATTGCCCCGGGGACTGGGCAAGCCTCGACGTTCGTGATGACCTCATTGTTGAAGGCGTTGGCTCCGTGACCGCGGATAATATCGCGGCGGCGAAAAAGCGCGGCGCGGTGGTGACCGTGCGCATCGATGGCCCCCGCGAGCAGCGCTATGAGCGCGCGATTGCGCGGGAGCCGGCCTACGAGAAGTGGTTTAGCACTTGGGAAGAGCAGGAGAAATCCTACTTTTATGATAAGGCCGCAGAGCCGGACCTGACGTGGGAGTGGGAGTAGCTCCTCCGCGCCGCCGGCAGGATACATTCCCTGTTTTGTATTCATAGCGCTGGCTTTGCTAGTCTTATCTCTAGTTCACTATGTATTGTGCACCCTGTGTGAATATGGCGCGCAAAGAACATAGTGAAAAGTCTGATCCTTAACAAGGCACCCGCCTTGGGAAGAGTTCTGGACATGCGGAAGCGCCCCGGGAAAGAGCGCCTATTTTTGCATGTTTGGTTCCCTTCTTAAGAAGTGGTGCAATTCGACAGAAAGACTGTTTAATGCCAACTATTCAACAGCTGGTCCGCAAGGGCCGCCAGACCAAGCGCAAAGAGGTTTCTACCGCTGCGCTGAAGGGTTCCCCGCAGCGTCGTGGCGTGTGCACCCGCGTGTACACCACCACCCCGAAGAAGCCGAACTCCGCTCTTCGTAAGGTTGCTCGTGTGCGCCTTACCAGCGGTATCGAGGTTTCGGCCTACATCCCAGGTGAGGGCCACAATCTGCAGGAGCACTCCATGGTCCTCGTTCGCGGCGGCCGTGTAAAGGACCTTCCAGGTGTTCGTTACAAGATCATCCGCGGCTCCCTGGATGCCCAGGGCGTCAAGGACCGTAAGCAGGCTCGTTCCCGTTACGGCGCAAAGAAGGGACAGTAATAAACAATGCGTAAGAATGCTGCTCCGAAGCGTCCTGTAGTAAAGGACCCGGTATACAACTCCGAGCAGGTAACCATGCTCGTCAACAAGATCCTCCAGGACGGCAAGAAGTCCACCGCAGAGCGCATCGTCTACGGCGCGCTTGAGGCTTGCCGCGAGAAGACCGGCACCGACCCGGTTGGCACCCTGGAAAAGGCCCTGGGCAACATCCGCCCAGACCTCGAGGTTCGCTCCCGCCGCGTGGGTGGCGCTACCTACCAGGTGCCGGTCGAGGTTCGCCCGGACCGTGCCAACACCCTGGCACTGCGTTGGATGGTGACTTTCACCCGCCAGCGTCGCGAGAACTCCATGATCGAGCGTCTCTCCAACGAGATCCTGGATGCCTCCAACGGCCTCGGCGCTTCCGTGAAGCGCCGCGAGGATACCCACAAGATGGCTGAGGCTAACCGCGCCTTCGCTCACTACCGCTGGTAATTTTCAGCACCTGCATCATTGGCCTAAGCAACGAGAAACGAGTTTCGCGCTGATTTCCGGGTTTCCCGGCGGCGACACAAAACTTCATATCTCTTGCTTGGGCCATTTTGGTGGCACCGGGTGTGATTTAGACCAGCGCAGCTGGCCTAGTCCAGCGCATTCGCTTTATGTCCAGTACACTGAAGCGATGGAAGTCTAGGAGCCACTGGGCACCTAGCACGGCCACTCAATGGCAAACTTTTCAAGAACTTATCCATGCAGGCGTCTTAGCCAGGTTTCTGGTCACGGCGTCGACGACTATTAAGTTGGGGTATAAACGTGGCACAAGAAGTGCTCAAGGATCTGAACAAGGTCCGCAACATTGGCATCATGGCCCACATCGATGCTGGTAAGACGACCACTACCGAGCGTATTCTCTTCTACACCGGTATCAACCGTAAGGTGGGCGAGACCCACGACGGTGCATCCACCACTGACTGGATGGCACAGGAGAAGGAACGCGGCATCACCATTACCTCCGCTGCTGTGACCTGTTTCTGGAACAACAACCAGATCAACATCATTGACACCCCGGGTCACGTTGACTTCACCGTTGAGGTTGAGCGCTCCCTGCGTGTCCTCGATGGCGCCGTCGCCGTCTTCGACGGTAAGGAAGGCGTGGAGCCACAGTCCGAGCAGGTGTGGCGCCAGGCTGCTAAGTACGACGTTCCGCGTATCTGCTTCGTCAACAAGATGGACAAGCTGGGCGCAGACTTCTACTACACCGTTGACACCATCGTTGAGCGCCTGGGCGCTAAGCCGCTCGTTATGCAGCTGCCTATCGGCGCTGAGGATGACTTCGACGGCGTTGTTGACCTGCTGAACATGCAGGCCATCACCTGGCGCGGCAAGGTCGAGACCGGTGCAGAGCCAACCTACGAGGAGATCCCCGAGGACCTCAAGGAAAAGGCTGAGCAGTACCGCGAGCAGCTGGTTGAGGCCGTTGCAGAGTCTGACGAAGAACTCATGGAGAAGTACTTCGGCGGCGAAGAGCTTTCCATCGACGAGCTGAAGGCCGGCATCCGCAAGCTGACCATCAACTCTGAGATTTACCCGGTCTACTGTGGTACCGCTTACCGCAACAAGGGTGTCCAGCCACTGCTGGATGCTGTTGTGGACTTCCTGCCTAACCCGCTGGACGTGGGCGAGGTTATCGGCCACGCTGTGGGCGATGAGGACCAGCAGCTTACCCGTAAGCCTTCCGTTGAGTCTTCCTTCTCCGCACTGTCCTTCAAGATTGCAGCTCACCCGTTCTTCGGTCAGCTCAACTTCGTGCGCGTGTACTCCGGCCAGGTCACCCCTGGTACCGAGGTCATGAACTCCACCAAGGGCAAGAAGGAGCGCATCGGTAAGCTCTTCCAGATGCACGCCAACAAGGAGAACCCGGTGGAGCAGGCTGACGCCGGCAACATCTACGCCGTTGTTGGTCTGAAGGAAACCACCACCGGTGACACCCTGTGTGACAAGAATGACCAGATCATTCTTGAGTCCATGGACTTCCCGGACCCGGTTATCAAGGTCTCCATCGAGCCGAAGACCAAGGCCGACCAGGAGAAGCTGGGTAACGCCATCCAGAAGCTCGCTGCCGAGGACCCAACCTTCACTGTTGAGTTGGATGATGAGACCGGCCAGACCGTCATCGGTGGTATGGGCGAGCTCCACCTCGACGTGTTGGTTGACCGCATGAAGCGCGAGTTCAAGGTCGAGGCAAACATCGGTAACCCACAGGTTGCTTACCGCGAGACCATCCGCCGCAAGGTGGAGTCCATCGACTACACCCACAAGAAGCAGACCGGTGGTTCCGGCCAGTTCGCAAAGGTTATCTGCACCATCGAGCCGTACAACCCGGACCCAGAGACCTTGGAAGAGGGCGAGTCTGCAACCTACGCGTTCGAGAACGCCGTTACCGGTGGCCGCGTGCCGAAGGAATACATTCCTTCCGTCGATGCTGGTATCCAGGACGCTATGCAATACGGCTACCTGGCTGGCTTCCCGATGGTCAACATCAAGGCAACGCTCGAAGACGGCGCTTACCACGACGTTGACTCCTCGGAGATGGCCTTCAAGCTGGCCGGCTCCCAGGTATTCAAGGAAGCTATGGCCAAGGCAAAGCCGGTTCTGCTGGAGCCAATGATGGCCGTTGAGGTTGTTACCCCTGAGGAGTACATGGGTACCGTTAACGGTGACATCTCCTCCCGGCGTGGCCAGGTCTTCGCCATGGAAGACCGCTCCGGCGCCAAGGTCGTCAAGGCCAAGGTTCCGCTGTCTGAGATGTTCGGCTACATCGGGGACCTGCGTTCTTCCACCGCAGGCCGCGCTAACTTCACCATGGTCTTCGACTCCTACGCTGAGGTTCCTTCCTCCGTGGCTCAGGAGATCATCGAAGAGCGCACCGGCGGCGCGAACTAATAGCGACGCCCCGCCCGTTCAGCGGTGGTTAAGGGCTGGTAGTCTCTGCCAGTAGATGCCAGCCTCACCGCTGAATGTGGCAACTGGGCTGGGTAGCGGCGGGCTGAGTTTGCAGCTAACACCATTGGTTGTGAATTGAGCCGGCCGTTACCCTCCCAGGATCCTTTATTTGAGACTCTTGTTGAGGGAAATGGCCGCGAAGATACGCGGGGTTACCTCCTATAATGGCGGTTTGAAAAAACCGCGGGATAAATCTAGGATCGTGTAACTGGCACGTAAAGAAAGCGTCATTAGCGCTTTGTCCCAGACAATGGGTCAGGTGCCAATGACAACTGTCAACCACGTGGCTGCGAAGGTCGTAGCCACCATATAGTCCAGGAGGACATACAGTGGCAAAGGAGAAGTTCGAGCGTACGAAGCCGCATGTGAACATCGGCACCATCGGACACGTCGACCACGGCAAGACCACCACCACCGCAGCGATCACCAAGGTTCTGGCTGACCAGTACCCTGAGGAGAACCAGGCATTCGCGTTCGACATGATCGACAAGGCTCCTGAGGAGAAGGAGCGCGGTATTACCATTAACATCTCCCACGTGGAGTACTCCACCCCGAAGCGTCACTACGCACACGTTGACGCCCCGGGCCACGCCGACTACATCAAGAACATGATTACCGGCGCAGCTCAGATGGACGGCGCTATCCTGGTTGTTGCTGCAACAGATGGCCCGATGCCGCAGACCCGTGAGCACGTTCTGCTTGCTCGCCAGGTTGGCGTTCCTTACATCCTCGTTGCACTGAACAAGTGCGACATGGTTGACGATGAGGAAATCATCGAGCTCGTGGAGATGGAAATCTCCGAGCTGCTCGCAGAGCAGGACTACGATGAGGAAGCTCCTATCGTTCACATCTCCGCTCTGAAGGCACTCGAGGGTGACGAGAAGTGGGTACAGTCCATCGTTGACCTGATGGATGCCTGCGACAACTCCATCCCTGACCCGGAGCGCGCTACCGACCAGCCGTTCCTGATGCCTATCGAGGACATCTTCACCATTACCGGCCGCGGTACCGTTGTTACCGGCCGTGTTGAGCGCGGTCGTCTGAACGTCAACGAGGACGTTGAGATCATCGGTATCCAGGAGAAGTCCCAGAACACCACCGTTACCGGTATCGAGATGTTCCGCAAGATGATGGACTACACCGAGGCTGGCGACAACTGTGGTCTGCTTCTGCGTGGTACCAAGCGTGAGGACGTTGAGCGTGGCCAGGTTGTTATCAAGCCGGGCGCTTACACCCCTCACACCAAGTTCGAGGGTTCCGTCTACGTCCTGAAGAAGGAAGAGGGCGGCCGCCACACCCCGTTCATGAACAACTACCGTCCTCAGTTCTACTTCCGCACCACCGACGTTACCGGTGTTGTGAACCTGCCTGAGGGCACCGAGATGGTTATGCCTGGCGACAACGTTGAGATGTCCGTTGAGCTCATCCAGCCTGTTGCTATGGACGAGGGCCTGCGCTTCGCTATCCGCGAGGGCTCCCGCACCGTCGGCGCTGGCCGCGTTACCAAGGTTCTCGACTAATCGAGGCTTCGTAACCGCTCAGTAGAGCATTAAGAGTCCGCTGCACCGCATGCCGGTGTGGCGGACTTTTTTGATTTCTACGCGCGCCTTGAGTTGGAGAGGTCGTTGGCTACAGGCAGTGCTGTACGTTAGTGGCTTTTTCTGCTCTCCGAGGGAACTGTAGGCCCAGCTTAAGACCTGTTCACGCAGTTAGAGGCCTGAATGCAGCGATATGGCTGTGCCAGGGTAGAGGCCATCTCGGAGGCTTTTAGCTGGAGCCGCCATTGGCGCGGGCCGCTCCTAGGTAGGAGTCGCAATGTGTTGGCTCTAGGGCATCCGTGTAGTGGCGAGTCCGATAAGCTGCCGGACGGTCTGCGCAAACGGCTAATGGGCCGCCATCGCGAGCCTGTCTCGCTGCCCTCGCCTGGGCAGCGAGTTTGCCCCCTTAAGTTGGGTTCTGTTGGGGGTTTGCAGGGTCCAAACACACCCAAACACAAAGGAAGGCCTTCCACTACCTGCAGGCAGGTAGTGGAAGGCCTTTACCTGGTGAGAGAAGTAGTTATTACTTCTCCCAGCCGATGTTTTCCTTAGGGATGACGGCGAATCCAGGGGCGCCCATGTTGGCGATGCCCTTCTTCAGACCGACCATCTGGGGGCCGTTGGCGAACGGAAGCAGTCCGTATTCCGCGAAGGCTTCGGACTCGAGCTCGTTGATGCGCTCGATCTGCTCATCGCGGGTCGGCAGCTTCTGCATCTCTTCAATCTTCTTATCGAATTCCTCGGTACCAGTGCCGGACTTGTTGAGGGTGGAGTCGCTGGCGTAGGTCTGACCGAAGAATGCCGGGCCGAATGGGTCACTTGCGGCGATACCGGAGAGGAAGAGGTCAAAGTCGCGCTCGTTGCTGATCTTGGAGAAGTCAGAGCTTGGGTGCTCCTCAATCTTCAGCTCAATGCCAGCGTCCTTCAGCATCTTCTGGACGGCGGTAGCGGTGGACTTGGAGACCTCGTCATCGCCGATAAGAACGTAGCGCAGAGACAGCTTGTCGCCGTCCTTGGCGTAGTAGCCATCATCGCCCTCAGAGTAGCCGGCGTCCTCCAGCAGGCTCTTGGCCTCTTCAACGTCGTACTCGAGAACCTCAGAAAGGTTGTCCTTGTAGTCTTCCTGGGTTGGGTACAGGGTCAGGGAGCCAGGCATTTCCTCTTCATAGCCCAGGCCGTTGTAGCGGATCTCTGCGAGCTGGTCGCGGTCGATGGCTGCAAATACTGCGTGGCGAACATCTTTATCAGCCAGCTGTGGGGCCTTGGAATTCAAGGTGAATAGGACGTTGGCCGGGCGGGTGGCTGCGCGGACGTCGATGGAATCGCCCATGTCGGCGGCGATGGTGAGGTTGTTCTTGCTGCCCACGCCGGCGGCGTCGATTTCGCCAGCCTGGAAAGCGTTGATGGTTGCCTGGGACTCCATCGCGCGGTAGCTGACCTTGTCCAGCTTCGGCTCATCACCCCACCACTTTTCGTTAGGCACGAAGGACACGGTGCCGCCGCGGAAGTCGGAGTTTTCCACCTTGAATGGGCCCGCGCCGTACTGTGGGTTGAGCTTGCCCAAGTATTCCTGGTCAAATTTCTCGGCGGTATCGATCGCTGGGTGCAGGATGTCGTTGAAAAGTCCCTGCCACCATGGGTATGGGCTCTCGAAGGTGACCACGGCTTCCTTGTCGTTCTCACCCTTCTCCACGGATTCGATTAGCTCGTAACCGTCGGTGGAATTGACCTGGACGTCCATGTCCTTGCCGTTGTTGAAGCGCCAGGTGTTCTCGAAAGCGGTCCAGTCAATGGGGGTGCCATCGTTGAAGGTGGCGTCATCGTTGATGTCGTAGGTCACGACGGTCTTATCGCCCTCGGTGGACTCGTCTACCGAATCCAGGTACGCGGGGTTTGGGGTGTAGTTACCCTCGCCGTCATAAAGCGCCATTTGCGGGTTGTACCAGCCCCATACGGTGCTGGTATCGGTGGTCATGTTGGCGTGTAAACGGTTCTGCTGCTCGGTCAGCTCCCCAAGGGAGAGGGTGAGCTCACCGCCGTCCTTAATCTCATCGCGTTCTTTTTCGTTGTAGTCACCGGACGGTTTGACGTCGATTTCGAGACCGCCGACAGCCTTGTTGGAGGAGTCGCCACCGTCACCAGAACCCGAGCAGGCGGTGAGTGCGAGCGCGGTGGCGGAGAGAGTGGCAACCGTTGCTATACGGAAGCGACCGAACTTTTTCATGGGGATTACTCCTTGCGTGAGATGAAGACGAAGTTGGCATAGACGGTCGAATAGGTAACCGTCTACTGCAACCATGTGAATTACTTTACAATATTTATATTTGTGTCCGCAATCACTTTATGGAAAGAGTGCGGGGCTCGAGGGAGCTAGGCCCGGGACTTTTCCCTGCGTGCGCGGGCAACCTTGGGATCCGGATTCGGGATGGCATCCAGAAGCTTCTTGGTGTAGTCATCCTGCGGGTTATCGAAAATCTCATCCGTCGAGCCGGACTCGACGAACTTGCCCTTGTACATCACCGCAACGCGGTCCGAAAGGTGGCGCACGACGGAAAGATCGTGGGCGACGAAGAGATAGGACAGGCCCAGCTTTCGCTTGAGGTCCTCGAGGAGGTTAATGACACCCGCTTGGATGGACACGTCCAAGGCGGAGACTGGCTCATCCAGCACAAGGACCGAAGGGCGCGTGGCCAGGGCGCGTGCCAAGCCGATGCGCTGGCGCTGGCCGCCGGAGAAGTGGCTAGGGAAGCGGTCCAGCTGCGAGGAGTCGAGGCCGACCAGGTTCATGAGCTCGTTCACGCGGGCATCGACATCGCCATCAAAGCCCAGCGAGTTGAGCGGCTCCGCAATGACTTCGCGTACGGTCAGGCGGGGGTTCAGCGAGCTCATTGGGTCCTGGAAGACGATCTGGATGTCTTTGCGGGCCTCGCGGCGCTCGGACCCACTCATGCCATTGGCATCCTTGCCATTGAGGACAACGGCACCGTTTTCAGGGTCCAGATCCATGATCTCCAGCAACGTGGTGGTCTTACCGCAGCCAGATTCGCCGACGATGGCCATGCACTCGCCTTCGCGGATATCGAAGGTGAGGCCGTCAACGGCCTTGACGGTGCCTACCTTGCGCTTAATCAACGCGCCCTTGGTTAGCGGGAACTGCTTACGCAAGTCGTTCACGGCGAGGGTGGTCTTGCGATCCCCGCGGGGAACGTCGGCCAAGATGTCATCGGCAAGCTGCGGCGGCTTGAACATCAGCTCGCCGTCGATCTTGCGGTCGTGGATCTCCGGCGCGCGGAGGCAAGCGCTGCGGTGGGATACGGATTCATCCTTGAGCGGAAGCAGCTTCGGCTCGCCGGACAGGCAAGCCTCCTGCGCTACGGGGCAGCGCGGGGCGAATTGGCAGCGATCCTTTAGGTTCACCAAGACCGGTGGGTTGCCCTCAATGGGGGTCAGGGGCTCCGAGGCCGAGGAATCAGGGCGCGGCGTAGAACCAAGTAGTCCTACAGTGTAGGGCATGCGGGGGTTGGAGAAGATGGTATCGACATCGCCGTGTTCTACCGGTTGGCCGGCGTACATGACCATGACATCGTCAGCGGTTTCTGCCACCACGCCCATATCGTGGGTAATCATGATGGTGGCGGCGCCGGTTTCGCGCTGCGCCAGACGGATGACGTCCAGGATTTGCGCCTGGATGGTGACGTCGAGGGCCGTCGTCGGCTCATCCGCGATGAGCACGCGCGGGTTATTCGCAATCGCAATGGCGATGACCACGCGCTGGCGCATACCGCCGGAAAACTCGTGCGGGAAGGACTTCAGGCGCAGGTGGGGCTCGGGGATGCCCACCAGATCCAGCAGCTCGGTGGCTTGCTTCAGGGCTTCTTTCTTGCCGATGTCCTGGTGGGCCTGAATGGCCTCTACCAGCTGCGATCCAATATCGAAGACTGGGGTCAGCGCGGAGAGCGGATCCTGGAAGATCATGCCGATGCCATTGCCGCGGATGCTCGACATTTCCTTATCAGAAAGCCCGAGGAGCTCGCGGCCATCGAATTTCACGGAGCCTTCAACCTTGGCGTATTCCGGCAGCAGACCCATGATGGACATGGAAGTCACGGACTTACCGGAACCGGATTCGCCGACGATGCCCAGGGTGCGGCCGGGGTGCAAATCAAAGCTCACACCGCGCACCGCAGAGACGGTACCTGCTTCAGAAGGAAAGCTGACGCGTAAGTCATTGACGGACAAGATAGGCGAAGTCATAGTTTACCTCCGGAATTGGAGTTGGGATCGAGTGCGTCGCGCAGACCATCGCCAATAAATGCCATGGAGACGGTCAGCAGCGTCAAGGTAGCGGCGGGGAAGTAGAACTGCCATGGGGCGGATTGCAGGGAGGCAGTACCGCCCTGCAGCAAGGTACCGAGGGAGACATCGGGAAGCTTCACGCCCAAGCCCAGGAAGGACAGTGCGGTCTCAGAGCCCACGGTGCCCACAACGCCGAAGACGAACTGGATGATAAGCAGCGAACCAATATTTGGAATGACGTGGCGGACGATGGTGCGCATCTTGGATACGCCCATGTAGCTTGCAGCGCGGACATAGTCCTGCTCGCGGACGGTAAGTGCTAGGGACCAAATCACGCGGGCCTGGTACATCCAGCCGAAGGCGATAAGGACGACCATCAGAAGCTTCCAGTCACCGCCGGAGTCTGCCACCACAAGGGCGATGAGCAGGAAGGTTGGGATGGAAAGCAGGAAGTGGATAACCGCGAGGACGGCCTTTTCTGCAAGTCCGCCCCACAGGGCTGCGGCGCAGCCGACGAAGGCCGAAATGACCAGCGTGGCGAAGGACACCACGATTGCAATGGTCAGGGACCTGCCCAGGCCGTGGATGGTTTGGGCATAGAGGTCATTGCCGGAATCGTTGGTACCAAACCAGTGCTCGGGGCTCGGTGGCTCAGATAGGGCGAGGAAGTCCGGTTCCGTGTAGTCCCACTGGGCAAAGAAATTGCCAAAAAGGGCGGCAAAGATGAGAAAGCCCAGGATGATGACGCCAACGGTGGCTAGCTTGTTGCGGAAGAAGCGGCGAATATACAGCTTGTACCGGGAAGTACCGCGGGGGACCTCCGGCAACGTGGCCATGCGCTCGGCTTCCTCATTGCTTAACGGATCCTCAGAGACGACCTCGGTGCGCGTAGAAACCTCGCCGCGGGGCTGTTTCTTGGACATCTTTGGTTCTTTGGGATTTGTCATTTAGCTCACCCTTACTCGTGGATCCAAGGCGACAACAACGAGGTCTGCCAGAACGGCAGACACGGCCGTCATCGCGGCGCCGAATGCCGCTACGGCTACCGCGCCATTGATGTCGTTCTTACTAATGGTCTGGATGAAGTACTGGCCCATACCGTTCCAGCCGAAGATGCGCTCCGTCATCACGGCACCGGTGAAAATGCCGGGTACGGAGAATGCGACGGAGGTGGCCACCGGGATGATGGAGGTGCGCAGTGCGTGCTTGCGGATGGCCTGCTGGCGGGTAAGTCCCTTTGCGCGTGCGGTGCGGACATAATCCGCATCGAGGTTATCGAGCAATAGCGTGCGCTGGGTCATGTGGTAGCTGGCGTAGCTGATGATCACCAGGGAAATCGTGGGCAGGACGAGGTGCTGTGCGGAATCTAGGAGCTTGGGGAAGAATCCCTCGACCCCTAGGGACTTGGAACCGACGACGTAGAAGATCTTTTTGCCGGTCAGATCGTTGATTTCCAGCGCGGCCCACACGACGGCGATGGAAGCAACAACCACGTGGGTATTCATCGCAATGATGGAAATTCCCTGCCACACGCGGTCACCGGTCTTGTACTGGCGGGAGGCGGTGTATACACCAACCGCTACACCAATAACGATGGACAGGATGGTCGCAAGCAAGAGTAGCTGCGCGGACACCCAAATGCGGTAGCTGATCTCCTCGTTCACCATCTCACCTACCGGAGACTGACCCCAATCCCACTTCGTGATGATGTTGGTCAGCCAGGTCCACCAGCGCTCCAAAAGTGGGGTTTCTGGGCTGAGGTTATAGGGCTCGAGGAGGTTATTGATTTCCTCATCTGAAAGTGGTGGACGGCGCTCGGTGTAGTTCGAACGCGGGTCCAAAAACGAGGCTGCCAAGAAATAAGCCAAGTTAGTGGCTAAAAAGATCATGAGTAACCAGCCCAAGATCTTTTTGATCAAATACTTTGTCATGGGGAAATTCTCCGTGCGCGGTTAAGCAGGAAACAGTGCGAATAAATATGAAGCCAACGATGGAGTCGTTGTATGTGACCAATCTAATAAGATATAAGCAAGGGCACAATTCACATAGCCCCGTGATGTACATCGCCAATCAACCAATAGGTATTTTTTCAGTGTAGACACTTAAGGCGCTAAAAAGAAAAATGGGATTCAGCTGCAGATTTAAAAACCTAAATTGTTCAACAGTTATAAGAAACGATTAACTGAAAATAAGTGACAACGGGGGTAACCAATCAGCCCGAGTGGGGTGATCCTCCGCGGCTGTATTAGGGCGGAAGGGCTCGGTAGGCTAGTTGCTTATGGAAGATCCCACTCGCATTGACCCGACCTTGGCAGCGCTGCGCAAGGCGTGGGAGGGGCAACCCGATTTGAGCCTGCCTACGCTTTTTGCCTTATTGGCCAACCGGGGCATCGGCTGGGGCGTGAGCGACGCGGAGTTGGTCGCTGAGTTGGAGCGACAGGCCGAAGTTCATCCGCCGTTATTGCCCCTTGAGGATGGTCGCGTGGGCACAGGTGAGTGGCTCGTGCTTAGCGATGCCCCCACCTGCCGCATCACCGCCGATGCCTCCCGCATCATTGTTCGCCGCGCGAATACACAGCCGGTTGTGTGGGCATATAGTGCGATTAGGCCAACAGGGCCTGGCCGGCCCTTCGTGGTTACGGATACTGAGGGCTTTGAACACCGCCTTGGAATCGTCTCCAGTATCATGCGTCTGTCTGAACAGCTACCAGAACTCAGCGGTCTTAAACGCTACGAGTTGGGAGACTTTGTCTATGTTCTTCGATTCGAGGACGAGATTGCAGTTCTAGACCACGGATTGCATCTCTTTCATAAGGGAAATCGGCGGGTGGTGGCCCACGATTATGCGTGGAAAAGGATAGAAAAATGCCGCCCTGGCGAGGAGCTGAAAGTACTCCTCGAGGGCGGCGATTATGCGTGGCTCGGTAAGGTGGTTGAGGTCCTTGCTGCAGAGACCCCAAACCCCTTATTCAGCTAAATCCTTCATCGGCTTAACCTTGGTGAAGTGCAGCTTATAGCTGGTATCCAGGTCAGCATTCGGGAATGCCTCACGGAAGTCGCGTTCATTAGTTTCCACAGCGTTGGTCAAGCGCTCCAGCGGCGTATCTGGGTTAGCAACCACCGTGTACTGCAGCGTTGGGCGGGCGCGGTCGTACGCAACCAAGCGGTCCACGCGTTCCACACCATCTCGCGAGTCCAGATCCTTGGCCACCGCGGTGGCGATGGCGTTCATGGATGCAGAGATTGCGCCTTGTTCATTGGAGGCTGCGGAGTCCACATTATTAAACCGGCGGTGACGCAGGTTCACGACGATGAGCCACAAGCCAATGATGAGCAGCAGGGCAGAGGCACCAGCCAAGACCCAGACCCACCAACTATTTTCGCTTAAAGTGCGCCACGTATCGTGGTCTACCCACTCGGCCAAGTACTCAGCAAATTCCACATTGAAGTTAATGAGGATTGGCCATACGCCTAGCGCGATGAGGATAATTCCGAGCAGGCCGAGGAGGATTCGGTCAAAGGTAGCAAGCTTTTTAGACATGATTATCCATCTCCGGAATCTTCTCTACGGCTACGGTGACCTTTGGTGGGTCTGCAAGGACCTCTAAAGCGCTGTTGACAGCCTTTTCCACGCGCCCAGGCAAATCGGAGTCTTGCTCATCGCCATTGACGGTGACCTTCGCGCTCTTGGTATCAGCCGAAGTCTGCGCGGAAGCGACTCCCGGAACACGGCGTGCTGCAGCAGAGCTCAATCGTGCGACATCAACTGGCCGCATCCACATGGAAGCGGACTCAGAAGTGATCTGAGTGTGGGTATTGCGACGGGTCTTTACCGCAGCGAATACAAAGATGAGACCAACCACGATGGAACCCACGCCCGCCCAGATCATCCACGTCTCTAATTGCTCGGTGGCAATAAGATCGAGGACCGGCTGGACCCACGATTGGGCATTAGCGTCCGCGCCGACAAGCCAGGTTTCGCGTACCCCCACAACGCCAATGACAAGCAGCACAAAACCCAGGATTACGGTCCACGTGCGAACTGCAGGAGACGCCTTGGGCTGCTGCCCGAAATGCTCAGGCAAATTCATTTCAGCCATTATTGCCTCCTTGCTCGTGGTACGGGGTAATGGAAATAGCACGCAGCGGCTCGGGCCGTGGCGCATAGACGTGCAACGGGCGCTGGCTAGCTGGCGATACCTCGATGCGCTTTAGCGATTCCTGGCGCGGGGCCTGAACCTTGCGCAGTGACGCGGGTCTAGCGGTTCGCACGCGCTGCTCGCTACGGGAATTATCGATCTCGATCTTGCGCAGTGGCTGCGGGCGCGGCGGCTGCACTTTACGAAGGGGAGCCGGGCGGGCAACGCGAACGCGCTTTTTCTGTTCAGTATTGTCGATCTCGATTTTGCGCAAAGGCTGCGGACGGGGGACAGAGACCTTTGCCTTTTTGACAAAGGGGCGTACCTGTCCGCTCGGAAGCAACCTGCCAGGGCGCGGAGCGCGAACGCTTCGTACGTGCTCTGGGCGCGGTTCGACGATACGGCGTAGTTCGTGATCTTCTGGAGCGCTAATTTCTAGCAGCTGATGGTCCGGAAGATCAGCGGAAATACTGCGCACCGGTGCCTCCCGCGGCGTATCGACGGAGCGCACTGGCGTGTCACCAGAGGGCACCGATACTCCGCGAACCGCAACTTCCTTTCCAGAAGAAATTTCGCGGATTTCCGCCTCTTGCGGGGTGTCGACATTGCGGACTGCGGCTTCTTCCGGAGTCTCGATGCTTCGCACTTCGACCGAGTCCTGAGTAACAGGCTGGGTCACGGTAGAAGGTGTGACCTCAGGGGTAAAAGCTGAAGCGGCAGGACGCTGCGCAAGCTGTTCTGCGGTAACGCGAGTACCCGGAATCGATTCACCGACGGTGACATTAACGCGGGTGGTGGAATAGCCGGTATGGGCAGCAATAGCCTCTGAAATGGCGGCACGCGTACTTTCCGCGACTGCGGTAACCGGAGATGGCCACACCACAGCGATGGTCGCGCTCACGGCGGCGACCTCACGCTCTGGATCCATCTGTACCGAAACCCGTGGATAACCGCGTCCGCCAATGCCAGCAAGCTTGGCATCTAAATCTTTTGTGCCAGGCACGCTAGCAATTGCGGCGGTCACGATTCGTTCCATGGTCCGCAGCGAGAAACGCGTGTGGCCCTGAGTGGAACCTTCTGACATTAGCCTTGGCCTTTCTCCTTGCCAATGAGGCCATTCCACACGGCGCTGAGGTCGATCCGGCCATCAAAGTGGGAACCCAAGAGGCCACCGACGGCAGCAAGCAGCACGGCGAGCAGCGTCCAACCCCAACCTAAGTACAAAAAGAAGGCAAGTAGCAGGCCGATAACAATGCCCAATGTGGTGTAATTTTTCATATCTAATCCTTCGAGGGAGCAGCGGATAAGCCATCTACGGCGTCAGAAAACTCAACGTCGACGCGTTCTAGCTCCGTACATGCCTTGCGGGCTGCCGAGCGGATTTCTTCCGCTAGGCGGTACAGATCAGGCTGCGCACTGATATCAACACGGACGTTGATTTGCAGGTGGCGATCGTCGCGGGGATCGGGCCGGCGCATGCCGGTAACCCTTTCGCCCGGGAAGAGTAGGCTCACCGAGCCGTAGGATCCGCCGTCAAGGCCCGCGACACCGTTGAGCTTTTGCACCGCTTCCGCAATTGCGTGAGCGTGGCTTACCTCGAGCTCAAATTGTGCTCGGGGTTCAGGCATTGTTCTTATGCCTGGCCCTGGTTCAGTGCAGCCTGCTCCTCAGACTCGGAGTCTTCCTTCGGCAGCTTGACGTTGTGAACAACAACGTCAACGCGCTCTACGGTCAGGCCGGTCATGCGCTCGACAGCGTTCATGATGTTGCGGCGGATTGCCTCAGCCAGCTCGTGGATAGCAACACCGTACTCAGCGGTGATGGCAATCTCGATCTTTGCGGAGCCGTTTTCTACCTCTACGTCAACACCCTGGCGTACGTCCTCGGATGCACCGAAGGACTCGCGGATGGTGCCCATCATGCGAGCGCCGCCGCCACCGAGGGAGTCAACGCCGGAAACCTCGCGGGCTGCAATGCCGGCGATCTTGGAAACAACGACGTCATCAATGGTGGTGGTGCCGTACTGAGTCTCCAGGTTGTTGTTTACCTCGCGCTCTTCAGAAGCGGCAACGTTGTTCTCAGAGCGCTTTGCAGGAGTGTTGTTCTCAGACATGGTCTTTAAGGCCTTTCCCTAAATATTGACTTGCATGGTCGCAATACGAAATTGAAGGACCAAGAACCAACGGTTCAAAATCCTTCCTTGAGCATACCTACCGCCCAAGCTGAAGTGGGGTCTGTGACAACAATATTTACCAAAACGTGATTATTGGCACTATTGCCAGGTTGGTTTGAAAAACACCAGCCCATCGTGCTTAAATACTTAGGTTGCTTTAACAGGGCAGCGCGAACCGATAACGGACCGTCTTAAATACGGTGCGCATCGGGGAGACGCTGAGCTGGTAAAGCGAACATGACACCTTCGTTGTCACCGTGACTCAGGGCTTTCCTGAAACACAGACTGGAAGGTCATCCGATCGGGCTAGGTCCGCGCTAGAGCAGAGGCACCCCGAGACGATGGACCGGAGAAGGGGCATGGCAAATAAACAGCGGCAGTTAGCGAATAGGACACTCTCCACGTGTAATGCGTGAAAACCGTCCTCTTCACAATACTTTGACTACGGGTCTTGTACCCCGTCAGGAGCACTGCAGACTGGCATTTGCCATGTGCTGTATCTCTTGGTTGTCATGACAGTCAGACCACTGGCGTTGTGTCAGGCCCCAGGCCCGGACAACGTTATAGAGAAATCGAGAAGCAATTTCCCACCGCTTCACGCCCCGGAAACGCCGGGAATGTGAAAGTGGGGAAGCGAGGAAGAGGATAAGCGTGGCGGGACAAAAGATCCGCATTCGGCTGAAGGCCTATGACCACGAGGCAATCGACGCTTCTGCAAAGAAGATCGTCGAGACCGTTACCCGTACGGGTGCTCGTGTAGTTGGCCCAGTGCCGCTCCCAACCGAGAAGAACGTGTACGCAGTTATTCGTTCTCCGCACAAGTACAAGGACTCTCGCGAGCACTTCGAAATGCGCACGCACAAGCGCCTGATCGATATTCTCGACCCGACCCCGAAGACCGTTGATGCTTTGATGCGCATCGATCTTCCGGCAAGCGTCGACGTGAACATCCAGTAAGCGACTTTGGTGGAGAACTAATAATGAGTGAAAACGAGATCAAGGGCATTCTGGGCAAGAAGCTCGGCATGACCCAGGTCTTCGACGATGACAACCGCGTTGTTCCGGTTACCGTCGTTGAAGCAGGGCCATGCGTTGTCACCCAGATTCGCATCCCCGAAACCGATGGCTACAGTGCCATCCAAATCGCCTTTGGCGAGATTGACCCACGCAAGGCAAACAAGCCTGAGGGTGGTCACTTCAAGAAGGCTGGCGTAACCCCACGTCGTCACGTTGCGGAAATCCGCATGGATGACACCTCCGCATACGAGGTTGGCCAAGAGGTCAAGGTAGACATCTTCGAAGACATCACCTTCGTTGACGTCACCGGCCAGACCAAGGGCCACGGCTACGCTGGTGCTATGAAGCGCCACGGCTTCCAGGGTCAGGGCGCAGCTCACGGTAACCAGGCCGCTCACCGCCGCGTTGGTGGTATCGGTGGCGCTGCTACCCCGGGCCGCGTCTTCAAGGGCAAGCGCATGGCTGGCCGCATGGGCCACGACCGCGTGACGACCCAAAACCTGAAGATTCAGAAAGTCGATGTCGAGTCCAACCTGCTGCTCATCAAGGGTGCTATCCCTGGTGCGCGCGGTGGCCTCGTCACCGTTAAGACCGCAGTGAAGGGCGGTGCACACGCATGAGCAACCTCAAGCTAGACGTCCACACCTCCGAAGGTAAGACCAATGGCTCCGTGGACCTGCCGGCTGAAATCTTTGACACCGAGGCATCCGTTGCTTTGATGCACCAGGTTGTCAACGCACAGCTTGCTGCTGCTCGTCAGGGCACCCACGCCACCAAGACCCGCGGCGCTGTCCGCGGTGGTGGTCGCAAGCCTTTCCGCCAGAAGGGCACCGGTCGTGCGCGCCAGGGTTCCATCCGTGCGCCGCACTACACCGGCGGTGGCACCGTCCACGGCCCGCAGCCACGTAGCTACGCACAGCGCACCCCTAAGAAGATGATCAAGGCTGCTCTCTTCGGTGCGTTGTCTGACCGTGCTCGCAACGAGCGCATCCATGTCATCGAAGAGTTGGTTCCAGGCCAGAAGCCGTCCACCAAGGCGGCCAAGGCTTTCCTCGAGTCCCTGACCGAGCGCGACAACGTGCTGCTGGTTATCGGCCGCGAGGACATCAACGCCCGTCGTAGCGCTAATAACCTGCCGAACGTTCAGATCTTGGACGCCGGTCAGCTCAACACCTACGACGTTCTCTACTCCGATGACGTTGTGTTCTCCGTTGAGGCGCTACACACCTTCATCACTCGCGCTACCGGCGCGGATAAGGAGGAGAACTAATGGCTAAGATTTCTAACCCGCGCGATGTCATCATCGCCCCGGTTGTATCTGAGAAGTCCTATGGTCTGATGGAGCAGAACGTCTACACGTTCTTCGTCTCCCCAGACTCCAACAAGTCCCAGATTAAAGATGCCGTCGAGCAGATCTTTGACGTGAAGGTCGACTCCGTGAATACCGTAAACCGTGCAGGTAAGCGTAAGCGCACCCGCACCGGTTTCGGTCAGCGTAAGTCCACCAAGCGCGCATACGTGACGCTCCGTGAAGGCAGCGACTCCATCGACGTCTTCGGCGCAGGCGCTTAAGCGCCACCGGAGAGCCGAAAGGAAAAGGAAGAATTATGGCTATTCGTAAGTACAAGCCGACAACTCCGGGTCGCCGCGCATCCTCCGTATCTGAGTTCGACGAGATCACTCGCTCGACTCCGGAGAAGTCCCTGCTGCGCCCGCTGAGCAAAACCGGTGGTCGTAATAACTACGGCCGCATCACCACCCGCCACATTGGCGGTGGCCACAAGCGCCGTTACCGTCTGATCGACTTCCGTCGTAACGACAAGGACGGCATTCCGGCAAAGGTCGCTCACATCGAGTACGACCCGAACCGCACCGCAAACATTGCATTGCTGCACTACGTAGATGGCGAGAAGCGCTACATCATCGCGCCGAAGGGCCTGAAGCAGGGTGCTGTTGTCGAGTCCGGCCCGAACGCAGATATCAAGGTGGGCAACAACCTGCCGCTGCGCAACATCCCGACCGGTTCGACCATCCACGCTGTTGAGCTCAAGCCGGGCGCTGGCGCTAAGCTGGCTCGCTCTGCTGGTGCTTCCATCCAGCTGCTGGGTAAGGAAGGCAAGTACGCCGTTCTGCGTATGCCGTCTTCTGAAATCCGCCGCGTGGACATCCGTTGCCGCGCAACGGTTGGTGAAGTTGGCAACGCCGAGCAGATGAACATCCGCTGGGGCAAGGCCGGTCGCATGCGTTGGAAGGGCGTTCGCCCGACCGTCCGTGGTGTCGTTATGAACCCGGTTGACCACCCACACGGTGGTGGTGAGGGTAAGACCTCCGGTGGTCGCCACCCAGTGTCCCCATGGGGTCACAAGGAGGGTCGCACCCGCAACCCGAACCGTTACTCCAACAACATGATCGTGCGCCGTCGTCGCCCGAACAAGAAACGCTAAGAGGAGGTAAACAATGCCACGCAGCCTTAAGAAAGGCCCGTTCGTCGATGAGCACCTCCTCAACAAGGTGGATGCTCAAAACGATGCAGGCACCAAGCAGGTCATCAAGACCTGGTCTCGCCGCTCGACCATTCTCCCCGATTTCATCGGACACACCTTCGCCGTCCACGACGGCCGCAAGCATGTGCCGGTCTTCATCGAGGACTCCATGGTCGGCCACAAGTTGGGCGAGTTTGCACCAACCAAGACCTTTAAGGGTCACGTCAAGGATGACAAGAAGGGACGTCGATAAGCGATGAGTGAGACCATCACCTCCGCATCCGCCACGGCCCGCTACGTCCGCGTTACCCCGATGAAGGCACGTCGTGTGCTCGATCTGGTCCGCGGCAAGTCCGTAAGCGAAGCTTTGGCAATCCTGAAGTACGCACCGCAGGGTGCTTCCAAGCCAGTTGCAAAGGTCGTTGCTTCCGCAGCCGCTAACGCTGAGAACAACTTCGGCCTCGACCCACGCACCCTGGTCATCTCCGAGGCATACGCCAACGAGGGGCCGACCATGCGTCGTTTCCAGCCGCGTGCACAGGGTCGTGCATTCATGATTCGTAAGCGCACCAGCCACATCACCGTGGTTGTCGAAAGCCAGCAGGAAGGGGCCAAGTAATGGGCCAGAAGATCCATCCTCACGGCCTACGTTTGGGCATCACTTCCGACTGGAAGACCCACTGGTTCGCGGATAAGGACTACGCGAACTACGTAGCCGAAGACATCAAGATTCGTAACTACCTCAACAAGGGCCTCGAGCGCGCCGGCATCGCCGACATCGTTATCGAGCGCACCCGTGACCGCGTCCGCGTGGACATTCACACCGCCCGTCCGGGCATCGTGATTGGCCGCCGCGGTGCTGAGGCTGACCGCATCCGCCGCGAGCTGGAAAAGCTCACCGGCAAGATGGTTGCCCTCAACATCCTCGAGGTCAAGCAGGTAGACGCAAACGCAACCCTGGTTGCTCACTCCATCGCGGAGCAGCTGGTTAACCGCGTCGCATTCCGTCGTGCAATGCGCAAGGCTATCCAGTCCGCTATGCGCCAGCCACAGGTTAAGGGCATCAAGATTCTGCTGTCCGGGCGCCTGGGCGGTGCAGAAATGTCCCGCGTTGAGCGCTACCACGAGGGCCGCGTTCCGCTGCACACTCTTCGCGCCGAGATCGACTACGGCACCGCAGAGGCCCACACCACCTTCGGCCGCATCGGCATCAAGGTGTGGATCTACAAGGGTGACGTCGTCGGTGGCGTACGCGAGTCCGAACTGAACGCTCCGGCACAGGGCCGTGGCCGTGGTGACCGCAATGGTCGCTCCCGTCGCGGTGGCCAGCGCCGCCAGCGTGCACAGCAGAAGCAGGAGGGCTAATCCATGCTGATTCCTAAGCGTGTTAAGTACCGCCGTCAGCACCGCCCGAGCCGTCGTGGCGTGTCCAAGGGCGGAAACCGCATTAACTTCGGCGATTACGCAATCCAGGCACTGGAGCCTGCGTACATCACCAACCGTCAGATTGAGGCCGCACGTATTGCCATCAACCGCCACGTTAAGCGTGGTGGCAAGGTGTGGATCAACATCTTCCCGGACCGTCCGTTGACCCAGAAGCCGCTCGGTGTTCGTATGGGTTCCGGTAAGGGCCCGGTTGAGAAGTGGGTGGCTAACGTGAAGCCTGGCCGCGTACTTTTCGAGATGAGCTACCCAACTGAGGCTGTTGCAATCGAGGCTCTGCGCCGCGCTGGCCAGAAGCTTCCTTGCAAGGTCCGCATCATCAAGAAGGAGGACCAGTTCTAATGGCAACCGGTACCCCCGCCCACGAGTTCCGTGAGCTCGACAACGCAGAGCTGGAAACCCGTCTGAAGGATGCGAAGGAAGAACTGTTCAACCTTCGTTTCCAGAAGGCCACCGGCCAGCTGACCAACAACCGCCGCATCGGCACGGTTAAGCGCGACATTGCCCGCATCTACACCGTTCTGCGCGAGCGCGAGCTGGGCCTGTCTGTCGCTCCGGGAGCTGAGGCTTAATCATGAGTGAGGCTAACGTGACTGAATCCAAGAAGGGACCAACTCCGAAGAAGGAGAAGGTCAAGGGTGCTCCTAAGGTCCGCACCGGCTACGTCGTCTCGGACAAGATGTCCAAGACCATCGTCGTCGAGTTGGAAGACCGCAAGCAGCACGCTCTGTACGGCAAGATTATGCGCTCTAACAAGAAGGTTAAGGCGCACGATGAGGAAGAAACCGCAGGCGTAGGCGATCTCGTACGTATCGCTGAGACCCGCCCGCTGTCCAAGGACAAGCACTTCCGTCTCGTAAAGATCATCGAGAAGGCTAAGTAAACCCTAGCCAGCGCAGCCCCTGTACCGGACCATTTGGTTCGATACAGGGGCTTTTCGCTGTTTCAGAGTTCTTAAGGCCGGGCTCTTCCATAGAACCAGTAGGGCACCCAGGTGACGTCGTCTGAAGAAAGGCCCCAGTCTTTCACCGCGAGGCCCCGAACCTTCTTCGCCAAGTCCCCTTCGCCGGAGACCCACACGTAGCCTGGTGCCGGCGCACCGGCATAATCTGCTTTCAGCGCGGCAACAACAGATTCCGCTTCCTGGTGCGGCTCGGTGCGAAGGACGCTCAGACTGCGCACGCTCGTTTTCCACCTGGCCGCGAGCCCAGGTTCTATCTCGTCATCGCTAGTTACCACGGCCATAACGTCGGTACGGGCGAGCATCGCCGGGTCACGGCCTTCTTGGTAGGCAAGGATATGTCGCAGGGCCGGCAGTGCGGAGGCATCGGCGACCAATAGTTGTGGTGCTTCGGTTGGCTGCCACAGCTCGTTGCAGGTAAAGAACCCCGCTGTATCGCCGGGCTGCGCGTTCCGAATCCATCGCGAGCCGGGCCCGGAATCGCCGTGGGTCACCACGTCGACATCGACTGTGGCGTCCTCAGGGTGGAGCGCGCGAATGGTGTACCAGCGCAGATCGGGCCTAGTTTCTTCGCCTATAGCGGCAACGGCTGCCCGGATATTGACCCCGTCGACGGGGAAGGGTGAGAATTCTTGCCCGGCTTGCGGCATGACGAGGCCAAAGAATTCATCAGGGCCGGCGAGCTGATACGTCCGGAAGGCCTCGGCGTGAAACGTCAAACGGTGCAGGCGCGGGCGGATCTGTTTATTGGCAGTCAGGGTTACGGGAATCAGTTGGTGTTCAGGCATCGGCGACGATTGTAGGGAGGAGTTCATGCACCCAACATACTCCTGCAAAGCTAAGCCTTGCCTATGCACTGGGCCGGCGTCTAAGATGAGCAACGTTATTTTCCTCCTTGATTGAAAGGGCTAGCCTCATGAAGATTTTTGGGCGCCGTACCATGGGTGTTGTGGCACTGCTGTCCGTCGGAGCCGTCGCATTAGCCGGTTGCTCGCGCGGTGAGGGCGATGAGAGCACGCAGTCCACCGATGCAGCCAGCGAGGAGCGGGTGGCTAGCCTGGGCTTGGGTGATGCCGATACGCTGCTCGCCCTGGGTATTACTCCCGTGACGGTGGCGCCGTGGGGCGCTGAGGGCGATGGCGATCCTTCCGGCGTTGGCCCGTGGGCAAAGAAGCTTCTGGGCGATGCAAAGCCGGAGGTCATCTACAACACCGCAACGGGCTTTACCGCGGAGACCTTTGAGCAGATCACCGCTGCAGACCCCACCAAGATCATTGCGGTGAACCAGGCAGTGGATGCGCGCACGAAGGAATCCTTGGAAGAGATCGCGGCAACCACCGTCAAGCCGGATGAGTATGAAGACTGGCAGGTTCCCTGGGAAGACCAGGTAGAGGCCATCGCGGACGCCGTTGACAAGGAAGACGAAGGCGATAAGCTTATCGCTGATACCGAGAAGGCCTTCGAGGAATTCCGCCGCGAGCACACCGAATTGCAGGGCAAGTCCGCGGCCATCGTCATGCCTTATGACGGCAAGATTGGCCTGTACACCGATGAGGACGGGCGCGGACAGTTCATCGAGGATCTAGGCATGGAGATCCCGGATGAGCTGCAGGGCGATGGCAGCAGCTTCTTCGTTGACATTGCCCCGGAAAACTACGCGAAGCTCAACCAGGTTGATCACCTCTTCGTCTTGGACTACAACGGCTCCGCGGATGTCTTGAAGAAGGATAAGACCTTCCAGGGCCTGGATATTGTCAAGGATGGGCGTGTGCGCTACCTGGACACGGATACCGGCAACGCCATGAGCATGCCGAACCCAGTGACCATTCCGTGGGCAATGGATAAGTTTGAAGAGAAGCTGTAATTGTCAGCAACCACGAAGGGCGGACCGATTATCCAGACGGGTTCCACAACGGAAGGTCCCGCAGTCACACCAGTAATGACGCGGGGAAGGGGCGGCACGCCGTTTCTTGTTGCCCTCATCCTCGCCAGCCTCGTGCTGGCGGTGGCGTCCTTGGCGCTAGGTTCGCGTTCGATTCCGCCCGATGAGGTCATCGCCGCGCTGCGCGGAGCGGGGGAGCAGGATATTCGCGATATCGTGTGGAACCTGCGCATGCCGCGCACCTTCTTGGCCTATTTCGCCGGGGCGGCCCTTGCCGTCGCCGGTGTCTTGGCGCAATCGTGGACCAGGAACCCGCTAGCGGACCCCGGATTTATCGGTATTACCGCAGGCGCGTCGTTCTTCGTTGCCCTAGGCACGGCCATTGGCATTGCTACCACCACCGGCATGCGCACCTCCTTCGCGCTTGTCGGCGCGGGCATTACCACGCTGCTGGTCCTGGCCGTCTCCCGGCGGTTTCAGGATCCGCTAACGCTCATTCTGGTCGGCGCTGGCGTCTCCGCCGCTCTGGGATCGGGAGCGGTGATCATCGGCCTGTATTCCACGGACGTCCTCGATAGCATGCGGCGCTGGACCATCGGCTCGACCTTTGGGCGCGGCCCAGAAGACGTCGCCATTGCGGGTATTGGCCTGCTCATCGGCCTGGCGTGCGCGGCAATGGCGGCCAGGCCGCTTGACCTATTGGCCATGGGGGAAGAGTCCTCGCTCGCCTTGGGCGGATCCCCCACTACCGCGCGGGTGGGCGCGGCACTAAGCGTCGTGGTGTTGGCCGGCAGCGCGACGGCGGCAACGGGTCCCATCGCCTTTGTTGGCTTCGCCATTCCCCACATCGTGCGGCGGGTGGTCGGCCCCAGCGTTGCCACGATGATCCTGCCCTCCGCGCTCCTGGGCAGTTGCGCCGTGCTTGCCGCCGACATCATCGGCCGCCTCATTGTGGGTAACTCGGAGCTAGAGATGTCCATCGTTCTTGCCATCGTGGGCGCGCCTTTCCTCATTTGGGGCGCTCACCGCGGCGTGGGCAGAGCGTGGGGCGATAACGCATGACAACAATAAGCAGTACCCTGCAAGCGCAGCAGCGTCGCAGGCACGTCCGCGTGCTCGCATCGACGCTGGTATTCGGCCTTATCGCCTTTGGCGCCTACCTGGTGTTGCTGGGGCAAGGGCCTTTGGAGTTGAGCCCGCGGCAGGTCCTCGATGTGCTCACCGGCGGCGGCAGCGAGAGCCACATCAGGGTGGTGTGGGACTTGCGCTTGCCGGTCGCCATCGCCACCGTCATCGTCGGCGCCGCCCTCGGCGTGGCCGGTTCCTGGACGCAGACCATGGCGCGCAACCCGCTGGCATCGCCGGATATCCTGGGCGTGACCGGCGGCGCATCGGTGCTGGTAGTACTGGGCACCGTGCATTCTCGCCCCGGTTTCGCGGACGGCATCCCGGACTTCTGGTGGCGGGCATGCTTGGCGATGATCGGCGCCCTTCTCGTCGTCATCCTCCTCGCCGTCCTGGGCGGCATCGGCACGAGCAATCGCATCGTCATCGTCGGCATCGCCTTATCGCTGATGTTTCAGGCCGTCGTGGCGTATTTGATGCGCAGCGCGCAGATCCAGCGCGCGGCCGAGGCACAAACGTGGCTTGCGGGCTCGACCGGGTTCGTGCGCATGGAGGTCATCGTGCCCTTACTCGTGGCATTAGCACCGTTTCTCGCCATAGGCATCTGGTGCGCGCGGGAGCTGCCGCTGCTTGCCCATGATGATTCCTCTGCCACCACCCTGGGCGTGAATATCTCCCGCCAGCGCGCTCTGCTGCTCATTGCGGCAACCGGCATCTGCGCCGTGGTGGTCTCGGTGGTTGGGCCCATTGGCTTTATCGCCCTGCTGGCGCCGCACCTGGCGCGGATGGTGGCGCGCACGCCCACGCCATCGCCGGTGGCATCGGCAGCCGCGGGCGCGGCGCTGCTGACCGTGTGCGCGGTTATCGCCGGCGCGATTCCGGTCAACGCGCCGGTGGGCGCGGTCTCCTCGGTCATCGGCGGCTGCGCCCTGGTGGTATTGGTGTGGAATGCGGCCCGGCGCACGTAATCGCTGTGGCGCGCCACAGCGAGGATTGGGCGAGCGAAGCAACCACAAAGTCCTACACACTCGTACGTGGATGAAGGAAAAGATATGACGGATAATCAGCCCACGCGCTCGAAGCGCCGGTGCAGCCTCCAGGCCACCGGCATCCATGCGGGATATAAGGACGGCGAGGATATTCTCGCCGGCGTCGATCTGCATGCACGCGCCGGTGAGGTCACCACGCTCATCGGGCCCAATGGCTGCGGCAAGTCCACGCTGCTCAAGACGCTGTCTAAAATCCTGGCCCCGCGGCAGGGCAGCGTTATGGTCGGGGACGCCGACCTGCATGCGATGAACGCGAAGGAAGCCGCGCAGCAGGTGGCGCTGCTGCCACAGCACCCCGTGGCCCCCGATGGATTGCGGGTGGGCGAGTTGGTCGCGCGCGGGCGCCACCCCTATCAGGGCAGGATGCGCGGCCTTTCTCCTACGGACCGAGAGATCATCGCCCACGCCTGCGAAGCCACGGACATTGTGGACTTCCTCGAGCGCGATATCGCCTCCCTATCGGGTGGGCAGCGCCAACGCGTCTGGCTAGCGCTAGCGTTGGCGCAAGATACGCCGGTGCTGCTTCTCGATGAACCCACGACCTTCCTCGACCCCGCCCACGCCATGAGCATGCTGGAGCTGGCTCGAACACAGGCGCGCGCCGGCAAAACGGTGGTTGTGGTCCTGCACGATCTCATGCTGGCGGGCCACTACTCCGATTCCATGGTGGTAATGAAAGCTGGCGATATCATCGCGCGCGGCGCACCTAAGCAAGCGCTGGCCCCCAAGGTCTTGGCGCAGGCCTATGGCATCGAGGTGGAGGCCTGGGACGATCCGCTTGGTGATGCCCCCATTATCGTCCCTCGCCGCGTCCTCCCCAGCGACAAGTAAGCGCTCCCCCCGCTAAGCGCGGGGAGCGTGTTGCTCAGATCGGCTACTGCCGCGCCAACCGGCGGATATCCAAAACCGAAATCGCGATGATGAAGAGGCTGAGCACGCAGCCGACGCTGAGGAGGAAATTGCCAATGCGGTAGGTGCCCGTGCCTACTTCCGCCATATTGCCGTAGATGTAGATCCAGATTCCCCAGCCCACCAGCAGCACGATGCCGGCGATTCCGGAGAGCAGCTTGAGACTGCGTGGGGAAGCGGGAGCGAAGAACTTAAAGGCGGCATCGATAAGCGCGGCCGCTGCCAGGGCGATGCTTAATCCACCCGAGAGCCACAGTGGGAGCAGGGCTGCGGTGCCGACGACAACGGGGAGGATGAAGGCGAGGAACGCTAAGAGGAATAACCCCAGGTGTATCCACATCGTGCGCTTGGTGTAGCTCATAGGGCAGACTCTACTTCCTTGCGCAGTGGGGGATTGGCGCCGGTGCGGGAGACGGTGATGCCGGCCGCGGTGGCGGCGAAGTGGAGGATATCGCGCCACTGTTCGGCGCTTAGTGCTGCGGCCTTGTCCGCATCGAGGTCGCGTTCATCCAGTTGCGCCAACAGGGCGGCCATGATGGTGTCGCCGGCGCCGATGGTATCGGTGACCTCTACCGCGGCTGCGGGAACGTCGAGGGAAATATCCCCAGCCCTGACGCTAATTCCATCGCCGCCGCGGGTGGTGACCACGATGGGGACCTGGGAGGTGAAGTCCTCGCCTAAAAAGTCCACCTCTTCATCCGATAGCTTCAGCACAGAGACGTGTGGCAGCAAATCCGCCAAGAATTTCTTATGCGCGTCGGTGGCATAAAAGGGTCGGATATTGGGATCAAGGGCGACGAGCGTTCCCTGTGCGGCGAAGTCCCTGAGCAGCTGCGCGTAGCGGGAAGCACCCGGCTCCAAGGCCAGGGAAACGGTGCCGAAGCAGGCAATATCTGCCGGAACTAGTTTGGGTTCAACGAAGCGATCCGCAGTGCCTTCCACATAAAAGTTATAGGAGGCCGTGCCGTTATCCGCGATGGTGGTCACCGCCAGGGTGGTCGGTTCCTCGCCGCGTTGCACGTGGGCGGTTACGACGCCTTCTTCCTCAAGGCGCCGGAATAATTCCTGGCCAAAGCCATCGGTAGAAATCCGCGATTGGAACTCCACGTCCGCGCCCAAGCGTGCCGCGGCGATAGCCACATTGAAGGGCCCGCCGCCCAGCGCCGGGGTGAGGTCATTCAAGCGGCCAGGGGATACCGGAACTAGGTCCACGAGGCCTTCGCCGCACACATGAATAGTCATAGTTCCATAGTATCGGGGACATGAACCACCGACCGAACTTTCACCTCGCCCCGCCACTGGGCCGCCTCAATGACCCCAATGGCCTTTTTGTGGATGGCGATATTCTGCACGCGTATTACCAGCATGACCCTGTCTTTCCGCACGAGCCCAAGCGGACTGGTTGGGGCCACGCCACCACCACGGTGTCCGCGCCTACTCCATGGCGGCATTATCCCGATGCGCTCTATCCTGACCTGCCTTATGACAAGGATGGATGTTACTCCGGAGGGGCTGTGGTTGACGGCACGGACGTGTGGCTTTTTTATACGGGCAACTTGAAAGAAGACGGGCGCCGCATCCCGTCGCAGAACCGCGTGCGGGTTATAGATCCTTCCGGGCCGGAAGGCGGGATCTATGTCCGCGATACCAACAACCCGCTCATTGCTGATTCCCCGGAGGGATATACCGGCCACTTCCGCGATCCCCATATTTCCCGCGCTGGGGAGGGATGGCGCATGGTCATTGGTGCGCAAACGGAAGACGAACGCGGAACCATCGTGCTGTATTACTCGCAGGATTTAAAGCAGTGGGATTTCCAGGGAGAGCTTGTTTTTGATGATCCCGCGCAGCTTCCCGGTGGCTATATGTGGGAGTGTCCCAACCTGCTGACCTTTGGGGATAAGCACGTGCTCATTTTCTGCCCACAGGATGAAACGGACCGTTGCGGCTACGTCGTCGGGACCTCGGATGAGCTTAATTTCCACGTTGAGCGCGGATTTACCCTGCTGGATCACGGCACGCAGTTCTATGCGCCGCAGGCAACCGAGGAAAACATCCTGCTGGGCTGGATGGGCATGCCCGCTCATGACGAAACTCCAACGCAGGGGTGGGTGCATACCCTGACTATTCCGCGGCGGCTGTGGCTGGAGGATAACTACCTGTGCCAAGAACCGCTGTGGTCTGCGCTGCCGGAAACCCGCGGCAGGGAGGGCTTTGGCTCGACCATTGATGTCATAGGGGAGGGGGCTTATGCGCTTGTCGATGCCACTGGCAAGGAAGCATTCCGCGTGGTGCAAGGCGGTGGCACCATCTCTTTCAATGACGGCGAGCCGATCGCCTGCCCCGATGGAGAAATGCGGCTGATCGCTGATGGCTGCGCCGTAGAAGTCTTTGCCGGCGACGGTCGCATCGCCGCGGCATTCGCGGTCTTTGGTGATGCTCCGTGGCAGGCATGGGAGCCGCTGGACTAAGACCTTGCGGAACTAGGGCCGACAGCTTTTGCTTTGTGGACATTTAGGTACAAACAGACTTAAATAGGAAGTAGTCAATCACATTCGGTCATTTAATGTGACCTAAATAACAAAGGTTGGTCCATGGAGCATAAAGAGGTCGCCGCCCGCACCCTCAAGGCATTAGGCGGCGAAGATAATATTATTGCCCTTGCCCACTGCGCCACGCGCTTGCGCATGGTCTTGGATGATTCGGACAGGGTAGATACCGCAGCGCTAGACAACGATCCAGATCTGAAGGGCACCTTCGAAGCCGGTGGCATGTTCCAGGTCATCGTGGGCCCGGGCGATGTCAATATCGTCTTTCAGGAAATGACCAAGTCCATTTCCAAGGACGTCGCCGTGTCCACCGATCGCCTCAAGGATATTGCCGCGGAATCAGGGAACTGGTTCTCCCGTGCGGTCAAGGTCTTGGCCGATATCTTTGTTCCGCTAATCCCAATCCTGCTCGGCGGCGGTCTATTGATGGCATTAAATAATGTGCTGACCGCGCCGGGACTATTTGGGGATCAATCAGTCATCGAAATGTATCCCTCGTGGGAAGGGTTTGCCGGGCTGGTCAACCTCCTGGCATCCGCCCCCTTTGCCTTCCTTCCTATCCTCGTGGGCTTTACTGCTACTAAGCGCTTTGGCGGTAATGAATTCCTCGGTGCGGGCATGGCCATGGCGATGGTCATGCCAGATTTGGTTAGCGGCTATAACGTTGCTGAGGCTATTGAAAATGGCGAGATGCCCTACTGGGATATCTTTGGCTTAGACGTTGCCCAGGCCGGCTACCAGGGGTCCATCTTGCCTATTTTGGTCATCGCCTGGATTTTGGCGACGATTGAAAAGTTCCTACACAAGCACCTCAAGGGCACCGTGGACTTCATGCTCACGCCCCTGCTTACCCTGCTGGTGACCGGCTTTATTACCTTTATGGGACTGGGTCCAATCTTGCGTACCGCCGGTGAATGGTTGGGCATGGGGCTGGCCAACCTGTATGACTTTGCAGGTCCTGTGGCCGGCTTCCTTTTCGGTCTGGTTTATTCACCGATCGTCATTACCGGTCTACACCAATCCTTCCCGCCCATTGAGACGATGCTGTGGAATGAGGGCGGTTCCTTCATCTTCCCCATTGCCTCGATGGCCAATATCGCCCAGGGTGGTGTGGCCTTGGCCGTGTACTTCCTGGCGCGTTCCGAAAAGCTCAAGGGCTTGGCCGGTGCCTCCGGTATCTCGGCGCTGTTTGGTATTACTGAGCCCGCGATCTTCGGTGTTAACCTGCGCCTGCGTTGGCCGTTTTATATCGGTATGGCGGCATCAGCCATCGCCTCTACGTTCATCGCCATTTTTGGCGTGCTTGCGGATGCCCTCGGTGCCGCCGGCTTCATTGGCTTCGTCTCCGTTCCCCGCTTTGTCCCGACCTTCTTGTTGTGTGGTGTCATCGCCTTCGCCGTAGCCTTCATCGGGGCTTACCTGTACGGGCGCGTGCTCATTCATCGCAATGGCACTATTGATCCGGATGAGGTCAATCCTCCCGCCGCGCAGGCTTTGGCCGACGAGGCCGCTGAAGAGTCTGCTGCCAGCGCTGCCGCCGCCGCAGATGCCGCGACGATCTTTTCCCCGCTAGAGGGAAATGCCGTGCCCTTATCCAAAGTTGAGGACCCCATGTTTGCCGGGGGCAAGCTGGGTACAGGCGTTGCTATCGAACCGACCGTCGGCAAGCTCGTTGCGCCTGCCGATGGCACCATCACCGTGACCTTCCCCTCCCACCACGCCTACGCCCTGCGCGTGGAGGACCCAGCGGTGGGGCCGATTGACATCCTTATGCACATTGGCTTCGATACGGTAAACCTCAAGGGCGAACACTTCACCTCGCATGTCAATAAGGGCGATACCGTCAAGCAAGGCGAGGTCTTGGCTGAATTCGATATCGAGGCTATCAAGGAAGCGGGCCTGCCGGTAACGACGCCAGTCGTTGTGTCAAATGCCAAGAAGACTGGCCCCGTTATTCCCACCGCGGCCTTCCGCGAGGGCGAGCTCATCGGTTCTGGGACGGACCTATTTACCGTGGATCCAAAGGCTGGGCAGGAGACTGCGGAGACTACTGCGAAGAAAGCTACGTCTTAAGGGCTGGGCTTTCTGATACAAGAAAGGGCTGGGGATAAACCCCAGCCTTTTTACTTGTTGGTATTCATTAGGCGCCGTTGCGCGCCCGACGGGCGAGCGCATTGCCCAAGCCTTGGATTGCTTGTACCACCACGATGAGGATAATCACGGTGAAGATAATGGCTACGGTGTCGAATTGCTGATAACCATAGGAGACCGCCAAGTCACCGACGCCTCCACCACCGATGGTGCCCGCCATCGCGGCGGCAGAAATCAAGGTGATGGTGGATGTAGTCAGTGCCAAGATTATCGAAGCCCTAGCCTCCGGCAGCAAGAAATAGCGGATGGTTTGCCATAGGGAAGCGCCCATGGATTCCGCTGCTTCTAGGATGCCTTCACCAACTTCCAGCACCGATTGCTCGATGAGGCGAGCCATAAACGGCGCTATGAAGGCGCTATGAAGATGGTAAGCGGCACCAGCGCACCGTATTGACTAGGAAGTCTGTGATCCTGAACAGCACACGGTTGGGGTACATGCCTTGCGGGTGAGCAAGGGCCAGGATGATTCCCAGGGTAACTCCGCCTATTGTCCCCAGGAAGAGGGAAATGCCCACCATATAAAGGGTTTGCCAGCCGGCCTCTAGATACTGATCGATAGAAACCTTGGTATCGAAAATTTCGGTTAAGTCCATTAGTTCACTACTTCTGCATTGAGCTGACCCTGCCGCTGGAAGATGCCGTGGAAGCACGGTCTTTACCAACTGCTGAGTCAGGGGTTGCTGAGGGGCAGAGGAAAGGCTGGATTCAAAGAGTACGAGGTTTACCACGGGCTACAGATGCACCCCGCTAAAGGACGCAACCGCTGTGAAGTGAAAACCCTGCTTTTTGTGTTTTGGAAGTAGCTAGTTCATGTGGTTCAATATGTTAGTTGCGAGAGCTGGTCGGTCCGCAGTGGTGCGTTTCCGAATCGCCGGTCCGAGACCCATCGACGCCGTACGGTGTTCGTTGTAAAAGTTCGCGCACAGCAAGTTTGTAGACCGCGTGTGGCAAGGACGGAAATCTTGTCGCACATCAATCCAGGTCAGGAGACCCATAGTGATTCAGCAGGAATCGCGTCTGCGCGTCGCCGACAACTCTGGTGCACGTGAACTTTTGTGCATCCGCGTTCTCGGTGGCTCAGTCCGACGCTTCGCTGGCATCGGCGACGTAATTGTCGCCACCGTCAAGGACGCTGTTCCAGGCGGCAGCGTAAAAGAAGGCGATGTAGTTAAGGCAGTTATCGTCCGCGCGAAGAAGGAAACCCGTCGTCCGGACGGCTCCTACATCCGCTTTGATGAGAATGCTGCAGTTATTCTGAAGGGCGATAGCGAACCTCGCGGTACCCGTATCTTCGGCCCGGTTGCTCGTGAACTCCGTGATAAGCGTTTCATGAAGATCGTTTCTCTAGCACCGGAGGTGATCTAATCTTATGAAGATCCATAAGGGAGATATGGTGATTGTCATTTCGGGCCCAGATAAGGGTGCGAAGGGCAAAGTCATCGAGGCGTACCCGAAGCGCGAAAAGGTCCTCGTTGAGGGCGTTAACCGCATCAAGAAGCACGTCGCAAACTCCGCTACTGAGCGTGGCGCCGAGTCCGGCGGAATTGTTACCCAAGAAGCCCCGATCCACGTGTCCAACGTAGCGATCGTTGACTCTGAGGGTAACCCGACCCGCGTGGGCTACCGTTTCGACGAGAACGGCAAAAAAGTCCGCATCGCGCGTAGCAACGGGAAGGACATCTAAAAATGAGCGAGAACTACACCCCGCGTCTGAAGACTCGCTACCGCGAGGAAATCCGCAAAAACCTGAATGAAGAGTTCAAGTATGACAACGTCATGCAGATCCCTGGCGTCACCAAGGTCGTAGTCAACATGGGTGTTGGCGAAGCCGCTCGTGACTCCAAGGTTATCAATGGTGCTCTCGAGGACCTGACCGCTATCACCGGTCAGAAGCCACAGCTGCGTCGTGCTAAGAAGTCCATCGCGAACTTCAAGCTGCGCGAAGGCATGCCCATCGGCGCACGCGTTACCCTACGTGGCGACCGTATGTGGGAGTTCCTGGACCGCCTGTTGACCATCGCGCTGCCACGTATTCGTGACTTCCGCGGTCTGTCTGACCAGCAGTTTGACGGCCACGGTAACTACACCTTCGGCCTGTCCGAGCAGTCTATGTTCTACGAAATCGACATTGACAAGATCGATCGTCCCCGTGGTATGGACATCACCGTCGTTACCAGCGCTACCAACGACGAGGAGGGCCGTAAGCTTCTGCGCGAGCTCGGCTTCCCGTTCAAGTAAATAGAGATAGAGCGCTAAAAGGTCCCAACTCCATGGAAGGAGTTGGGACCTTTTAATTTTGTTGTCATCTGTGGATTCTAGGGGTCATTGCAACGATGACGGTTACTTGGGTGTGATACTACCGGTTTGTGTCAGGGCGTTGGTCAGGACTTCGGCTGATGTGCGCCAGTTGAGTGCTTTGCATGGTTTGTGATTGGTGGCGATCATCTCTAGGTTCTCGGCGCTGTAGATGGACAGGTCACTGTTTTGGCAAGGTTTCTTCTGAGCCTGCCGTTGGTGTTTTCGTTGCTGCCGCGTTCCCACGGCGGTCCTGGGTGGCAGAAGTAGATGGGAATATCAGTGGCCATGGTAAAGGCTATACGGCCAGACACTTCACTTTCTTGGTCCGGTCGTGTCCTCCTTATTAAGCTTTAAAAACATAAGGAACGTCGAAGCTATCATTAGCCCAACGGCGAATGTGTAGTTTGAAGCATTCATTAATCCACCAAAAATGGATAGTACAAATCCGACGATAAAAGCCCCAGATTCCGATCTTGGGTAAGAATCTCTACGTATAAAGGCGTAGTGCAGGGCCATGTATATTACTGCCATAACAAGAGGGAAAAGCCTTAATTCTCCCCAGAAAAAACCCGCTACACAAGTGGATACAAGAATGCTGGCAGGAAGTAAAATAGATTTCGATATGCGACTAAACAAAGCTAATCGCACTTCTCACGGGGAGCTTTCTCCCATCCAATGTTCATGAATTGGCTTAGGTCATAACATTGATCGTCATGGGCCCATTTTCGCTTAGCAGTCAATTTATTCCACGCTGCGGTTGCAGCAACGCTACATGCGGTGCCGAACTTTACTGACTTTCCTAAGAGCCCGCAGACAGTACCTGCGAACCCAGAAGCACCAAGGCTCCAAAACTCCTCGCCCGTCATGTAAATACGGGGACCCCAGTCCCATTCGAGCCTTACGAATGAAGCCGGTGAAGCTTTCACAGGATCGCCCAGTACGTCGTACTCGACAGAAATTCCTTCCGGGAAAACCTTTTTGTAGGTTTCCACCTTTCTTCCGTAGAGGACTACTTCAGATGTTTTTTGGAAATCATCACGCTTTAGTTGGGATCGCCGTTTATGAGGGTCGTGAGAATACTCATCTCCAAAGTTGAACAATTCAACATAGTTTTCGGACGTGACGGCGGAAGGTTCCTGAGCAGTGGCTGGAGCTATAGCTCCACTGGTGATCAAAAGTGCGGACAAGGCGATTGAGCTAAATTTACTTCGCATAATGTTTCTTCGTTAATTGGGGATGAATCAGGAAGCTTGGTAAAACCCAGGCTATCCCATTGAACTATGTCAATGCAGCGCTTCAGTTTAGCTTCCACCCCTATTCGGGGAGAGAATTAAAGGCTTGTGGTGTAAATAACCACTTTAAAACGCAAAATGAGCCCGGCCCGAGCTGGTACTCGACCCTTTTCAAGGCTCAGATCTGCGGTATAGGTTGATGCTTATTGGTTTTTAAGGTCGTGGATCAGTTCCAATTGAGAGGCCGTCGCAATGGGGTGGTGCAACGGCCTCTGGAGTCAAAGGGCTACTGACTGTTCTTGGAGCGCTTTTTCATCAGGGCTATGCCGGCGCCAATAAAGACTGCAGCGAGCACGAGTACCCAACCGACATTGGCACCCGTGGAAGCCAGCGAACCTTTGTGGGAGTTGGAGGAACCTCCGCCGGATCCGGAGCCAGGTCCAGAGCCCCCGTTCGTTGCGCCCTTAGCGGTAGTGGATTTGCTGGAGCCTTCTGACTTCCCAGCGCTATTGCCCTTGGCCGCCTTGGCGCCCGCATTTGATCCAGATGAGTTAGAGGCGTTGGACTTATCGGATCCCGGCTTAGTAGTGCCGGTGCTATTCGGGCCGTTATCCGGTTTGGTAGCACCTGGTTGCTTATTCTTCGAGGAGTCTGCGGGCTTGCCCTCTTCCTTATCGCCTTCTTCGGCAGCGCCTTTTCCGCCGGGCTGGGTGGTTGAATCACCCACGAGGAAGGTAACGGTGTGCCAGTCGGTGAGTTTGTCGCCGTTGTGGTTGACGGCACGCATGTCCATCTCATAGCGGCCTGGTTCTGTAAAAATCCAGTGCGCGTGGACATGGAAAGGCCCGTCCTCAACGCCCTTAATCGTATGGGTACCGTTGCTATCGGCCAAGGTTCGTTCCGGTGTATTCAGGGAGGCAGTGTGGCCGGCCCACCATTTTCCGTCCGTAGGTGCCGACTTGGGGCGAACCTCGATAGCAGCGTCACGGTAGTCTTGCCCGACCTTGATCGTGTCCCATCCCGGCCACACAGCATTGTGATCCTGTTGTAATGGCAGGTGGTAAATCGTCGAGCCAGTCTTTACCATTCCGGTAAAGGACAGGGTCTTAGCCAGAGAGTCAGCGACCGGCACGCGTTGCGTATCGTGAACGCGTAGCGCTACGTCTTCAGGCACGTTGTGGCGGTCGTCTTCGTTGACATAGAAGCCGAGCTTATTGTCCACAACCTTTGGCCCGAAGTCGATGTGGCCCTTGGTAATCTCGCGCTTCTGGGACGGTGTTGCGCTGGGAGCAGGTTCCGTTGTCTCTGGGTTTCGTTCTTTCGACGGCGCGGTGCTTTCCGTGCCGTTATCGGCGGAGCTTCCGGCATCGTTCTCGGTCGTGCCATCGGTACTGTCGTTGGATCCGCCTTCAGACGCATTGTTGTTTCCCTTAGTTGGTGGGGTAGCAGATGATGAATCCTCGCTAGCTACCTTGAAACGCAGAATGGCCTTTTTCGCGGTTTTGCCGTCTTTTTCGGCTACCGTGACACCAACTTCATACGTACCGGGCTTGTTGAATGCCCAGTTAAGGTGCATGTGGTCTGGGCCTTCGGTGGTATAGGAATGCGTACCATCGCTGCCGGCAAGGCGCTGGTCCAGGCCGGTTTGATCAGCCAGGTATGCCAACCATTCGCCGTCCTTCGGGGCTTTGACGGGGGTAAAGGTAAAGGTGTAATTCTTCTTGGTGTCCTGGTAGGCATCTTCGGTGCTTATCCCAGGCCACACCACGCCGGTGCGCTGTGTCTCTGGCAGGACGTAGGCAGCGCTGCCTTTCTTTCCAAAGTGGGGGATGTCTTTGTCCAAGGTAGTCTTGACCTGCTTGGGAACGCTGAAAAAGACATCGGATGGCTTACGCCAGATTGCACCAATGTGGTAGAGGTTCGTCTCGTCCTTGATGCCCAGGTGTAGCTCACCATCCTCGTGGATAGGGGCGATATCGACGTGACCCCGGTGCAGATTGAGCTCCTTGTTGGGGGCGTCCTTATCCTTCGGGCCCTGCGGTTTGGGCTTGGGGACACTGGGAACCGAAGGCTTTGGGGTCGTGGAAGGTGCCTCAGGGGAAGACTCTTCGGTTGGGGCGGAACCCTCTGACTCTTCTGCTTCTTCCGAGTCCTGCGGCTTCTCTGGTGCGTTGGAGTCTTCTGGCTTCTCCGATCCTTCTTGTTCCGGTGCATCCCCGGAAGCGGAAGCCTCCGGGAACGAGACGGTGGTCTCAGCTACCGGCTTATAAGCGTCTTTATGGGTATGGCTAAATAGCGTGGCGCCGCCGGCATTGGAGCGCGAATCAGGAACGATGCGTAGCATGAGCTGGTAGCCGGGCTGCTTACAGCCCTCGATGAGTTGCTTGCTCGTCCTTAGCCCCGGCCCAGAAGTAAAGCCGATTTCGCAATCTGCAACAGCGTTCTGCGGCAGGCTAGTCATCGGTTCGCCATTTACTTTGTAGAAGCCGCCGGTAACGCGCACCGTGGTACGGTCATCCTCGGGAGCTACGGTGATGTCGATATTACGGTCGTCCTCGCCGTACACTTTACTGGTGGAAACGGTGATATTTGGGCTCGTGATCTCAAGGGGATCGGTCTCAAACGGCTCTAACTCTTCCATCTCTGGGGTAGGAAGCTCGCCGCTTTTCGTTGTGTAAGCTTCCGCATCTTTACCGTCTTTTTCCCCGTCGGTGCTGGTCCAGAACTTTATGGGTTCGGATACCCAGCGTGGGCTTGGGGAATTATTGTCGGGAATGAAGATGGCTTGGAAGTTGGATTCTTCATCACCAATCATTTCATCCCACGAAGCCTTACCGCCTTCTACCTTGCGCTCGGCTAGATAGTGGCCGTTGATGGTGAATACGGCGCGGCCGGAGTCCTTGGCATTGCCGGTATCGAGGGAGAGCGTGGTGAGGATGCCTTCCTTCGCACCCTTGGTATCAGCCGTGGAGGGCGCCATCTTAAACATAGGGGTGTTGGACTCGGAATCTTCGCCTGCGGAGCCTTCAGACTTGGCGTCGTTAAAGGCAGCTTCAAGGTCGGTAATCGTGCGCTCGGCGGGGTTGGTGCCGCCTACCTGCCATACCAGGGTTTGTGGCTCGGAGTGGATGAAGGTGCCATCCTTCTTTCGAGCCGAAGCGCGGTAGGTTACTTCGTAGTGGCCAGGACGGGTAAACGTCGTGGCGTTATGCGTATGCGTGCCTGCATTAACCCAGGTGGTACGGAATCCTGGGTCGTGAGAGGACCAGAGGCGGTTGAGGGGATAGTTCTCGTCGCTGTAGGTAAACAATTCCATGCGGCCGGGGCCCTTGAAATCAACGATTTCCATGTTGAAGGATTTATCGCGGAATTGATCGGTGGGAAGATCTGCGGCGGCACCGAACCCAGCCCAGATGGGCATGGTGTTTTTGGGAAAGCCGACCGCGGGGCCGCCGTAGTACATGAGCTGGTTTTTCTCGGCATTGAGAAACTCGAAGCGCGGGTCATCAGGAACGCGCCAGGCATAGGCCCCCAAGCCTCCATCGACGCGGCCGTGGCTGACCCAGTTGATCGTGTCCTCGATGGGGACTAGGCCCGCACTATTGGACATGAGTTTGAAGTTTCCGTCCTTCCACACCGCGTGCGGGGAATCCACGTGCGTTTGGGTGCGGACAAGGGGGGCTTCCTTAGCGAGGGCGAAGGGAGCGTAGAATAACGCGAGCGCCAAGGCCACGACTATGGTGGCAAGGCGGGTTAATGAGTTGGGCAAGGGCATAAGGTTCTCCCAAGGTTAAGTGCAGTGAACTTTTATACAGCTGGGGCGAATATTACACTATTGCAAACAGTTATCGTTAACACTGTTGAAAAATAGTGAGCCTTTGCCCGAGAGCTGGGAAAGAAGATATAGAAATTTCCCACCTCCGGTTGCGGAAGCGGGGACGGTGTAAGGCTGAGGAAAAGGAGCGGATAAGCGAAAGGCGGGCGAGTGACCGCAGTGTTGCTGAGCAGTGAAGCTCTGTCGTCTGCGGTGCGGGTAGTTCCCTCGTGTCCCCATACGCTTGAGTCCCCGGCTAGGCCTTGTTTACCGGAGTCATAGAGATCGGTTGCGGTATAGATGAGCCAGTTCTGGGCAGAGTTTCCAGTGCGCACACATAGCTTGTCGCCGATGGTGACCTTGTGCCCGTTAGTTGACCCATCGTAGAGATTATTGGAACCGGCAGGTACGGCGGCGCCGGTGTGCCCAGCGATAACGACGATATCTTAGGCATTTGTTCCGGGCAGGGAGTAGGGGCGGTCTGCGGCAGTATAAGTGCAGGCCTTGTCCATGGTGTCGGGGTCTATAGCGCCATCGACTACCCGGCATGCGCCCGCGGCAAATTGCGCATGGACGTCAATGGCAAGGATAAACATTTCTACACCTGCAGACGGTTCGATTACGGGAGCATTTTCTGCAGAAACTTCGTTAGTATCTAGTCCTTGAGGCGAGCTGATGCTGCGTTCGGGCGTATTGAGGCTGCGATCGATCGTGCTGATGATGGGAATCGTTGCAACGACCCTCTGAACTCAAGTTCTTCTTTACGGCCGGGCTCTTCCATAGAACCAGTAGGGCACCCACGTGACGTCGTCTGAAGAAAGGCCCCAGTCTTTCACCGCGAGGCCCCGAACCTTCTTCGCCAAGTCCCCTTCGCCGGAGACCCACACGTAGCCTGGTGCCGGCGCACCGGCATAATCTGCTTTCAGCGCGGCAACAACAGATTCCGCTTCCTGGTGCGGCTCGGTGCGAAGGACGCTCAGACTGCGCACGCTCGTTTTCCACCTGGCCGCGAGCCCAGGTTCTATCTCGTCATCGCTAGTTACCACGGCCATAACGTCGGTACGGGCGAGCATCGCCGGGTCACGGCCTTCTTGGTAGGCAAGGATATGTCGCAGGGCCGGCAGTGCGGAGGCATCGGCGACCAATAGTTGTGGTGCTTCGGTTGGCTGCCACAGCTCGTTGCAGGTAAAGAACCCCGCTGTATCGCCGGGCTGCGCGTTCCGAATCCATCGCGAGCCGGGCCCGGAATCGCCGTGGGTCACCACGTCGACATCGACTGTGGCGTCCTCAGGGTGGAGCGCGCGAATGGTGTACCAGCGCAGATCGGGCCTAGTTTCTTCGCCTATAGCGGCAACGGCTGCCCGGATATTGACCCCGTCGACGGGGAAGGGTGAGAATTCTTGCCCGGCTTGCGGCATGACGAGGCCAAAGAATTCATCAGGGCCGGCGAGCTGATACGTCCGGAAGGCCTCGGCGTGAAACGTCAAACGGTGCAGGCGCGGGCGGATCTGTTTATTGGCAGTCAGGGTTACGGGAATCAGTTGGTGTTCAGGCATCGGCGACGATTGTAGGGAGGAGTTCATGCACCCAACATACTCCTGCAAAGCTAAGCCTTGCCTATGCACTGGGCCGGCGTCTAAGATGAGCAACGTTATTTTCCTCCTTGATTGAAAGGGCTAGCCTCATGAAGATTTTTGGGCGCCGTACCATGGGTGTTGTGGCACTGCTGTCCGTCGGAGCCGTCGCATTAGCCGGTTGCTCGCGCGGTGAGGGCGATGAGAGCACGCAGTCCACCGATGCAGCCAGCGAGGAGCGGGTGGCTAGCCTGGGCTTGGGTGATGCCGATACGCTGCTCGCCCTGGGTATTACTCCCGTGACGGTGGCGCCGTGGGGCGCTGAGGGCGATGGCGATCCTTCCGGCGTTGGCCCGTGGGCAAAGAAGCTTCTGGGCGATGCAAAGCCGGAGGTCATCTACAACACCGCAACGGGCTTTACCGCGGAGACCTTTGAGCAGATCACCGCTGCAGACCCCACCAAGATCATTGCGGTGAACCAGGCAGTGGATGCGCGCACGAAGGAATCCTTGGAAGAGATCGCGGCAACCACCGTCAAGCCGGATGAGTATGAAGACTGGCAGGTTCCCTGGGAAGACCAGGTAGAGGCCATCGCGGACGCCGTTGACAAGGAAGACGAAGGCGATAAGCTTATCGCTGATACCGAGAAGGCCTTCGAGGAATTCCGCCGCGAGCACACCGAATTGCAGGGCAAGTCCGCGGCCATCGTCATGCCTTATGACGGCAAGATTGGCCTGTACACCGATGAGGACGGGCGCGGACAGTTCATCGAGGATCTAGGCATGGAGATCCCGGATGAGCTGCAGGGCGATGGCAGCAGCTTCTTCGTTGACATTGCCCCGGAAAACTACGCGAAGCTCAACCAGGTTGATCACCTCTTCGTCTTGGACTACAACGGCTCCGCGGATGTCTTGAAGAAGGATAAGACCTTCCAGGGCCTGGATATTGTCAAGGATGGGCGTGTGCGCTACCTGGACACGGATACCGGCAACGCCATGAGCATGCCGAACCCAGTGACCATTCCGTGGGCAATGGATAAGTTTGAAGAGAAGCTGTAATTGTCAGCAACCACGAAGGGCGGACCGATTATCCAGACGGGTTCCACAACGGAAGGTCCCGCAGTCACACCAGTAATGACGCGGGGAAGGGGCGGCACGCCGTTTCTTGTTGCCCTCATCCTCGCCAGCCTCGTGCTGGCGGTGGCGTCCTTGGCGCTAGGTTCGCGTTCGATTCCGCCCGATGAGGTCATCGCCGCGCTGCGCGGAGCGGGGGAGCAGGATATTCGCGATATCGTGTGGAACCTGCGCATGCCGCGCACCTTCTTGGCCTATTTCGCCGGGGCGGCCCTTGCCGTCGCCGGTGTCTTGGCGCAATCGTGGACCAGGAACCCGCTAGCGGACCCCGGATTTATCGGCATTACCGCAGGCGCGTCGTGCTAAGAAGTCCATCGCGAACTTCAAGCTTCGTGAGCGCATGCCCATCGGCGCACGCGTTACCCTGCGCGGCGACCGTATGTGGGAGTTCCTGGACCGCCTGCTGACCATCGCGCTGCCACGTATTCGTGACTTCCGCGGTCTCTCTGATCAGCAGTTCGACGGCCATGTCAACTACACCTTCGGCCTGTCCGAGCAGTCTATGTTCTACGAGACCGACATTGACAAGATCGATCGTCCCCGTGGTATGGACATCACCGTCGTTACCACCGCTACCAACGACGAGGAGGGCCGCAAGCTCCTGCGCGAGCTCGGCTTCCCGTTCAAGTAAGCACTCGCTTACGGCCTTAAGCCCCAGCTTTCCGATGCCCCCTTTCGGGCACCGCAGGCTGGGGTTTTCGCATGCGTGGGGTACCATGTATGGGTCGATTTTGCTCCTCTTTCAAGGATTGTCTGCATGTCCCTCAATGAGTCCGTGGCCGCCGCGGTCACGAAGAAAACCGCTCTGCTTGACCAGTCGCCGTCGCGCTTTATCGTGCGCGCCATCCTGTGGCGTGTACCTGCTCATCGGCACGGCCTTTGCCTGCGCCGTGGCACAAGCGGTGGAAAAGAACTTCGAAGGCTTGGGCAGCGTCGCCTTCGCCTTCCTCTTCGGCCTCGGCCTGTTTGCCATCATCATCTTGGGCGCTGACCTTGCGACCGGCAACATGCTGTTCATGGTCTACGGAGCCGCCAATAAGCAGGTGACATTGGCAAAGGCATTCTGGCTCATTATCGTGACCACGGTGTTCAACCTCGTGGGTGCGGCGAACCTCGCCGCCGCGTTGGGGTCTCCGCGAAGTTCGGCAACCTGCCGGTCGATCACATCATCGTCACGCTCACCGACGCCAAGCTGGCGAAGGGGCCGGCGGGCATGCTCGTCGAGGGCATCCTGGCTAACTTCGTGGTCAACATGTCCATCGTGGGTGGCATCTTCGCCAAGGAGATCATCTCGAAGTTCATCGTCATCGTCCCGTTCATCGCGGCGTTCGTGGGCATGGGCCTCGAGCACGTCATCGCGAACTTCTGCCTAGTGTGCCTCACGTTCTTTGACGCGGGCGCGTTCCCGGAGCACTTCACGCTCGGCGCGGTGCTGACCAACTGGGTCATCGTTTGGGTGGGCAACGTCATTGGCGGCGGCTTCCTCATCGGCGGCGTGTACGCCTGGCTCAACAAGGGCCCGGAGGCATACCGCGACTAGGCTGCGGCGTAGTACGCGAGAAGGCCAACCCCGCACGAGCGGGGTTGGCCTTTACTTATCGCGCCGTCGATTCTGAAGAATGCAACGGGTTGTCCATGTCCCCGGCGTAGATGAGCGAGGACTCCTGGTCGCCCAGGTTTACCATCGATAGCGGGTTGCGCAACTGCAAGCGGTTGAGGCAGGAGTGCTTGAACTGCGACGCGAGCACCGGGAGTTTCTCTAGCGTGCCGGGGAAGCGGCGTTCGTAATCCAGCACGACTGCACGGCAGCTGAGCCAAAACTCGGTCTCAGTGAGCAATCCCTTCCGGTCGAAGAGCGCGGCGAGGTGGCGCAGCACGCCGTCGAGGACGTCGGTGTGGATAGATAGCGCGCGCTGGGCACCGGTGAAGTCGCCGTGATCGACCTGCAGGCGCTCCAGTCCCGCAGGCACGTCCACGCGGGCGTCGACGACCGCGGCCTCTTCTCCTAGGTCCTTGAAGAACGCGCCGACGGGCGCGCCGTTGTCGAGCTCGAGGATCACGTTCTCGCTGTGCGGCATGAACACGATTCCGTACTGGGCGAGCGCGTGGAGGACTGGGACAAGGTACACGTCGAGCAGCCGGCGCAGCCATTCTTGCGGCGGCAGACCCGATTGTGCGATCCACTCGGCGGCGAGTGACTCGCCTGCCGGGTCGACGTAGAGGCAGCCCGCCAGAGTCACGGCCACGCTCGTGGCGGATAGCTGCGGCATGGGCGAGTCGCGCCACAGCGCGGAGAGCATTTTCTCACGCTCGCTTGTTGAGCCCGCGGGCAGCGGGTGGCGGTGGTAGGTGTCGCCGCGGTAGCCCACGGCGACGATTTCTTTGAGCAGACGCACGTTGCGGGCCCGGAATTCCGGATCGACATTGAGCTGTTGGGCTAACCAATCGTTGATGGCGGGCGTGGTTTCCATGTACGCCGGCGAGAGCCCGCGGACGAACCCCATGTTGCGAATGCCCACGGCCGTCTTGACATACGGCAGCGCCGGGCGCGAGTGGTTGAAGAACGTCCGCAGCGACTGCTGGGGACGGAATAGGTCGCTGCTGGTGCCGATGTACACCAGATCCCGGGAAATGAGCTGGTCAAAAAAGATCGTGGAGATGCAATTGTCCCACTGCCACGGGTGCAGCGGCAGCGGCACATAGTCATCCGGTGCGCAGCCCAATTCTGCGAGCGCCTGTTCATAGCGCGGACCGAGGTCCCCGAGCTGCTCGGCGAAGAACCCGGCTAGGTCCGCGACGTCTTCTGATGCCGCCACCACGCAGTGCTCCCGCTTGGCGGCGAGCCACACGATGTGTATGTCGGCTCCCGCCTCCGGCGCGTAGGCGCGCAGCTCGGTAAGGCTCATCCCGCCGCGCCCCGAATTCGCGAGGAACCCGGGGTGCCCCTCATACATTGCTGACTCAGCGGTCACGAGATAGTCCGCCTGGGCATTCGCACGCTCCTGGGCGCTGGCGGCGAGCTGCGGTGCGCGCAAGCTTTGCGCGGCGGGGCGCGTCGCGAGGGCGCGGGCACGGCCGACGAGGGTCGCCTGAATCTCCTCGATGTAGGTGTGCAGGAACCCCGGTTGTATGCCCAGCTGTTCTGCGGCCCCGGCGATGAGCTCGGCCAGGTGCAGCGGGGCGGCATCGGCAGCTTCGATGCTTTCGGGGACGACTTCGAGATGCGCCAGCCCGTACTGGTGGGCCGAAAAGCTCAGCTCCCGCGGCCCAAAGTGGACCGACCATCGTTCGGAGTCCGGGTGAAAGCTTGGCGTCAGCAGTCTTTCATGGCTAAATTCGCGGATGGCCTTGGCGATGAGCTGGCGCTCAGCGGTCTCGGCCGCGCACAGCGCATTCGCCACCGGCGACAGCGAGGCGCGCGCGGCAGCCGCTGAGGAATAGAAGTCTGAGGCGGTACAACGCTGCACCCGTGCCGTCTTCGTGTGCCCGCCTTGGAGCAGGCGGATCTCGTTAAGTCCCGGAACATCGAGGAAGCCGGCCTCGGCGTTCTTGCGGTGAATCGCGCCATTGGCTACGTCGGGCTCCACGAGGAGTTCGCGGAAACCCCGGCAATCGATGAGCCAGCGGATGACCGCGGCGAAAAGGCTACTGGTTAGCCCAGAAACGTGGGCACCGGCCGGCGGGGCGACGAGGAAGTGCAGTCCGCGTAGTGGCTCTTCCAGCGTCAACTCCCTGATACCAGCAGCCTCCGAGCTAGCAGCCTCGGCCAACACCGAGTCCAGCACCACGCGGCGCGGGTCGTAGTCCTCGACGATGCCCATCGGTCTGTGCGGGGCGGCAGGGTGCGGGTGCAGCTCGAGGATCCAGGCTTCTTCGTGCGGGGAGGCGCGGAGCCGGTCGTATTCGACGGCGACGTCGTTGACGCTGGCCTGTTGCATACCCCAGAATGCGCAGTGAGGATCGGTGAGCCACCCGTGGACAAGCTCGGTGTCGGCGGGGGTGAGCGGGCGAAGGCGCACCGTGCCGTGGGGAGTGAAGATGTCGTCACGTTCGGTATTGAGCATTACTGACCCCCGAAGGTCTGGAAGGCGACGGAACGCTCGATGGGATAGTACTCGCGGCCGGTGATGGCCTTGAGAATAATGGAGTTCCTCCACGGTCCCATCCCGAGGTCGGGCGCGATGAGCGAATGAAGGTGTTCCTCGGCGTTTTGGACGAAGAGCGACTGGGCGGCGTCGATGGCGAATCCGGGATCGATGGCCAGGCGCCCGGCCGTGTCGAACTGGACTTCTTCGCGTGCGGTCTCCAGGAAGCTGGGGAAGAGCGGGGCCTTGTAGCCGGTGGCGAGCACCAGCGCGTTTGTCGCGTGCGTGCGGGTTTCGCCGGTCTCGCCGTGGGTCAACGTCAGCTGGAACGGGGCGGACGCGTCTGTGTCGCACAGTGCCGCGCTCCAGCCGGCCAGGAGCGTCGAGGCGAATGGGCGCGGCAGGCCCTTCGTGATGGACAACCGGTAGTAGGTGTCGTAGATGTGATTGACGAGCTGGCCGGAGATTCCCTTGTAAAGATTGCGCTGCTCGCGGTTGAGCCGGTCGCGCGTCGCGGCGTCCAGGCCGCGGAAGAACTGCGCGTACTCGGGGCTAGTCATCTCGAGGGTGAGCTTGGTGTATTCCATGGGGAAGAAGCGCCCCGAGCGGGTGACCCAGTCCAGCCGCGTGCCCCGGTACGCGGCAGGTTCCATGAGATCGGCGTAAATCTCGGCCGCGGACTGCCCCGACCCGATGAGGGTGACGGACTCCTGGGCGAGCAACTCCTTCTTGTGCTCAAGATAGTCCGCCGAGTGCACGGCGAGCCCGGCTTCCGGCGCAGCCCGCAGCTCGCCGGGGATAAACGGCGTGGTGCCCACTCCGACCACGACGTTGCGGCTGAGCACCGTGCAGGTGCCCCGCGGCCCGTTGACGGTGACCTCCCACAGATCGTCGACGCGGCGCACCGACGTCACCGTGGAGTTCCACTCGAGCGTGCTCAGCTGCTGGGAGACCCAGGCGCAGTAATCGGAGTATTCCTCGCGCAGCGGGTTGAAATCCTCCTTGATGTAGAACTGGTGGATGCGCCCTTGCTGCTTGCAGTAGTTGAGGAAACTGTACGGGCTCGTGGGATCGGCGAGGGTGACCAGATCGGCCATGAACGGAACCTGGATCGTCGTCCCAGGAATCATCATCCCGGGGTGCCAGCAAAATTCCGCGCGCGAATCGAAGAACGCCGCGCGCAGCACGCCGCCGTCAACCAGCGGCTGGCTCAGCGCCGCCAAGCCCAGGTTGAACGGCCCGATCCCGATGCCCACCAGATCATAGGGCTTAATGCTAGATTCGGCATCAGCGACGGCGGCAGTGCGGGCGGTGGTGGAAGAAGACATGACAAACTCCTGTTTTAAGTTTCTGTGGGTCGTGGTCTAGCGCGCGGGTTGTACCGCGAGAACGCTGGGGCTCGGTTGAGCGTTGGCTTGGTCGACGGCGTTCATCTCGCGCTCGATGAGCCCGAGGATCGCGTCGATATCTGTGCCACGCAGCTGCGGATCGAGAATGGTGAACTTCCAGCACGGCGCGCCTTCGAAGGTGGTGGTCGCGATAATTACGTCGCCCCGCTCGAGCAAGCGCTGGCGGACGATCTGGACGAGGCTGGCGGGGGCATCGGCAGGCGTAAACAGCACCGTGGAAAGCTCCGGTGTGGCGCGCAGTGCAAAGCGTGGATGGGCGTCGACGCGCCGGGCGGCATCGCGGGCCGCGGCGCAGCAGGCGTCGAAGGCCTCCCCGAGGGCGTCGGCGCCGTGGGTGCGCAGCGTCATCCAGAGCTTGAGCGCGTCGAAGCGACGCGTGGTTTGGAGCGAGAAGTCCGCGAGATTGTGGTCGGTGGCGTCTTCGGGGTTGAGGTAGTCCGCGTGCCACGACACGAGGGCGCAGTCAGCGGGATCGCGCAAGAGAATCGCGCTGCAGGCCACCGGCTGGAAGTAGCCCTTGTGGAAGTCGACGGTGACGCTATCGGCTGCGTCGATGCCGCGCAGACGGTGTCGCTGCGTGGGCGAGAGCAGCAGGATACCCCCGTACGCGGCGTCGACATGCAAGTGCACCCCAGCGTGGAGGCAGACCTTGGCGATGGTCTCTAGCGGATCGATGGTGCCGCGGTCGGTTGCCCCAGCGGTGGCCACGACGGCCATCGGCGTGTAGCCGTCCGCCACGTCGGCCGCGATGCGCCGGGCGAGATCAGCCGGGTCGAGTCGGTGTGCGGCATCCGAGTCGATAGTGATGACGGCGGTATCCGCAAGCCCAAGGAGGTGGGCAGCGCGCAGCACGGAGTAGTGGGCGTGGCTGCTGGTGTAGAGGCGCAACTGGGAAAGTCCCTGCACGCCCTGGGCGCCCAGCGCCTTTTCGCGCGCAATATAGAGCGCCTGCAGGTTGGATTGCGTACCACCGGAGGTAAAGACCCCGCGGGTGCGGGAATGCGGGTCTTGCGGCCAGCGCAGCTTGCGCGCGAAGAACTCGAGGAGGTGGCCTTCGATTGCGGCGGCACTCGAGGCCTGATCCCAGCTTTCGACCGCGGTGTTAACTGTGGTGGCGAGCAGGTCCGCGCCCACGGCGGTGGCGGTGATCGGACAGTTGAGGTGGGCGATGTAGCGCGGGTGGTGGTACCACACGGCGTGGTCGAGCCAGAGTTCGCGAAGCTCAGCCAACGCGGCGTCAAATGTACCAATTGGGTGCTCGAGGTCAACGCGTGTGACGGCCGCTGCTGTCTCATGGGCGTTGCGACCGGAGCGTGGCGCGTCGCCCTCGGCGAGATACTGCGTGAGGGTGTGCTGGCTGTGGTGGATGATTGTGTTTAATGCAGTCGGATCGGCTCCTACGAAGGAATCGACGAACGGGGCCGGTCTCTCCTGACGAATTTTGTGCATGTTAGGAGACGCTAACATAAGTTAGGCTACGGTAAAAGTATCTAATGAAAAGTGGTGCTGCGCGCGGGCATGCTGCTGTTATCCGTGGTCACGGCGGGATGTGTTTGCTGCACCGGCTCGGGGAAGGGTGTGAAAGCGCTGGTCTGATGCGCAGTGCGCGGGGTCGACAGCCGAGGTCTCGGGCGTAGCAGGAGTGGCACAGGGGTGAGTGCAAAGAATGGGCGTGCGGTGCATTTTCTACGGGTTAGTTGCGGGCGCAGGGCGGGGCGAGGTCGGGGTGTAAAAACGCGTCTTTCGCTCCGGGCAAGGCTGAGGCGGGATAAATTAATTCTTGTAGACCTTTTGTGTGGCGGTGGCCATACAGCAAACCGTGTGGCCGCGAGCCAAGAGGCTTAGGCTAGAAAACATGAAGACAGCATTGCTTGTAGGTGGCGGCCTGATCGGTTTTTCGTTTGCCCAGCGCTTCGTCGACGCGGGGTGGCAGGTGCGCATGACGGACGTGCGCGCAGAACTCGCCGACGCGGCCACAGGCCCGTTCGAGTCCAACCGCTTGGGCGGCGGCCCCGAGGGCATCAAGTCGATTCGATTATCGAACATATCGCGGGAGCTTGGGACACCGAGCTTGTCGCCGGAGTGCCCGACATGTCGCATCTCGACGAGGTGTACGCGCAAGTCGATGCCGCCTACGGCAACGACGCCGAGACCTTCGAGTCCGGCACCCGCCGCCGCAATGCGCTGCTGCGCGGGTTCCTCGACGTGCGCGCTGCACACTAGCGCTTACTCGGCGCGGAGTTATTCGGGGCGCAGGATGCGCTGGGCGACCTCGACATCAGGGTTCGCCGTGCGCAGGGCGTCGAGGATGTCATCGGCCGCCAGGCGCAAATCGTCGTCCGTGAGCGGATCCAGAGCCTCGAGGATATAGAGCACGCTGGTGATCTCCGGCGTGGGCTGGACTCGGTGCTCGGGCCGGAAGCGCCGCGCGGCACTACCCGCGGCATCGCGCACGGTAGCGGTTCCTACCTCGATGCGCACTGGGCCCTCGAAGCCATCGAGGGCAAACGTCGTGATCGGCAGCTCGAAACGGCGGGCGACGGCGTTGCCGAGGGCAACCACGGGGGCATCGGAAGGCTGGGCGCCCAGCTCAAAAAGCGCGGGATCGAGCCCGGCGTTCTGCCACGCCGTGCGCCACGCGGCGACATGGGGCTGGAACGCTGACGGGGCGGCGGGGGTGTCGGCAGCCGGGGAAGTGACGTTGCGTGCGGTGATGAGCAGCGCGCGGTAGTCGGGGCGCGGGGTGTCCAGCTCGACGTTGACGAGGAAATCGATAAGGCTCATTTCAGGTCTCCCGAGTAGAGGTTGAAGCGGTCGCCGCGTGCGAAGCCGACGAGCGCCATGCCGGTTTTGCGGGCAGTGTCCACGGCGAGCGAGGAGGCTGCCGATACCGCCACGAGCTGGCCGAAGCCCGCCATCGCAGCCTTCTGCACGAGCTCGAAGCTGGCGCGCGAGCTCATCACGAGGATGAGATCGCTGGCCGGAAGCAAGCCCTCCATGAGCAGGTGGCCGATGACCTTGTCCGCGGCGTTGTGGCGGCCGACGTCTTCGCGGATGACTACCGGTTCGCCCGCGAGGGTAAACGCGCCGGCAGCGTGGATTCCGCCGGTTTTGCGGAATTCCTTCTGGGCGGCCCGTAGCTTCTCTGGCAACTGGACTACCAGCTGTGGATCTACAGGGATCTGCGGGATGGGGTAGCGCGACTGCTTTGTCAGCGCCGCAATGGATGATGTACCGCATACGCCGCAGGCAGACGTCGTCGTAGTCAGGCGGAGATCGCTCAAACTCAGCGGCGTATTCTTCACCAGATCTAGGTCCAGTAGGTTATAGGTATTCATGCCTTGGGCGGTGGCACCTGAACAGTAGCGGGCTGTGGTGACATCGGAAAGCGCAGCGATATGCCCCTCGGAGTGGAGGAACCCGTGTGCCAGCTCGATATCGTGGCCTGGGGTGCGCATGGTGGTGGTGATGGTCTGTCCGCCCACGCGAATCTCAAGTGGTTCCTCGCCAGCAACGGTATCGGCGCGGGTATCAACCTGCGCGTGTTCACCCAGGCGGACCTTAGTGACAGCAAAGGTAGCATTCTTGCGGCTGGCCATTATTTCAACGCTTCCTCGTGTGGTTCGAGTTTTAATAGTTGCGCGGCTTCTTCACGCCACTGGTGGGCGGTGCGGATCGAACCATCGTTATCGGTACTCATCTAACTATTCCTCAATCATGTGGCGCTGTATTCGACAATAATGAATGTCGGGGTTCTATTTGGAAAACCGCAGGATATACCGTAGGATATTTCGGCGTGCCTGCGGTTCACCCGGTATGCACGCAAAGTTTATTGTATTTGCGTGTTGAACTGGCAAAACGCAGAGCCGAAAAAGAATTGAACATCAACTTTGTTGTAGGCCCCTCGCCGGCTACAGCGGACCGTTGTCTGAATCAAAGGGTGGCGAGCGCCTTGCGGTATTGACCGTGGGGAGCGTGAGTAGCCCGAAATCACACGGAAAACGCTTTGGTGAGCACGGGAACCGCAACGAGAAAGGTACACGGTCACTCATATGACTATGACTGATCCTATTGCCGACATGCTGTCGCGCGTGCGTAACGCAAGTAACGCACACCACGACGTCGTGTCGATGCCTACCTCCAAGTTGAAGGCAAACATTGCTGACATCTTGAAGCAGGAAGGCTACATCGCTGACTACACCGTTGAGGGCCACACTCTGTCCCTCGAGCTGAAGTACAACAACCGCGAGCGTTCCCTGTCTGGTCTGCGTCGCGTGTCTAAGCCGGGTCTGCGTGTGTATGCAAAGTCCACCGAACTGCCACAGGTCTTGGGCGGCCTGGGCGTGGCTATCATTTCCACGTCCCACGGTGTGCTGACTGACCGTCAGGCTGAGGAGAAGGGCGTAGGCGGAGAAGTTCTCGCCTACGTCTGGTAAAGGGAGGTTTGACACATGTCTCGAGTCGGTCTAGCACCGATCGCCGTACCAAACGGCGTCGAAATCAACATCAACGGCCAAGACGTTGAGGTCAAGGGTCCTAAGGGTACCCAGAGCGTAAACGTTCCGGATCCGATCACCATCAACGTGGAAGACGGCATCTTGACCGTTTCCCGCCCTGATGATCACCGCAAGCACCGTGCACTGCACGGCCTGTCCCGCTCGCTGCTCAACAGCGCCGTCATCGGCGTGACCGAGGGCTTCACCATCAAGATGGAAATCTTTGGTGTCGGCTACCGTGTGCAGCAAAAGGGCCAGGACCTGGAATTCAGCCTGGGCTATTCCCACCCGATCCTCATCAAGGCTCCGGAGGGAATCACCTTCGCAGTGGACGGCAACACCAAGCTGTCCATTACCGGTATTGACAAGCAACTAGTCGGACAGATCGCCGCTAATATCCGTCGCCTGCGTAAGGACGATCCTTATAAGGGCAAGGGTATTCGCTACGAAGGCGAGCAGATCCGTCGCAAGGTCGGAAAGACGGGTAAGTAAGCAATGGCAAACACTGAAAACACGAAGCGCACTCCAGTCGGCAAGGACATTTCTTCTCGTCGTCGCGAAGCACGCGCACGCCGCCACTTCCGTATCCGTAAGACCCTGCGTGGCACCCCTGAGTCCCCGCGCTTGGTCCTTCACCGCTCTTCGCGCCACATGCACGTCCAGGTCATCGATGACCTGGCAGGCCACACCCTGGCTTCCGCATCCTCCATGGAAGCGGACATCCGTGCACTCGAGGGCGATAAGAAGGCAAAGGCTGCCAAGGTGGGCGAACTGATTGCTGAGCGCGCCAAGGCCGCTGGCATTGAGCAGGTCGTCTTTGACCGCGCAGGCTACAAGTACCACGGCCGCGTCGCTGCGCTGGCAGACGCCGCACGTGAAGGTGGTCTGAAGTTCTAATGATCATCGTCAACGGAAACATCAACGGAAGGATCGCGTAATGTCGGACCGTGAACAGCGTGACGGCGGACGCTCCGCCGAGAACAACAAGAACAACCGCGGCGGCAACGGCCGTCGCAACGATCGTCGTAACCAGCAGGACAACGAGCGCGATAAGTACATCGAGCGCGTTGTGACCATCAACCGCGTCTCCAAGACCGTTAAGGGTGGCCGCAACATGTCCTTCACCGCTCTCGTCGTCGTTGGTGACGGCCAGGGCCAGGTAGGCGTTGGCTACGGCAAGGCTAAGGAAGTTCCGGCTGCAATCCAGAAGGGTGCAGAAGAGGCTCGCAAGAACTTCTTCCGCGTACCTATGGTTGCCGGCACCATCACCCACCCGGTAGAGGGTCGCGACGCAGCGGGCATCGTCATGATGAAGCCTGCCGCTCCTGGTACTGGTGTCATCGCCGGCGGTGCTGCTCGTCCGGTGCTCGAATGCGCTGGCGTGCAGGACATTCTGTCGAAGTCCCTGGGCTCCGACAATGCACTCAACGTCGTCCGCGCTACCGTGGACGGCCTCAAGCAGCTGGTCCGCCCCGAAGAGGTTGCCGCACGCCGTGGCAAGTCCATCGAAGAGGTCACCCCGGCCCGTATGCTGCGCAAGCGCGCAGGTCAGGAGGCATAAACAATGGCTCTGAAGATTACACAGGTAAAGGGACTGGTGGGCACCAAGCCGAACCACCGCAAGAACATTGAGGCCCTGGGCCTCAAGCGCATCGGTCAGTCCGTTGTTAAGCAGGACACTCCGATCATTCGCGGCATGGTTCACAAGGTTCGCCACCTGGTCACCGTCGAAGAAGTGGCAGGGGAGTAAACCATGGCTGATATCATCAAGCTGCACGACCTGCGCCCAACCGCAGGAGCAAATAAGCCCAAGACCCGCGTCGGCCGCGGTGAGGCATCCAAGGGTAAGACCGCTGGTCGCGGTACCAAGGGTACCGGCGCTCGTAAGCAGGTTCCCGCTGCTTTCGAGGGTGGACAGATGCCCATCCACATGCGTCTGCCTAAGCTCAAGGGATTCAAGAACCCGAACCACGTTGAGTACCAGGTTGTTAACGTGGCTGACTTGGCTGAGAAGTTTGCCGAAGGCGGCGACATCACCGTCGCTGACATCGCTGCTGCTGGCCTCGTCCGCGCTAACCAGCCGGTCAAGGTTCTGGGCAGCGGCGACATCAACGTTAAGTTGAACGTCACCGCAGACAAGTTCTCCAAGTCCGCTGTAGAAAAGATTGAGGCTGCTGGCGGTTCCGCCAACACCAAGTAATCTGGACTAGAGAATAGCTACACCCCCTTTCCTCGCACCTAGCGTGCGGGGCGAGGGGGTGTAGTCGATCTCTGCCGCTGTCATCTCCGCCGGATAACGCAAAGACCGCGCAGGTAGCCCAGACCAATTAGTTGCCTGCGCGCGCCGTGGAATCAGCTCGAGATCGTATTCAAGATATAGAAGAAGGGTGGAACGCTCGTGAAAGCGTTCCACCCTTCAGTGATTGTGGGACCGTCTTAAGCCTCGTCCACGGTCTTTTCAAAGAGTCCGGGGAAGCGGTCGTCCGGGTCCGTTACCGCCTTGATGGCATCCGGGAGCTTTCCGCCATAGAGCTCTTCGAACCTCTCGCGGGAGTAGAAGGCCTCGGAATACAGCGACTTGTGGCCGCCCAAGTCATTGACCTTTTCTTCAATGACACGGTTGAATGCGCCATTGCCCGGGGCACTGGGATCGACGTGATCGCCATCCACGCCGGACCAGAAGCCAACGTTGACCCACGTCTTTCCGGGACGCAGCGGATAAAGCGGCCAGGGGTCCTTGGCCTCGGCGGCAATATCGCCGGTGCCCACGAGCTCGCCCACGACATCGCGCAGGCGGATGGGGCACAGCCACACAGGCTGGATATCGGAGGCTTGGAAGAACCAGTGGAGAAACTCCGGAAGGTTTTCCGGGGTGACCTCAATATCTTGCACGACGCGCTCAGCGCGCGGCTTGCCGTGCGGCTTTTTGATGAAGTTGTACTCCAACTCGTACTTGCGGTCCAAACGCACTAGCTTCCAATAGAAGGAGCTGCGGCGCAGCTCGCGCGGCCATACCTTGCGGACCTTGGGGTTTTGGGCGCCAAACGCGCGTGAGCACCAGAACCAGTCAGTATCCCAGCGCCAGATATAGTCGCGGATGGCAAGACGGTCGCGCCGCATGCCTTGGGCGTGCTGCAGGCTGCGGTAGTAGATCTTATCCCGCGTGTAATCGGAGGTAGGGCCCTCCTCATCGGTAAAGCGGGCAAAGACGAGGTAAGCCTCGTCCTCAGAAAAGACCACGCCGTCTAGCCCATCGACGGTCTCACCCTCGTGGGTGTGGTGAACGGAGACATCGGCAAGCACGCGGCTCGCCTCTTCTACCGAGTGGAAGCGCTGCTCGCGCAGCTCCACGTAGGGAGGCACGGGCTCGAGCTCAATCTTGAGGCGTACCGCGTAGCCCAAAGAACCATAGGAATTGGGAAAGAGGCGGAAGAGATCGACGTTCTCCTCGCGCGAGCAGGTAAGGATCTCGCCGGTGCCGGTGAGGATATCCATCTCGATGACGGACTCGTGCGGTAGACCGTTGCGGAAGCTGGTGGACTCCACGCCCATGCCGGTCACAGCGCCACCTAGGGTGATGGTCTTCAGCTGCGGCACTACAAACGGCATGAGGCCGTGCGCCAGGGTGGCATCGACCAAATCCTCGTAGGTACACATACCCTGCACATCGGCGGTGCGGGCGAGGGGATCGATTTCGATGACCCCGCCCAATCCGGAGACATCGAGGCCTACCTGATTCTCGCTGCGGCCGCGGAAGAGGTTAGAGGTCTTCTTGGCCAGGCGCACGCGCTTGCCAGCGGGAACCTCGCGGAAGCTGCGTAGCAGGGTGTCTACGCCTGCGCGGTGGGCATGCCAGCCCACGGGCTCGATGCGCACGGCGTCGACTGGGCGTGGTTGCAGGGCAGAAACGCGCTCGCGCAATTGGTCCAAAAGGGTCATAGTGGGCTCCTTTTAAAAGCGGCTGTCTTCCCACCACCGGCGCTCAGGCACGCCGGCGCGGGAGCCGGCCTCACCGAGCTTGATGCCCAAGAAGTGGTAGAGGTTAATGATATTGCGTTCGAAGCCCCACTCCGAGCCGGCCATGTAGATGCCGTAGAGGCGAGCGGTGGGCAGGCCGACCAGATCGCAGGCCTCCTCCCAGTTTTCCTTCAAGTTCTCGCACCATTCGTGCAGGGTGCGCATGTAATCAAAGCGCAGGGACTCGGTGTGGAAGACCTCGAAGCCATTGTCCTGCATGGCCTTGGTGACGTTGCCAGAGCCGGTGAGCTCGCCATCGGGGAAGATGTAGCGGTCAATGAACCCGCCCTTGGGCGTCTTGTGGTTATCCGGGTAGGTGATGTTGTGGTTCAACATCAGCCCGCCGACCTTGAGCTTGCTGTACATGAACTTGAAGAAGTCATCGTAGTTCTGCACGCCGATGTGCTCGATGATGCCGATGGCGGAGATGGCATCGAAGCCTTCTTCTTTGACATCGCGGTAGTCCATGAAGCGGATCTCGGCCAGATCCTGCATGCCTTCTTCTTCGATCTTCTTTTGGCCCCATTCGGCCTGCTCTTGCGACAAGGTCACGCCGATGGATTTCACGCCGCGGCGTGCAGCGTAGCGCACCATGCCGCCCCAGCCACAGCCCACATCCAGGTGGGTGTCACCTTCCTTTAGGCGCAGCTTGTCAAAGATGAGCCGGTACTTGTTTTCCTGCGCTTCCTCCAAAGTGGCATCCGGGGTGGGGAAGTAGGCGCAGGTATAAGTCATGGAATCGCCCAAGAAGAGCTCGTAGAAGTCATTGCCCACGTCGTAGTGATCAGAAATGACGTCGGCATCGCGCTCCTTGGAGTGCTTAGACAGGCCATCGTGGAGCTTACGGCGCAGCCAAGAGGCGCGCTCTACCTCAGGCACCGGCTGGATGTGGAAGGCGCCCATGGAAGCCAGCGAACGAATCACGCGCGCCATATCCTTAGCACTGGGCTTTTCGAACTTGTCATACATGGCGTGCAGGGCATTGAAGACGCCGTACGGGTGGGCAGGGTGCTCACCTTCTACAGAGATGCCATCAGTGACATAAGCGCGGGCGAATCCGACATCGCCTGGGTGGGTGGCGATATAAGCAAGTCCGCCAAGGCTATTGATGGTGACCTTGTACTCGGCATCGGCAGGGCCGGTGGCCGAGCCATCAAAAGCCTCCCAGCGGAAGGGGTTGGGACTAGGGATGAAGACGTCGATGATCTCAGCAACGGTCATCGGCGTGAATTTTTTGCTCATTCAGACTTCTTTCGCAATGTTGGGTTCACACCAATAACGACCTTGGTGTTTAGGGATCGCAAGGCCGAAATGTTACGGGTAGAAAATTGCGCAGGGCAATAATTAACATGGTAAACCCCCAGTGGAATAAGCGCGAAAGAATGGGCAATCATTGTCACATAATGCGGGTTAGATGTGGCGCGCAGATATTTGGCTGGTAGGATTATGGGGTCAAAAGTGTTCCACCGTTCCTTTGGGACTCCTTGTCTTTACTTCTTAACGCCAAGTGAGAAAGATGTGGAGCCCTACGGGAGCCATAGAGTGTCCACCTCCGTGTGTTGCTGCGTTAGGAATCCATAGATTCGCGCGTGACAGCGGTAGGCCAGGAGGATTTTGTAGTGTCCGCCATTTTGCAGGCTTTTAAGGATGCCGACCTACGCAAGAAGATCGTCTTCACCATCGTGATGATCATTGCGTACCGCATCGGTGCACAGATCCCGTCGCCGGGTGTAGATTACGCGTCAATTGCAGGACGCCTGCGTCAGCTGACAGAAGAATCCGGAGACCTGTACTCCGTGATTAACCTGTTTTCTGGTGGCGCCTTATTGCAGCTGTCGATCTTCGCCATCGGCATCATGCCCTACATTACGGCTTCCATCATCGTGCAGCTGCTGACCGTGGTCATCCCGCGCTTTGAGCAGCTAAAGAAGGAAGGCCAGTCTGGGCAGGCGAAAATGACCCAGTACACCCGCTACCTCACGCTCGCCTTGGCGCTGCTGCAATCCTCCGGCATCGTCGCATTGGCGGATCGCGAGCAGCTCTTGGGCCAGGGCGTGCCGGTCTTGGCGGAAGACCGCAACTTCTTCACCCTGATCCTGCTTGTGGTGACGATGACCTCCGGCGCCGTCCTCGTGATGTGGATGGGCGAGCTGATTACGGAAAAGGGCATTGGCAACGGCATGTCCCTGCTCATTTTCGCCGGTATTGCGACACGCCTGCCTACCGATGGCATGAACATCCTGCAAAACAACGGCGGTATGGTATTCGCCATGGTGCTGGCCGGTCTCATTGTTCTGGTCGTCGGCATTACCTTCATCGAGCAGGGCCAGCGCCGCATACCGGTGCAATACGCCAAGCGCATGGTGGGCCGGCGCCAGTACGGTGGTTCTTCTACCTACCTGCCGCTCAAGGTCAACCAGGCCGGCGTTATCCCGGTCATCTTCGCCTCCTCGCTTATCTATATGCCGGTGCTGATTACGCAGATCGTAAACTCCAGCTCCGTACACACCCCGGATAACTGGTGGCAGCGCAATGTCATCGCGCACCTGCAGGCGCCGTCGTCCTGGCAGTACATCGTCTTGTACTTCCTGCTGACCATCTTCTTCGCGTACTTCTACGTCTCGGTGCAGTACGACCCCGCCGAGCAAGCCGATAACATGAAGAAGTACGGTGGCTTCATCCCAGGAATCCGCCCGGGCCGCCCCACCGCGGAGTACCTCGGCTTTGTCATGAACCGCCTGCTGAGCGTCGGTGCCCTGTACTTGGCGTTGATCGCCATCCTGCCGAATATCCTGCTGGACCTTGGCGTTGGTCACTCTTCTGCCAACGGCACCTCCGCCTTTGGCGGTACGGCCATCTTGATTATGGTCTCCGTGGCCTTGACCACGGTCAAGCAAATTGAATCCCAACTTCTCCAATCCAACTACGAAGGACTACTGAAATAATGCGTCTTGTACTTCTCGGCCCTCCCGGTGCTGGCAAAGGCACCCAAGCGGCAATCCTGAGCGAAAAGCTCGGCGTCCCGCACATCTCCACCGGCGATCTCTTCCGTGCCAATATCGGCGATGGAACTCCTCTCGGTATTGAGGCGAAGTCCTATATTGATGCCGGCAAGCTCGTGCCTACCGATGTCACCGCGCGCATGGTGGAAGAGCGCCTCAGCCAAGACGACGCCAAGAACGGCTTCCTCTTGGACGGTTTCCCGCGCACTACCGAGCAGGCAGACATCTTGGAAGAGCTGTTGTCCAAGAAGGGTGAAAAGCTCGATGGCGTATTGAACTTCGAGGTTTCTGAAGACGTCGTTGTTGAGCGCATGATGGCCCGCGGCCGCGCCGATGATAACGAGGAAACCATCCGCACCCGTCTTGGCGTCTACCGCGATGAGACCTTCCCGCTCATCGAGCACTACGGCGATGCCATCATCCCCATTAAAGCAGAAGGCTCCGTCGAAGAGATCAACGCCCGCGCCATGGAAGCGCTGGGCAAGTAATGGCTTTTCGGCGCCGCACCAAGCGCATCCCCGCCCGCACCGCAGGCGAGCTGGATGCCATGCAGGCGGCTGGCGAGATCGTCGGCAAGGCGCTGCAGGCAGTTCGCGCCGCCGCGGCGCCGGGAGTGAGCACGCTGGAGCTCGATGCGGTGGCGGAACAGACCATCCGCGAAGCCGGTGCCATCCCTACCTTTAAGGGCTACGAGGGCTTTCCGGGCTCGATTTGTTCCTCCGTTAATGATGTCATCGTGCACGGGATTCCAGATGCGAAGACCGTGCTTGCCGATGGCGACCTCCTCTCCATCGACTGCGGTGCCACGCTCGATGGGTGGGTAGGAGATAGCGCGTGGTCCTTTCCCATCGGTGAACCGAAACCAGACGTTGCGGCGTTGAACGCGGCGACCGAGTGGGTGCTCATGGAAGGACTGCAAGCGATGGTCCCGGGCAACCGCCTCACGGATGTTTCCCACGCCTTGGAGCAGGCAACCTACCGCGCCGAAGAAAAGTTTGGCGTGTCCCTCTATATCGTGGATGGTTACGGCGGACATGGCATTGGCCGCACCATGCACGAAGAGCCCTACTTGGAAAATGAGGGAAAGCCTGGCCGCGGGCCCCTCATTCAGGAAGGCTCTGTGCTAGCCATCGAACCCATGCTCACCTTGGGCACCGTCGATAGTGCGGTGCTGGAAGATGATTGGACGGTGGTCACGCTGGATGGCTCGACTGCCGCCCATTGGGAGCATACGGTAGCCGCGACGGCGGACGGCCCCCGCATTCTCACTAGGCGCTCCTGATAAACATTCCTAGAAATCGCCTCTTAAACTAGGCGATAATCCCCTGAAAGGTTTATACTCACCACTATGTCTAAATTCAGCCTCCGCAAGTTAAGTGCCACCGTTGCTGCACCAGCAGTGGCTGGTGTCATGGCATTGAGCACCATTGCCGGCGCCCCGGCAGCTTCTGCTCAGCAACTCCCTAATCTTGATCAGCTCACCGCGCATGCCCAGCAGCAGGTTGATAACTTCCAGGGCCAGACCCGTGACCAGGCATGGCAGACCCGCACTGACATCCTGGACCAGGCTGAGAAGTACGCCCCAGAATTGGCGCCGAATGTGCAGTCCGCAGTGGACAGCGCACTGGAGTTCCTTTTCCCGGGCCTCGTAGCGCAGAAGAACGAGGAAGCACGCCAAGCTCGCGAGGATGCTGAGCGTGCACACGCACAGCAGATTGCGGAAGAAAAGGCGAAGGCTGAAGAAGCGGCACGCCGTGCGGAGGAGCAGCGCCGCGCCAACGAATTCGACCGCGGCTCCTGCCCAGCAGACGCCAAGATCTGCGTCGACCTTGATGGACGCCGCACCTGGCTGCAGGAAGGCGGCGATGTTTCCTACATTTCCCCATCCATGTCCGCTGGCATGGTGGGCGAGGAAACCCCGCGCGGTACCTTCCACGTCAACCGCAAGGTGAAGGACGAAATCTCCCCCGAGTTCAACAACGCGCCGATGCCTTACTCCATCTACTTCACCAACAACGGCCACGCTTTCCACTTGGACAACACCAATGTTGACTCCAACGGTTGCGTCCACCTGCCGTACGATGCAGCGGTTCGCTACTGGAACGACGTCCAGATTGGTGACAAGGTTTACATCTACTAATTCGGTATAGTTCACCGCGTGAGTGCACCCCGCCCTCGTGCTTAGTTCCGAAAGCTGGAACCGAGTACGAGGGTATTTTTAGTATTCTGCTGCAGGTTGGGAAATTAGGAAAGTGCGTGCGGTTTGGAAATCGTGTCGCTGCAGCGTATGCTGGTTTGACGGTGTATGGCGCCAGTAGGTCTGGTTGGCTTGCACCACCGCAGTAGACAACAAACATGCAGGTGACAGGTACTTGTCTGTCACCAGAAAAGTAGAGGTTATGGCTAAGGAAGGCGCAATTGAGGTAGAGGGTCGCATCGTCGAGCCTTTGCCAAACGCAATGTTCCGTGTCGAGCTCGACAATGGGCACAAGGTTCTTGCACACATTTCCGGTAAGATGCGTCAGCACTACATCCGCATCCTCCCGGAGGATCGCGTCGTCGTAGAGCTGTCTCCTTATGACCTGACCCGCGGACGCATCGTCTACCGCTACAAGTAAACACAGTCAGCCTCCTCACCCAAGGGCGAAGCACGGTTTTGTCCTGTACACCTCAGGCTACGGTGGCCTGAGCCCGCACTGGTAAGCAACCCAAGGATTCCCGGCACGGTCCGGGCGAAGCGTTGCATGGAGCGGGACGGATGGGGAGAAAACCGCCGTAACAACCCGAAAGGACACGCCTTATGGCACGTCTAGCTGGTGTTGACCTCCCACGCAATAAGCGTATGGAGGTCGCTCTCACCTACATCTACGGCATCGGTCCAACCCGTGCCAAGGAATTGCTAGAAAAGACTGGCATTTCTCCTGACCTGCGCACCGACAACCTGGAAGATGAACAGGTTTCGGCACTGCGTGACGCAATTGAAGGTTCCTGGAAGGTAGAGGGTGACCTCCGCCGCCAGGTTCAGGCTGATATTCGTCGCAAGATTGAAATCGGAAGCTACAAGGGTCTGCGCCACCGTCGCGGTCTGCCGGTACGCGGTCAGCGTACGAAGACCAACGCGCGTACTCGTAAGGGCCCGAAGAAGACGATCGCAGGAAAGAAGAAGTAGTTCATGCCTCCAAAGACTCGTTCCGGCGCACGCCGTTCCGGCCGTCGCGTCGTCAAGAAGAATGTGGCTCTGGGCCACGCATACATCAAGTCCACCTTCAACAACACCATCGTCTCGATCACCGATCAGACCGGTGCTGTTATCTCCTGGGCATCCTCTGGCCACGTTGGCTTCAAGGGTTCCCGTAAGTCCACTCCGTTCGCTGCGCAGATGGCCGCTGAAAGCGCCGCACGCAAGGCAATGGACCACGGCATGAAGAAGGTTGACGTATTCGTTAAGGGTCCGGGCTCCGGCCGCGAGACCGCCATCCGTTCCCTGCAGGCTGCAGGCCTCGAGGTTTCCTCGATCACGGATGCAACTCCACAGCCGCACAACGGCTGCCGTCCGACCAAGCGTCGCAAGGTTTAAGGGAAGGAAAGAGGTAAGAAAATGGCTCGTTACACTGGCCCCGCTACCCGCGTATCCCGCCGTCTTCGCGTCGACTTGGTCGGCGGAGACATGGCATTCGAGCGCCGCCCGTACCCTCCGGGACAGGCTGGCCGCAACCGCATCAAGGAATCTGAGTACCTGCTGCAGCTCCAGGAGAAGCAGAAGGCAAAGTACACCTACGGTGTGCTGGAGCGTCAGTTCCGCCGCTACTACACCGAGGCTAACCGCCTCCCAGGCAAGACCGGTGACAACCTGGTCATCCTTCTGGAAACCCGCCTGGACAACGTAGTCTACCGCGCAGGTCTGGCACGCACCCGCCGCCAGGCTCGCCAGCTCGTTTCTCACGGTCACTTCACCGTGAACGGCAAGAACATCAACATCCCGTCCTACCGGGTTACGCAGTACGACATCATTGATGTCCGCCCGCGTTCCCAGAAGATGGAATGGTTCGAAGACGCTCAGGACGCTCTTATCGATGCCAACGTACCGGCATGGTTGCAGGTCGTTCCTGATACGCTGCGCATCCTCGTGCACCAGTTGCCCGAGCGCGCTCAGATCGACATTCCGCTGCAAGAGCAGCTCATCGTCGAGCTTTACTCGAAGTAAACTGTTATACCGCACGGCCCTTCAAGGCCACGCGGTCCATCAGGAATCTTCAACCTCAAGATTTTTACCCCCTCTACCGGCGTCAAATAGCGGTCGCCGAAAAGGAGAATTGCAATGCTCATTTCCCAGCGTCCTCAGCTCACCGAGGAATTCATCGACTCGTCTCGTTCGAAGTTCGTCATCGAACCGCTCGAGCCGGGCTTTGGCTACACCCTCGGTAACTCGCTGCGTCGCACCCTGCTGTCGTCCATCCCAGGCGCAGCGGTAACCTCCATCAAGATTGATGGTGTGCTCCACGAGTTCACCACCATCAACGGTGTGAAGGAAGACGTTTCCGAGATCATCTTGAACATCAAGAGCATGGTCCTGTCCTCCGACTCCGATGAGCCGGTGGTTATGTACCTGAGCAAGGAAGGCCCTGGTGATGTCACCGCGGGCGATATCCAGCCGCCGGCTGGCGTGGAGATCCACAACCCGGATCTGCACATCGCCTCGCTGAATGACACCGCTAAGCTGGACATTGAGCTCGTCGTCGAGCGCGGCCGTGGCTACGTCCCGGCTACCGCAACCTCTGGGGAAATCGGCCGTATTCCAATCGACCAGATTTACTCCCCAGTGCTGAAGGTCTCCTACAAGGTCGAAGCTACTCGTGTTGAGCAGCGCACCGACTTTGACAAGCTGACCATCGACGTCGAAACCAAGAACTCGATTTCCGCCCGCGACGCCCTGGCTTCTGCCGGCGGCACCTTGGTCGAACTCTTCGGCCTGGCACGCGAGCTGAACAACGCAGCCGAAGGCATCGAGATTGGTCCCTCCCCGCAGGAGACCGAGTACATCGCCGCCTACGGCATGCCTATCGAGGACTTGAACTTCTCCGTTCGCTCCTACAACTGCCTGAAGCGTCAGGAAATCCACACCGTCGGCGAGCTTGCAGAATGCACCGAGTCCGACCTGCTGGATATCCGCAACTTCGGTCAGAAGTCGATTAATGAGGTAAAGATCAAGCTGGCTAACTTGAGCCTTGCTCTGAAGGACACCCCTGAGGACTTCGACCCCACCCAGCTCGAGGGCTACGACGCAGAAACCGGCGACTTCAAGGACCCGGCTGCGGACGATTCCGAGTAAAGAATCACCCTGAACTGCGGCACTCGTTGCCGCGCGCTCAACTTTTACCGCACACGAGGAGTAAACAATGCCTACCCCGAAGAAGGGTGCCCGTCTCGGTGGCTCCGCCAAGCAGCAAGCTCACATGCTGAGCAACTTGGCAGCTAGCCTGATCGAGCACGGCGCCATCAAGACCACCGATGCCAAGGCGAAGGTTCTTCGCCCGTACGTCGAAAAGATCATCACCAAGGCTAAGTCCGGCACCATCGCTGACCGCCGCGCAGTGCTGAAGCTCATCCCGCGTAAGGATGTAGTTTCCCACCTGTTCGACGAGGTCGGACCGAAGTTTGAGAACCGTGAGGGCGGCTACACCCGCACGATCAAGCTGGACAACCGCACCGGTGACAACGCCCCGATGTCCCAGATCTCCCTCGTTCTTGAGGAGACCGTGACCTCCGAGGCTAACCGCGCTACTCGCGCTGCCGCTTCCAAGGCCGCTGAAGCTGAAGAAGCTCAGGCAGACGAGGCTGCGGAGACCGAAGCTCCGGCCGAGGACACCGCTGCTGAGAACACCTCTGCTGAGGAGTCCGAGGAGAAGTAATCTCCCTCGGCCACTGAATTCGCGCAGGCCCTAACGCCCTGCGTGGATTGCAGTCCCTACTCGCAGATGTAGCGCATAATCGCCGCCTTCCCATTCTCTTTACGAAGAGACAGGGGAGGCGGCTTTTGTCGTTTTGAACTTGGAGCCTCAGGTACTTGGTCCCACCCCCCCCTCGTCCCGCTCCCTCGTCCCGCTCCATCGCGCGGCTTCGCCATGCAGCGGACCACGCATTTTCCAATGCACGACGACACCTATGTACAACCTCCTACGCTCAACCTCCTATGCGCATCCTCCACTGCAATAACTGAGCAAATACGGCCTTCAGATATTGCATTTTCTGCTCAAAACGAACAGGGGAGGTGTAGCAGGAGAGGTTGCACATTTCGGGAACTCGCCGATGCCTCCGGTAGCATTAGGTCCACCATGACTGAAGCAGCAGCGATCGCAGATGAGGGACCAGCAGAAGGATTCGTTCGGCTCCGGTTAGATCTGGCCTATGACGGCACCGATTTTCACGGCTGGGCCAGGCAAAAGGGCGGACTGCGCACCGTCCAAGGCGTGCTCGAGGAGCAGCTAGCAATGATCGCTCGCACGGAGGTACCGCTGACGGTAGCTGGGCGTACGGATGCGGGCGTCCATGCTCGCGGGCAGGTGGCGCACGTGGATGTGCCGCAGGAGATGCTGGAGCAACGGTCCGTAGCAAATGATCCCGGGAAGTTGGTGCGCAGGCTTGCCAAGTTGTTGCCGGAAGACGTTCGGGTGCATGGCTGCGAGTTCGCGCCAGACAGTTTTGATGCCCGATTTTCCGCGCTGCGCAGGCATTATGTGTACCGGATAACCACTAGCCAGCGGGGTGCGTTGCCGACAAGGGCGCGCGATACGGCCGAATGGTTCAAACCGATAGGTATCGATGCCATGCAGGACGCGGCCAACGTCTTGGTGGGCTTGCACGATTTTGCGGCCTTTTGCAAGGCCAAGCCAAATGCCACCACCATTCGCGAATTACAGGAATTTAGCTGGCGGGATGTATCGACGCAGGAGGAACCGCAGCTCTTTGAAGCCCGAGTGACCGCGGATGCCTTCTGCTGGTCGATGGTCCGGTCCTTAGTGGGTTGTTGCTTAAGTGTTGGGGAAGGCCGCAGGAACGTCGACTTCGCCGCGGCCTTGCTGCAGGAGACAAAGCGCTCCTCTCGCATCCCGGTGGCGCCGGCGAAGGGCCTGTCTTTAGTCCAGGTGGATTACCCGGAACCCAGCGAAATGTCCGCGCGGGCAGACGTGACGCGAGAAAAGCGCACCGTTCTGTGAGCACACGCTGCCAAGTGGCAGGGCCGTGGCGCCTGCGCTAGCCTGAGGTCTGGGTTTATTTAGACTTTTCGGGGAATTTTCGGGGGGGGGGGAAATTCATGGCACGTCCATTGCCAACGACCAAGGCCCAAGTCTCGGGCCATAAATTTTTACGCCGCCGCGTGGAACACGGGCTCGTATTGGGCGATACCCGCATGATCCACGATCCGCTGGCCCGCCGCCGCAAGGCGATGATGTTCGGCGGAGTAGGCGTGGCCTTTTTGGCGGTCGGCTCTGGTCTTTTGGCCTGGTTGCAGCCGAGCCCGCAGCCAGGGGATGCGCCCATCGTGCGCTCGGAGCAGGGCCAGCTCTTCGTGGACGTCAACGATACGTATCACCCCGTCTACAATCTCTCTTCCGCGCGGATTATCGCCGGCGAGGCGGCCGAGGCACAGACCATTGGGGACGAGCATTTGCGCGAGGCCTCGTTAGGCACGCCGGTGGGGATTTCGGATGCGCCCGGGTATCTGGCTGCCCCGGGCGAGACACCGCAGCGCTCGTGGGCGGCGTGCCTTGCCGAGCACGATGAGCAGCCCGCGGATAATCTCACCAGCATCGATGGCCAACAAGTAGCCAAAGAAGAGGTCATCGTGGTGGCGGATCCGCCACAGGAGGGCTTTGGGGAGAAGCGCGCCGCGCTCGCAGAAACGGATGGTGTGCAGTGGCTGCTCACCGCGGACGGGCGCGTGCGCTTGCCCGATGCGCAGAGCACGGAGGGCCGGGTCATCCGCCGCGGGATTGGCATCGACGGGAGCACCCATTCCTGGCCCGTCCCCGCGGAGTTGCTCAATGCCTTTGCGGAGCAGCCGCCGCTTACGTTTCCCGATCCGCTGCCGGACATTATGGATACCGGGCAGGGTCAGTGGGCCCGGACGGACGACGGCGTCGCCGAGCTCTCCGCCACTCAGGCTGACATACTGGTTAGCTACGGTGCGACGCGCAAAGAAGCCTCACCACAAGAGGTAGGCGCGCTTGCCGATGCCCCCTTAAACTTCCGCCTGCCCGCCACCACCTTCGACTTCGTTGACCCAGATGAAGGCTGGATGTGTGCCGATAGCGACGGTGGGGCAGCGATGGTGACTGAGAACCCCGGAACGGTAGCGCTCGCCGGTGAAGGCGTAGCGGATCGTTTTGGTGGGCTATCGGCCGGAGGAGTTGGCGTGGATACCGGGCATGGCTATCACGTTGTCTCGCCGACGGGGCAGCGCCATGCGGTCGATAACAAAGAACTCTTGGAGGCCCTCGGCACTGGCATAGGAGCCGAGGTTCCGTGGGAAATCATCCGGCTTTTGCCAGAGGCCTCGCGCTTGGACCGAGACGAAGCACTACAGGTCAGCCGCTAGGCGGACTTGGGCCGGCGAAGCCCGCGGGCAACCGCCAGGCCGGTCAGCAGCAGGACTAACCCGCCGAGCACCCAACCGGCACGGCTCGCTGCGGAGGAGTGTTCCTCTTTGGTGGGTTGGATGGTGAGATCGCGCGCGGGTGCGGCGTACTCGCCATCGATATGGGTAAGGGCGGCGAGCGGATCGATGAAACCGTTGCCGGGTTCGCCGGCAGAGAGGAGCCGTTGGCGTATATCGGCAGCGCTGGCTTCTGGATAGCGCTCGGCTATTAAGGCGGCGGTGCCGCTGACTACCGGTGCTGCGAAGGAGGTGCCGTGGAACTGCGCCAGGGAATCCTCTTGGTTCTTTCCGTCTGCCCAGCCACCGGCGGGGTTCAGCGCTAACGGCACAAATCCGTGGGCGGATAGTTGTGGGCCATCGGCGGGCGTGAGCGAGTATTCTGCAAGTGCGTGGGCATCCTCTTGGGCGCTAATGGATAGTACGGTCGGTGAGTCCGCGGGAAAGACGTGGTCGCCTTCTTCGCAGGTACCGGAGGAAATATTGCCGGAGGCAGCGATGACTACGGCACCGGCATCTTCTGCGCGGTTAAGTGCCTCATCTAACCGGGAACTATCGATGCGTTGAGCGGTACTCTCTGGAACGCAGGATACGATGGAAATATTGATCACCCGGGCGTTGTCTTCCACGGCATGCTCGATGGCGCGGGCCAGCGTGTCGAGTGAACCGGTGGTGCTGTCTTCATCGGCGTCGCCGGCCGTGTCACCGTATTGGCGATAATGCGCGCTGGTTTGGCGGATGGCGCGGAGCTCGGCGCGCGGGGCGATGCCGATATCGTGGCCTGCGATGACGCCGGCTACGACGGTGCCGTGTAGGTCGCAATCCCGGTGCGGATCCGGTTCTTCCGGAGTGACCAGGTCCGCGCCTGTAGTAAGATTTGGCAGCTGATCGTGATGGGCAACCCCGGTATCGATGACGGCTACCGTTACACCTTGGCCCGTGGCAAAGGAGTGCAGTTGGGAGCGGTAGGCGCGCTGGTCCTCGGAAGGTTCTGGCGCTAGGGGAGATGGATGCGCGGTGGCGCATTCCCGGTCCGGTTCCCGCGCGCTTGCGATGGGAGCGGTCGGAGCTCCTGTGATGAAGCCTCCGGTTCCGGCGAGGACACATGCGGTAAGCGCGCAAGCAGTAATTCCAGAACTGCCGCTAAACCTAGGTAGTGCAAAAGAACGCCGTGAGTGAGTGTGGTGCATTATCCCAGCCCCCGAATGAGCTCGAAGATCCCGGCGAGGTGCGCGGCAAGCGGCAGGCAGGCGGCGATGGTCAGGGACTCAAGGCGTTCAAACCAGGCGATGGTCGTTGGTTCCACCTCGCTCATTTTGGCCGCCCACAGTGGGGCGCTGAGCATCGCGGCAAGCAGGAGAGTGGCGACCGCCGTCGGCGCCCAGGCGCCGGCAAGCCCATCGGCGGCAATCGCGTGCACGGCGCACAGACAGGCAGTGAGGCAGGCAACCATGGCAACGAGCATGAGCGCCCAGCTGGCAAGCACGCGACCGTGACGCGCGGCGTGCATGACCACCGTTCCGGCAACAGAGACGCAGAGCGTTTGGACGAAGCCGAGCCCGGTTAGACCGGTGCCGAAAAGCATGGCGATGCGAGAGCCGATGGTAGGAGCAGCGGACCCTGCGTCACCCACGGTGCCGTCTGTGGCTACGAGGGTGCCCGTGCCGGTGAAACTGAGCGCGATTAGCGCTGGAATGAGGCAAAGCGTGATTCCACAGCAGATGCCCTCGTAGGCGTACCCGGCGCGGGTGGCGCGATCGGCTACGTCGGGCTGGCGCTCATCCGAGACGGCGAGGTCTTGGCCCGCGGTGGGCAATTGCGGCACCTTGAGCCCCGCGGTGGCGATGGTCAGCGCGGGGGCGGTGGCAAGCAAAATGACTCCAGCGATAACGGTGCCCGCGGCCGCCGCGGTGCCGTGGCTCGTGCCGATGCCCGAATTGCCACTCAGTCCAGGAAGCAGGTAGCTCACGGCCGCTATGAGCACTAAGCCGGCGATGGTGAGCGCGCCAGAGGTTATCCGTACGGTGCTCAGCCGGGTGAGGTGGCAGGCTAATAAGGCCACGAGGAGGGTGGCGCTGGCGGTGAGGGCGGCATAGGGGGCATCGGCAAGCGCGGGCGAAATAAGCGCCCATCCGCTCGCCGCCCCTGCTGCCAGGGCGAGCATGACGAGGGATAGCGCGCGCGTCCACAGGGCGAGCACGAAGGCCGCGACGGCGAGCCCGGCGCAGGCCACCGCCGGGAGCGAGAGCACCCAGGCCACGGCGAAGGCAGCACCAAGCCCAGTCCACGCCCAGACGATCGGGATGGCGCAAGTGGTGTCGTCGTGGCTTTGGGCTGCAAGGGATTCGGCGGCATCGCGGATGACGGGCGCGGGCCGCTCCTCGCGCGGGGCGAGCACCAGGATGGAGCCTTCCGCAAGCGGCGTGGCGGCAAGCGGTGCGGTGAAGTCGATGGTGCGCCCAGATGCCGTGCTGGCGCGCCACGGCGAGGCGATCGCGGGTGCATCGACAAGGTCAGTAAGTTCTGCCATGAGCTCGCCCAGGCTGGAGCTTAACGGCAATGCCACGTCTGCTTCCTTGTGAAAGGAATCAGCGTGGATGCGGATGGTAAGGCGCAGGTGATGCGCCGTTGGAGCGGTCATAATTCCCCCGAATTGTCTCATGATTGTGGGCGTCCCCCTTGCCCAATGTCACATATTGTGGCTTACTGGTGGCGTCGTGTCCACCGCAGCGCGGGGAATCTTGGCAGGGGGCCAAGAGCGCTAAGCGTGTGGATCGGGGGAGGATTTTACCCATGCTTGGGATCGGGGAAACCCACATCGTGGAGCCATTGACCGTGCCGCTCAGGGACGCGCCACCGCCGCTTCCCACCGGCACCATCGAGTCAGAAGAAGTTCCAGAAGCGGTGCGCCCACAGCCGGTGCGCTTGGTGCGCTTGCTACTGCCCATCGTGATGATTGCCGCAATGTTGGGCATGGTGGCGCTGATGGTGCTGGGCGCGGGCGACTCGCGGCATATCAGCCCGGTATCCCTGATGTTTCCGCTCATGATGCTGGCCAGCATGGCCATGATGTTTGGGCCGCAAAATAGCGGGCAGGACCCGGATGAAACCCGGCGGACCTACTTGCGTCACATTAAGGCGCTGCGGGAAAAGGCCCTGGACAATGCCGGTGCGCAGCGCGCGCACGAGCTGTACCGGCACCCGGATCCGGCGGGGCTGGAACCGCTGGTGGGCTCGCGGCGCATGTGGGAGCGTGGGCCTGATGATCCGGATGCCTTGGAGGTGCGCGTGGGCACTGGGCCCACCACGTTGTGCACGCCCATCAACGTCCCGGATTCCGGTGCCACCGAGGACCTAGACCCGGTCTGTGCGGTGAGCATGCGCCAGGCCATCAAGGCGGTGGGCACCGTGCCGGATCTCCCGGTGGTGATCCAATTGCAGGCTTTTAGGTTTTTATCCTTTACCGGCGATAATGCTCGCGATACGGTGCGCGCCCTCGTCATGCAGTTAGCCCTGGCGCACGGCCCCGAGACCATCGGGATCGAGGCTATTGGCGGCGAGTGGGAGTGGCTAAAATGGCTGCCACACACTAGGGAGCCAGACAAGGCGCGGTTTCGCATCGTGCTTGTCGATGCCCTCTTGACTACCGGCACCGAAGACTTCTTCCACAGCGATTCTTATACCACCGTTATTGAAGTAGGCGGTGCGCCATCGTCTGCGTTGAGCCTGCGCGCAGAACAAGAGGGCTTGTGCCTCGTCGCGGCGGATACCCTGCAGGCGGTCACGGCAGCGGGCGTGGAAGAACTGGGCACACCCGATTATTTGGGCACTGCCGCGGCCACGATTATGGCCCGCCGGATGGCGGTCTTTCGCCGACCCGATAGCACCTCCGGGCGCCGGGGCAATGATTTGCTGGGGCTGCTCGGTTACAGCGGCGTGGATGAGTTGGCCGCCAGCGGCATGTGGCACGGGCGCGATGGTGCCTCGCGGCTCATGGTGCCCATTGGCATCGATTCCATCGGGCAGCCGGTAACCCTGGATCTCAAAGAATCCGCGCACGGCGGAATGGGGCCACACGGCCTGTGCATCGGGGCAACGGGCAGCGGTAAATCTGAGCTCCTGCGCACCCTGGTTACCGCGCTTGCCGCCACGCATAGCCCGGATGAACTCAACCTGGTGTTGGTGGATTTCAAGGGTGGTGCGACCTTCCTAGGCTGTGATCGCCTGCCGCATACTTCTGCGGTCATTACCAACCTTGAAGAGGAATCCACCCTGGTAGAGCGCATGTATGATGCCATTTCCGGGGAGATGAACCGCCGCCAAGAACTCCTGCGTACCGCCGGCAACTTTGCCAATGTGGGAGAGTACAACGCCTCTGCGGATGCCGTGCGGGACTACGGACCCTTACCGGCGCTGGTCATCGTCGTGGACGAGTTTTCCGAGCTCTTGGGCCAACACCCCGACTTCGCCGAGCTTTTCGTTGCCGTCGGGCGCTTGGGACGCAGCCTCCACGTGCACCTCCTTTTGGCCTCCCAAAGGCTCGAGGAAGGGCGATTGCGGGGGCTAGATTCCCACTTGTCCTACAGAATCGGCCTCAAAACCTTTTCCTCCGCCGAATCCCGCCAGGTCCTTGGCGTGACCGACGCGTATCATCTCCCCGGCCAACCCGGTGCTGGCTACCTGAAATCCGATGCCGAGGATCTCACCCGCTTTCAGGCTTCCTACGTATCAGGGCCGCTCGCGCGCCGGGTTGCACCTGGCGCGGGGATGCACGCGGCCACGGACCTGGAAGGTAATCCTTCCGGCCCGCCGCGCCGGGTGGAGCTTTTTACGGGATGGGCGAAGGACGATGCCGCTGTACAGAATTCTCCTGCGGTGGTAATGGATGAATCTACATCGGTTCTTACTGAGGTGGTTCGCGCCGCCGGCGAAGAGGCCGCCGCACGCGGCCAAGAGGCCCACCGCATCTGGCTACCTCCGCTGCCACCGGTCATTGAACTATCGTCCCTCGAGATGGAGGGCGCGGAGTCCACCGCAGCGGAACTGTCCGTGCCGATTGGGATCATCGATAGACCCTACTACCAGCGGCAAGACCAATTAGTCATCGATTTTCACCAACACGGCGGCCACCTTGCCTTGTGCGGGGGACCGCAATCCGGCAAGTCTGGCGCGCTGCGGACGATAGTCTCCTCCCTGGCGCTGCACCTGCGGCCGGAAGATATCCGCTTTTATGTCATCGACTTGGGCGGCGGGCAGCTAACCGCCCTAGACCGGCTACCGCACGTTGCCGGGGTAGCCGGGCGCGAGGAAGGCGAGAAGATCCGCCGCATCGTAGACGAGGTCGCCGGGTTTATTCGCCGGCCGGAATCGCGCGAGACCTTCTTGATTATCGACGGCTGGCACCACATCGGCCCGTCCAACGCGGAGTTTGAGGATATAGCTGAGTCCATCACGGATATCGTCGCGGACGGCGCCTCCGCCAATGTCCACGTCGTCATCGCGACCTCCCGGTGGACCACGATGCGCCCGGCGATTAGGGATCTCATAGCCCACCGCCTCGAGCTGCGCTTGGGTGAGGCGCTCGATTCCCTCATTGACCGCAAGCTGCAGCAAAAACTGCCCAGCGCGCCGGGCAGGGGACTGACACAGGCCGGCGAAAATATGCTGCTCGCGCATACCTCGAATCAAGACATTGCCCATATCTGCCGCGTGCATGCTAACGCCGTTCCCGCACCGCGGTTGAAGATGCTGCCCGCGGTGCTGACCCCAGAGGTGCTCGCCGCCCATGGCGAAGCACCTACTGGTGGCATCCCGTGGGGCATCGGCGGGCGCGACCTTTCCACTTTGGCGTGGAATCCGGAGCGCGAACCGCACCTAGTTGCCATCGGTGCCCAGGGCTGCGGCAAGTCCAATTTCTTGGCACAGATAATGCGCGGGGTTAGTAGCCTTCCGCGGGAGGAGGCGCGACTGGTGGTCATCGATCAGCGCCGTGCTCACCTGGGCACGCTGGATCCGGACATGGTGGCGGCCTATGCCGCGACGCAATCAAGTGCGCAGGAGGAAATCGTCAATACCGTGCGCACGCTGGAACAACGCTTGCCGGGAGCAGATATCACCCCAGAGCAACTCGCCGCCCGCGATTGGTGGGAGGGTCCGGATATTTATGTGGTGATTGATGATGCGGACTTGGTGAGCGATATCGCCCTCGCACCCTTAATCGATCTTCTGCCGCACGCGCGGGACATCGGCTTGCACATGGTAATCGCCCGAAAATCCGGCGGCATCGGACGGGCGCTGTTCGGCCAATTCTTTTCCGCGGTGCGCGACCTGCAACCTGCATTCCTGCTTTTCGATGCCGACCGCGACGAAGGCACCATCTTTGGGCTCAAGCCCAGCCACCAGCCGCCCGGCCGCGGGCAGTGGAGCATCCGCGGCGAAAACCTGGGAATTGCCCAGGTGGTCTATGGGGAAGGAAAAGAATAAATGTCTACAGATACGCCTACATCCGCGCCACCGGCAACAATTACGGTGACCGTCATGGATGCGGCCACTGTCTTTGAAGGCCCGGAAACCGTGTACCGCTACGATCTCGCTGGAACCGGCATCGTAGAAGGCAAAGCCTTAGGCCACGTCATGGACCAGATTGCGAAGATCGCTGGATCAGCTTGGCCGGACGTGGACGTATCCGTCATCGCGGATCCCTCGGGCACCGCTATCTCCCGGGAAGCGGTGACCATCCTGACCCGCCAGCTCGATGTAGCCGGCGCCCGCGTGCAGCAGCAAGATGCAACACCCGCACCGGAATCAACTCCAGCACGAAGTACTGAATCGGTTGCGGCCGCCCCAGAATCCGCGCCGACCGCCCAGATGGATGTCCCCATGGAACGCGCGGAAGCGGCTCCGGAGGCAGGGACTGAAGCCGGACCCGGAGCCGGAACTGGAACTGGCCCGCGAGCAGGCAAGGGGCAGGAAGCAGGCACGCGGTGGGGCGATAAGCTGCGCGGTTGGATAGGTGCCATCGATATGTTCCACGTCGCGATCGTCGTGGTGATTCTTGCCGTCGTTGGGGCCTCGTGGTGGGCTATGGGCGCGAATGCGTCTAATGATGAAGACGATGGCGAGACCGGTACTACTGCCGGAAGCACCACCGCTGCGAGTGCCGCCGATTCCGTGCCGGCGGAAGAATCTGGTGGCGGTGGCAGCGATGATGGCGACGGTGCGGCTGGCGACGCGGGCGGTGATGGCGAGCTCAACCCAGGCGAAAAACGCCTCGATATTGAAGGGCTCTCCGTTGTCCTTCCCACCGGATTTCAAGCCACCGTGGAGGAAGGACTGGTTACCGCCTCAGGAAAAGACCCTGATTTAAGGATCCTCTTAGCGTCGGACTCGCTTTTTAACGTTCCGGCCAAGGCGCTCTTTGATGAAATAAAAGCGCAGGTGGATAGGGATCCGGAACTGCGCGATGTATCCGAGGACGCAGGGCGTTTGCACTATATAGAAGACCCCGGCGATGGCTCCGTTGTGGAATGGACCATCTGGGAAGATACCGGGCACCACATGTCGGTGGGGTGCCATACCCGCCATAACGCCAATGCCGTGCAAAAAGCCGCGTGCCGGATGGCCACCGAGTCCCTGAGTAAGAAATAACCAGAAAAGTTTTAACTTACTGGGAACCATATGGCCCTGAGCTCAGTCCAATAACGGTGAGAAAGCACAGAAGCTTTTTCGGGGGAAATCACACTCAACATCTCTTCCCGCCCTAAGGAGGGGCGCACTGTTATGTCTCAGACTTTTAAGACACAAGCCGATGTCATGGTCTCCACTGCCGGCCGCGTGGATAACACCAATGACGAAGTCCAAGGCGAGCTCACCCGCCTACAGGGTGTAGTGGATTCTGTCCGCGGCAGCTGGGCCGGCCAGGCGCAGGTTTCATTCGATAACTTGATGCAGCGCTACAACACCTCCGCACAGCAGCTGCGCGAGGCATTGACCTCGATTTCTGAAAACATCCGCAGCAATGCCCGCAACTTTGACAACGTCGAAGCCGAAAACACTGAGGCCTTCTCCAAGGTTGGCGGCGGCCTAGCCCTGTAACCCAGCCACCTCCACCAGCAATTTCGAAAGGAACCATTTTCCACATGTCCGAGATCAAGTACCAATTCGGCGCCATCTCTTCTGCCGCAGCTGATATCAACGCCACCTCCGGCCGCATCAACAGCACCTTGGCCGACCTCAAATCCCGCCTTCAGCCCATGGTGAGCACCTGGGAAGGTGAATCCGCAGTGGCTTATAACCAGGCGCAGGCCAAGTGGGATAAGGCGGCACAGGAACTCAATACCGTGCTGGCAACCATCTCCAAGACCGTCTCTCAGGGCAATGACGCCATGAGCGATGTCAACCGTCGCGCCGCCGCTAGCTGGGGCTAACGCACTGTTGGCGGTATCTAACTAGCCTGCTTCTTCAAGCGCGGTAGGAGGGACGAGCGGTGCCTGTGCCCGTATCCATCCGGCAGGAGGCGAACGCAGCTGCCGTCCCCGCACCGCGCTAATCACGGAAGCTAACCGCAGAAACCAACCACAGAAACCGCCACCTAGAACCTCTTTTACCGGTACCTTTTCTTTCTGAGAAGGTGCCGGTTTCGGCGTTTTGGTCTTTTCTGCCAGCAGCAGCTAAAGTTGTAGCCCTATGTGTTCGCTCGTCGGCAAGCAGCTGGCGAAGCGCTTCCCGCAGGTCTCCACCGGCCGCTGTTGGGAAGCGAATGGATGCTTAGCGCTGGCCGGCAGTTCCGAGACAGACTTTCAAGGAGTCATTTTGTCTACTTTCCACCCAAAGAGCGGTGACATCACCCGCAAGTGGTACGTCATCGATGCTACTGACGTGGTGCTGGGCAAGCTTGCTTCCACCGTGGCAGACCTGCTGCGCGGCAAGCACAAGCCACAGTTCGCACCCAACGTTGACACCGGTGACCACGTCATCATCATCAACGCTGACAAGATTCACGTTTCTTCCACCAAGCGCGACCGCGAAATGCGCTACCGCCACTCCGGTTACCCGGGCGGTCTGAAGTCCATGACCCTGGGTCAGTCTTTGGACGCCAACCCGGTCCGCGTTATCGAAGAATCTGTTGCCGGTATGATGCCGCACAACAAGCTCTCCCGCGCTTCCATCAAGAAGCTGCACGTCTTCGTAGGCGATGAGCACCCGTACGCCGGTCAGAAGCCGGAAACCTTCGAGTTTAAGCAGGTGGCACAGTAATGGCTGAGCAGAACATCGACAACAATGTAGCCGAGGCTGCTGACATCGCTGCAGCAAGCGCCGCTACCGAAGAGTTCACCAACACCATCGGTGATTCGTTGGCTAGCGCCAACCCTGAGACCGAGGCAGAGGTTGAGGCCGCTGCTCCGGTTCACGAGGGCCCAATTCAGACCGTCGGTCGCCGTAAGCGCGCCGTCGCTCGCGTTCGCCTCGTTGCTGGCTCCGGCCAGATCGTGGTTAACGGCCGCGAGTTCGCGGAGTACTTCCCGAACAAGCTGCACCAGCAGGACATCCTCACCCCGCTGACCCTGCTGGACCGTGAGAACCAGTTTGACCTGAAGGTCACCGTTAACGGTGGTGGCCCGACCGGTCAGTCCGGCGCCCTGCGCCTGGCTATCGCTCGTGCACTGAACATCTACAACCCGGCTGATCGCTCCGCCCTGAAGAAGGCTGGTTTGCTCACCCGTGACGCTCGTGCAGTTGAGCGTAAGAAGGCTGGTCTGCACAAGGCACGTCGCGCACCGCAGTACTCCAAGCGCTAATCTCGCTCCTACTGCGCGCGCAAGCGCCATACACTGCCGCTGCTTCCCATTCTGGGAGGCGGCGGCTTTGTCGTTTTCTCGCTCTTGCCGATGCCTATTCGATTGCGCCCGCTAATCCCTCCTAGTCGGCCTTCGGTAAGCCTCTTAACGCTTAACCGTGCTTCTGGGCTGAGCGGCCTCGCTGAGGCCGTTGTGAGCCCGTAGACACTGCTATGTGCCGGACTGCGGAGTAGAGAAAAGCCCGCCTCCCATCGCGGAAGCCTGATTGCGCAGTGCGATGAGAGGCGGGCTAGGGGCTGAGGGCCTAAGGGGAGAGGACCGGTTAAACAGGGAGGTTATTCATCGTCTTCTGCGGCCTTGTCCTCGGTCTTCTTCTTTGCAAAGTTCTTGAGCTCGGCGCGGCGCTCTTCGCGGAGGGTTGCCTGCTCTGCGAGGTATTCATCCGATGCGTTGATGGTGTACCACTCGTGGAGGTACGGGTCATCGTTTTCAATTTCGGCCCCGGCACCGTGGGTTTCTGGAACGGCGGACGAGCTGAATACGAAGTCGCCATTGTGTTCTTGGAGGCCCAGGTGGGTGCCGCGCTCAATGGCGGCATGGGCGTATTTCCTGCGCAGGATAGCGGGATCGCGTGCCAGGTCTTTGCCCCAGGCCACCATGATGCCGATGAGGATGAAGGTAAACGGCAGTGAACTGGAGACCATGATGGACTGCAGGCCGCTGAGCGCATCCTTGCCGGCGATAAGCAGCAGGGACAGGGAAATGCCGCCCAGGGCAACGCCCCAAATTGCAGAAATCGCGGTCGAAGGTACCGGTCGGCCCGATTGGGACATAGAGCCCATGACGTTGGTAGCGGAGTCAGCGGCCGTATTGAAAAAGACGACCACAGCGAGGAGGACGATGACCGTGGTGATGCTAGAGAGCGGTAGCGATCTCATGAGGTCGAACATCACATTCTCGCCGGAACCTTCAATCTCGATTCCATCACCGTCCAGGTGAGTCTTGATAGCCGTGGCACCAAAGATGACGTACCAGAAAAGCGACAGGGTGGTAGGCACGAGCATGATGACGAAGACGAATTCGCGAATGGTGCGGCCGCGGGAAATCTTCGCGATGAACATGCCGACGAAGGGCGACCAGGAAATCCACCACGCCCAGTAGAGCATGGTCCATGCGGTGACGAATTCCTTCTCCGGTTCACCCTGGGAGGCGGATAGGGACATCATGTCTTCGAAGTGCTTGAAGAATTGCAGAAGGGAGGCGGGAAGCAGGTCCAGAATGTAGAGCGTCGGCCCGGTGATGAGAACGAAGACCGCGAGGCCGATGACCAAGCCCATGTTGATATTGGACAAGATGCGGATGTCGCGCTTGATGCCGGACATCGCGGAAAGAATGAAAAAGATGGTGAGGATCGTAATGATCACCACCATGATTCCGTTGCCCTCTAAAGGCTTGCCGGTAAGGATAGAGGTACCCGTACGGATCTGCAGCGCGCCGATACCCAGGGAGGTAGCCGTGCCGAAGAGGGTGACCAATACCGCGAAGATATCGACGATCTTTCCAAATACCCGGTTATTCGAATCCGTAATGAGCGGCTCAAAGAGCGAGGAAATAAGCGGGATACGGCCGCGTCGATAAGCGGCATAGGCAAGCGCACCGCCCACCAGCGCAAAGATCATCCACGGCAAGGTAGCATGGTGCAGGACCGCCTGGGCAAAGGCCGGAAGGATGGCCTCTTGGCTACCGGATTCGACGCCGGAAAGGTACGGCGGGGGAGTCAAGAATAGGGCAAGCGGCTCCATCGGGCCGTAGAAGACCAGGCCGATTCCCATACCGGCGGCAAAGAGCATGGCGATCCATGCGTTGCGGGAGAAATCGGGTTTGGAATCATCGGCGCCGAGTTTAATTTTTCCGGTTGGGGCGATGGCGATTGTCAGCAGGAATGCCGTGGTGGCAATCATGATGATCGTAAATAGCTATCCAAAGTTTTGGACGACCCATGCCCGCATGGTGCTTCCTGTGCTGGCCAGATTATCTGGGGCGATGATGGCCCACAGGATGATGGCGAAGGTTGATGCCAAGGCCACCGCAAAGACGGTTTTATTGGTCTTGAAATCTGCGCGGGTGTTTTCGACACTTACTCCGGGAATGAGGGCTGGATGAATAGCGCGTTCCCCAGAAGCGGCTTTCGCAATGGCTGAGCGAGCCTTCTGCGAGGTAGTTTCAGGTGACTTGTCACCTGAAGATCTAGGTTCGTTCATCGTTGATCCTCTCTAGGGCAAAAGAGTGAAGTATAACCTAGCTAACAATTTCATATAAATGCCAAAAAGTACGACTTTAGGCAAATTTTGCTTTTTATCACAAGGACATTTTTCGTGATGTTGGTTACCTAATTAGCCCGCTTGCCGATGCCCCAAACATGCAACGGGTGGGACTTACAGGGCATAATTGTTTTCATGACTCGACTATTTGGAACCGATGGAGTTCGCGGCCTCGCGAATAAAAAACTGACTCCCATTTTGGCCTTGACGCTGGGACAAGCGGCTGCGGAGGTCTTTACTGCGCAGCGCGAATCTTATGAGCGCCGCCCACTGGCAATCATCGGCCGTGACCCCCGCGTATCGGGCGAGATGCTCGATGCCGCCATCGCCGCCGGCTTGGCGTCGCGCGGCGTGGACGTTGTGCGCGTGGGGGTGCTTCCTACCCCAGCTATCGCCTTTTTGACGGATGATTACGGAGCGGATCTCGGCGTGATGATCTCTGCCTCCCATAACCCGATGCCGGATAACGGCATTAAGTTCTTCTCCGCTGGCGGTAAGAAGCTGCCGGATAGCGTCGAAGATGAGATTCAGGCCGCGATGGATAACCTCGTTGAGGAAGGCCCAACGGGCACGAAGTTGGGCCGGATTATCTCGGAGGCCCCCGATGGCCGTGAGCGCTACCTAGAGCACCTCAAGGAAGTCGTATCCACTGACTTAAGCGGCATCAAGGTGGTCGTGGATGCGGCTAATGGCGCGGCGTCTAAGGTCGCTCCCAGTGCCTATGAAGCAGCAGGCGCTGAGGTTATTCCGATTTACCACCGGCCCAATGCCTTTAATATCAACGAGAACTGTGGTTCTACCCATATCGAAAAAGCCCAGGCAGCGGTGCTTGAACACGGCGCCGATTTGGGCCTTGCCCACGATGGCGATGCGGACCGCTGCCTCGCCGTCGATGCCGAAGGCAATGTGGTCGATGGTGATCAGATCATGGCCTTGCTCGCGGTAGGTATGAAGGAAGACAATGACCTGCGCTTTAATACGCTCGTGGCCACGGTCATGTCCAACCTCGGCTTGACTCTCGCCATGGAAAAGCAAGGCATTGAGGTCCGTCACGCGGCGGTGGGCGATCGCTATGTGCTCGAAGAGCTCCACCGCGGCGATTTCTCCCTGGGCGGCGAGCAATCCGGGCACGTCGTGCTTCCCGATGACTCCACTACCGGCGATGGCACCCTCACCGGCCTTTCCATCATGGCCCGTATGGCCAAGTCCGGAAAGAGCCTGAAGGAATTGGCCTCCGTGATGACCGTATTGCCGCAGGTGCTCATCAACGTTCCAGTATCCAATAAGGCGGCGATCATGGATTCTGCCGAGGTCAAGCAGGCCATCGTGGAGGCAGAAGAAGAGCTCGGGGAGACCGGCCGCGTCCTGCTCCGACCCTCTGGCACCGAAGAGCTGTTCCGCGTCATGGTGGAAGCTGCAGAAGAGGAACACGCCCGCAAGGTGGCAGGCAGGCTTTCTGCCGTCGTCGCCTCGGTATAGGCAGGAAAATAAGAAGTACTGGGAACCATTTGGTATAAACCCCAGTCCAATGAAGGTGAGCACACTTACCGCATATGGATTTGGGGATTTATACCGATGTCTGAGGTTTTTCTTCGCCCCGCAGAGGCGATGTCAGCACTACAACAAGCTATAAGCGCCAACGATGAACAGCGCCAAGCCCACCGCGCCGATGTTCCAGACTTTCCCGTTGCCGCGGCTGGGCGGAATTTTTCCGGCCACGGGGAGCGCATACGCAGCATCCTCGCGCGCATTCATGACAATGGAACGTGGCGCTTAGACAATATCTCTGCCACGGGCCAGGCAGCGCACGATCAGATGCGCGCATTCGCCACGTACGATGCCGGCTTTAGCCGCTCCTTTGCAGGAGAAAGCGGAAAGGCAGTGGACTAATGAGTACGCTGACTAAATCACTTTTAGGGGATTATTCCGCCGCCATTTCGCAGTTCCAACTGGCCTGCCTGGGACATTATTCCGGCCCCAGTATGCCATTGGGGCTTCTGAGTGAGCTCATCAGCGCGGTAGATGGAATCGCCCCACAAAACATACTGCGCCACACCATCTCCGCGGTGGGAGGAAATCTCCCGCACGGCGGCGGCACGGGGTTTGCGGATTTTCTGCGCACGGATGATTCCGAAGTCGCCCATGGCACCTTGCGCGAGCACCTGACCGGCATTCAAAAAGATTTTGATATCCACCGCGATGAAGGAAAGCAGCTTACTGACTCTGCCAAGCAATGCTCGGGCGCTATTTCCGATGTCGTCGATACCTCCGATACCGCACTCACCGAGCTGATTTCTGCGGTAATCCCACTGCTCAATATCTTGTCCATGGTGGCTACCAGGCACCCGCTGGCCAAGTTCATTATTCCCATCGTCTCTACCATTGGTGCGAAGATCATCGATGACACCAATGACTCCATCGCCAGCACGTGCCGGGACCGCGATGATGCCATTGAATCCTGCTATGACGAGTTTGAATCCCGCTGCGAATGTGTCTGTCAGCGGCCTCTTCCTGAGGAATGCCCCGAGCCGGCAGAGGCCGAGGAGGATTCCTGCCCACCGCCAGTGGAAAAGTGCCCAGATACGCCAGCTCCCACGCGTCCGATGCCCGATGGCGGGGGCGACACCACTTCCAACCCGCCACAGCCAGCGCAGCCGACGCAACCCGCATCTACCGCTGAGTGCCCGCCCAAGCCGGAACCGATGCCAGAGCCGACCCCGGAGCCAAGGCCAGACCCGAAGCCAGAACCGAAGCCGGCACCGCAACCACAATCCGCACCCGAGCCGAAACCAGCTCCCGAGCCGCAACCGGAGCCAAAACCAGGACCGACTCCGAAGCCGGCTCCTGAATCCTCACCTGAGCAGCACCCTTCCGGGTGCCAGTGCCAACAGTGCCGCGGTTTCGTAAACGAGCCGTCTCGACAGAACGAGTCCACGACCACCCCGGCGCACGCGGATCCGGATCCTGAGCCGGAACCCAAACCACAAGACTGCCCACCAGAACAACAGGAACACCCCGCACCGCAGCCAGAACAGGACGCAGTCCCTGAGCCTGAGCCGGAAGATTCTGAATGCGAAGAAGAACCAACAACACCGGCTGCCGTGGAAGATGATGCGGCCTGTGACATCGAGTCCTCCTGCAGTGGCAGCTTGGGAATCGTTGGTGCAGGAATCGCTTTGGTGGGCGTAGGTCTCATCATTGAAGGCGCTGCGGAGTGCCTGGAAAATATCGCCGATGCAGATTGCCCAGAGCCGGAACCGGAACCGGAACCTGCGCCTGAACCGGAACCCGAGCCCGCACCGGAGCCTGAACCAGAACCTTGTCCTGAACCAGAACCAGAACCGGAACCGGAACCGGAGCCGTGCCCAGAACCTGAGCCGCAGCCCGAACCCGCGCCTGAATCGTGCCCGGAAGACGGAACAATTGAGCCGCCTCCGGAGCTTTCTCAGGTGGAAGAACCGACCCCGCCTCCAGAAAAGGTGCAGCACCTACAGGCAGCGGAAGCCGCTGGAGCTGGAGCACCTGCGCCAGAGCCGCAGCCTCAACCTGAGCCTGCACCAGCACCGGCACCGGAACCTGCACAGCCACAGGCCCCGGCACCAGCCCCAGCCCCTGAGCCTGCACCAGAGCCAAGCTCAGATGAACCATCCGTGACTGCACGAAAGGCAGGGCAGTGGTAATGAATAACGATTTTGCAGAATTCGCGCAGGGGTTTCGCGAGCGCACTGCTCGCCGCATGCTGGAATTTGAAAAAAGCCTGGCTAAGGCCCAAGACGAGCTAGAAAAGTCCACGGCCAAGGCCGTCCAACAGGCCAAAAATGAGCAGCATGGGGGAAGGGAAGGTGATGCGGTGGGGCATCGGCAAGCAGCTGCTGGAACGTGGCGCCAAAATGGTGCTGCCCCAACGCGTGGCAGTAACGCATCGGGGCAGGTGAAATCTGTGCTGCGACGTGGATAGGCCTAGTTCAGCGAGTTAGCTTTTAGTCATCGCGGGCAACGCCGGCGCGCTCGGCCAGGTCGTCACCGGTCAAGCTTTCAACCTTCTTTGCGCTCGCCTCAGGATCCGCAAAGCCGTCATAGGCGGACTCGCCGGCAAGGGTGGAAAGCAAGAAGCCGGTGACGAGACCGCGGGCGATTTCGGTGGGGCCGGATTGGAAGGCGCCGGAACCGATGGCCAATTTGCGGAAGCGATCTTCGCTAAAGCCGGCCTGCGTGCCCTTATCGATGGCCCGGTAGGCCACCTGGCCGCGCCAGTTATAGGCCAGCTTGGCGGGGTTTCCGGCATTGAAAATATCATCGCGCCCAGAGCCAATGACCAAGCCCGGCGTATCGAGGCTGCGGGCGGCCTCGACGGAGGACGGGGCGGTCACTGCGGGATAAATCGCTGCGACGGCCTTGACCTTCGGGTTATCAACCGCGCTCAAAACCGCGGTGCCGCCGCCCATGCCGTGGCCAATCATGCCGAGCTTGCCCGGCGATACGGTAATATTGCCGGTTCCGAGTTTTACCCCAGCGGCGATCTGCAACGCAGATTCCATGTCTGCAGACAGGTTGCGGTGGTCAGGGAACATGCCGGTCTCAGAATTGGGGGCGACCACGACGATGCCCCAGCTGGCGAGGTGGCGCAGCGTGGCGTGGTAATCCTTGATTTTGTGCATCCAGTCGTGGCCAAAGGCGACGGCGGGCAGGCCTTGGCCTTCCGCAGGGGTATAAACCTTGCCGGTAATACCTGCATAATCGAGGTCGCCAACCAGCACGCGGTTGCGGCCACGCTTCGATAATGTTCCGAGGTGTTTATTCAAATTCGCAGACACGCATTCTAGGATAGATGAAGATCACCCCGTGCTGGTGGCAAGGGGTGGCGAGTGGCACATGCGGGGGATTCGCGGAGGCCAAAAGGGGTGCGCGGCGCCGAAGTTATATGGGTTGCCTTACTTGCGCGCTGGCGAGAAAGCAGGCGAAAATGTGCACTAGGTAACATTCTCTATGCTTCTCTGGGAAGGCAGGTCGCCGCATATGACTACCGGCACCCTTAAGATCGACCAATTATTTTCGCAGGATGGGCCGGAGGTAAAGACCGGCATCATCGACAGGGTGGCCTATGCCTCCGATGCCTCGCACTACCTCTACACCCCAAAGGCCGTGATTGAAGCGCGCTCGGCAGAACACGTGGCTGCCATTTTCAAAGCGGGGCGGCAGCACGGTATTCCGGTGACCTTGCGCTCGGGTGGTACCTCCTTGGCTGGCCAGGCCTCCGGCGAGGGCTACCTGGTGGATGTGCGCAAGCATTTCCGGGGCATAGAAGTCCTCGATGACGGCAAGCGGGTGCGCGTGCAGCCAGGGGCGACCGTGCGCCAAGTCAATGCGCGTTTGGGGTTGCGCAACCGCAAGCTCGGCCCGGACCCGGCCAGCGAGGCGGCCTGCACCATCGGCGGTGTGGTAGCGAATAATTCCTCCGGCATGGCCTGCGGCACCGAGTTCAATACCTACAACACATTGGAATCGCTGACCTTTGTCTTGCCTTCTGGCACGGTGATCAATACCGCGGACTCTGATGCGGACCGGCAATTCCAAGCGCAAGAACCCGAGCTGGTGGATACGCTGATCCGCCTGCAGCGCCGCGTGCGCGATAACCAGGAATCAGTAGATATCATCCGCCGCCACTTCCAGCTGAAAAATACGATGGGTTACGGGCTTAATTCCTTCCTGGATTTTGAAAGCCCCGTCAAGCTCTTTGAGCACCTCTTGGTTGGCTCCGAAGGAACACTCGCGTTTATCGCGGAAGCGGTCTTTCGCACCGTCAACATTTCAGACCTCACGACGACCACCGTGGCGGTCTTTACCGATCTCTCCGCCGCTACGAAGGCGCTGCCTTCCCTGGTGGAGACCGGTGCCGCCACCCTGGAGCTAATGGATTCTGCCTCTATTCGCGTCGGCCAAGGATTCGATAAGGTCCCGCAGGCCATTACCGGCTTCGATGTGGATTCACAGGCCGCGCTGCTCATCGAGTACCAATCCGATGACAAGGAAGAGTTGCGGGAAAAAGAAAACAAGGGCTCGTCTCTTTTGCGCGAATTGGACCTCCAATCGCCGGCGGAGTTTTCTGCCGATATTCCCACCCGCACCGCCGCGTGGAACTTCCGCAAGGGCTTGTATGCCCAGGTGGCAGAAGCAAGACCTTCAGGAACCACGGCGCTCTTGGAAGACGTTGTGGTGCCGGTGGGGGATTTGGCCGATACTTGTTCTTCCTTGCAGGAGCTTTTTACCCGCTATTCCTACGATGATGCGGTCATTTTCGGCCACGCGAAAGATGGCAATATCCACTTCCTTCTAACGGACCGCTTCGAAGGCGATAGCGCCATTGGCCGTTATAACAACTTCAATGAGGAAATGGTTGACTTGGTGCTTTCGGCGGAGGGAAACCTCAAGGCCGAGCACGGCACCGGCCGCGCCATGGCCCCGTATGTGCGCCGCCAGTACGGCGATGAGCTTTACGAGGTCATGCAGTTGCTCAAGCGCGCCTGCGATCCCGCTGGGACCATGAACCCAGGCGTCATCTTAGACGATGACCCCGATGCACACATTACAAATATCAAGCTCAACCCCACGGTGGAGGAGGAAATCGACCCGTGCGTTGAGTGCGGCTATTGCGAGCCGGTCTGCCCGTCCAGGGATCTCACCTTGACCCCGCGCCAGCGCATCGTGGTGCGCCGTGCCCGCCAGCGGGCGCAGGAAAGTGGCGATACGCACTTAGTTGCAGAACTTGATGAGGCTTATGAGTACATGGGCATCGATACGTGCGCCGTGGATTCCATGTGTCTAACCGCATGCCCAGTGGGCATCGATACCGGTAAATTTATCAAGAAGCTGCGCCACGAGAAGGCCGGGGCCGCAGAAGAAAAGGTCTGGTCCACTGCCGCCAAGAATTGGCAGGTTACTAGCCGCGGTGCGGCAACGGCGCTTACCGGCGCGCACATGTTGCCGGCGCAGCTGGTCACGAAGGTCACCGATGCGGCCCGCTCGCTCGTCGGCGCCGATTCTGTGCCGGGATACCAACCGGAGTTAGGTAAGGGCGGCAAGTCCCGCGAGCGCCTGGCCGGGCGCGTGGGCGATCGCTACGCTGAGACCTCGGGAATCTACCTTCCAGCCTGCGTAAACTCCATGTTCGCCCCGCAAGGCAAAGGCATGGGAGCGACGGAAGCCTTCGTTACCGTCTTGGAGCGGGCGGGGATAGCGCTGGAGGTTCCCAAGGGCATCGAAAAGCTCTGCTGTGGAACGCCATGGTCCTCAAAGGGCATGCGCAAGGGCCACGACATTATGGAGCAGCGCGTGCGCGAGACCGTCATGGAGGCTACCGATAACGCCCGCCTTCCCGTGATTGTGGACGCGTCCAGCTGTACCGCCGGCTTCCAGGAGATGCTGGAATCCGTGGGCATCACCGTCATCGATGCGCTGAGCTTTACCGCCGATACGCTGCTGCCGCGCCTTGAGACCACCCAGCCGGTCGATTCCATGACGATTCATCCAACTTGTTCGGCGTTCCAGCTTGGCATGATGGGAGATGTTGAAAAGGTCGCCCGCGCCGCAGCTACGGAGGTGCACATCCCCACCGCCTGGAATTGTTGCGGCTATGCCGGCGACCGCGGCATGCTCCACCCGGAGCTCACGGAGTCCGCCACCCGCGCCGAGGCAGCCCAGGTCACGGAGCTGGGCGCGCAGTATCATGCTTCGACCAACCGCACGTGTGAGCTGGGCATGACCCGCGCCACCGGCGAGGATTACCACCACGTCCTGGAGATGCTGGAGCGCGCCACTCGTTAGGAGCCTGGTGGGGAAGGGGCGCGGCTGCTTGCCGATGCCTCCCTCTCCTCCTGCGTTCCCGGTCAGCTGCAGCGCTGGAGGGGTACTCACCGAGGGCGCGAAAATTAGCGGTGGGCAGGCCAGTTTTCAGTAACTATAAAAGGCCTGAATTAGTATGCGGCCATAAATAACAGGCCCTAGTCCAACCCCCGGTTCGTGTTGACCAATGAGGTAGGATTCCTTTTTATGTGTGGAATTGTTGGATATGTTGGTCACGCTAGCGGTGACCGCGAATACTTCGCTCTGGATGTAGTCGTGGAAGGTCTGCACAGACTGGAATACCGCGGCTATGACTCCGCTGGTGTGGCGATGTACGCCGATGGGGAGATTAGCTGGCGGAAGAAGGCGGGCAAGGTTGCAGCCTTGGATGATGAGATCGCAGCTCGTCCGCTGAAGGATTCCGTGTTGGGAATCGGGCACACCCGTTGGGCCACCCACGGTGGTCCGACCGATCTCAATGCACACCCGCACGTCGTTGACGGTGGCAAGCTGGCCGTGGTGCACAACGGCATCATCGAAAACTTCGCGGAGCTGCGGACTGAGCTCTTGAACAAGGGCTACAACTTCGTTTCTGAAACCGATACTGAAGTTGCCGCTGCGTTGCTCGGCGATGTTTTCCACAACGATGCCGCAGGGGATCTCACCAAGGCAATGCAGCTGACCGCCAAGCGCCTCGACGGCGCGTTTACCCTGCTGGCTATTCACGCTGACCAGCCGGATCGCATCGTTGCTGCCCGCCGCGATTCGCCCTTGGTCATCGGCTTGGGCGAGGGTGAAAACTTCTTGGGCTCTGACGTATCGGGCTTTATTGACTACACCAAGTCCGCAGTGGAAATGGACAATGACCAGGTGGTCACCATCACTGCTGACGATGTCGTCATTACTGACTACGACGGCAACCCCACCGAAGGCAAGTCCTTTGAGATCAAGTGGGACGCGGCTGCCGCTGAAAAGGGCGGCTTTGATTCCTTCATGGAAAAGGAAATCCACGATCAGCCTGCCGCCGTGCGCGATACCTTGCTCGGCCGCTTTGATGAGCAGGGCCAGCTGACCTTGGATGACTTGCGCATCGATGAGTCGGTCTTGAAGTCCATCGATAAGATCATCGTGATCGCCTGCGGCACGGCGGCCTATGCTGGCCATGTGGCGCGGTACGCCATCGAGCACTGGTGCCGCATTCCCACCGAGGTCGAGCTCGCCCACGAGTTCCGCTACCGCGATCCGATCGTCAACGAGAAGACCTTGGTCGTGGCCTTGTCCCAGTCCGGCGAGACCATGGACACCTTGATGGCCGTGCGCCACGCCCGCCAGCAGGGCGCGAAGGTCATCGCCATCTGCAATACGCAGGGCTCGTCCATTCCGCGCGAATCCGATGCGGCGCTCTACACCCACGCGGGTCCCGAAATCGCGGTGGCCTCCACCAAGGCTTTCTTGGCGCAGATTACCGCGACCTACCTGCTGGGCCTGTACCTGGCACAGCTGCGCGGCAATATGTTCTCCGATGAGATTCAGGGAGTTCTGGCTGAGCTGCGCAATATGCCGGATAAGGTACAAAGCGTCATCGATGAAGAGCAGCAGGTAGCCGGCCTGGCCAACTCCATGAAGGATGCGGAATCCGTGCTCTTCCTAGGCCGCCACGTAGGCTTCCCGGTTGCCCTCGAAGGCGCGCTGAAGCTTAAGGAGATCGCCTACCTGCACGCAGAAGGCTTTGCCGCAGGCGAGCTCAAGCACGGCCCGATCGCGCTGATTGAGGAGGGCCAGCCGGTCTTCGTCATCGTGCCGTCCCCGCGCGGGCGCGATTCGCTGCATTCCAAGGTGGTATCCAATATCCAGGAAATCCGCGCCCGCGGTGCCATTACCATCGTGATCGCAGAAGAAGGCGATACCGCGGTAGAGGATTACGCTAACCACGTCATCCGCGTGCCAAAGGCGCCGACGTTGATGCAGCCGCTCCTTGCTACGGTGCCCCTGCAGATCTTTGCCGCGCACGTGGCAAAGTCCAAGGGCTATGACGTTGACCAGCCGCGCAACCTGGCCAAGTCCGTGACCGTGGAATAATCTTCCGGCGGTTTTGACCCCTTTCTCGTCCTTTTTGCACAGGTGGGAGAGGGGTCTTGTGCATATCTGCAGTAAATTCAGCGCGCGGGTGGAAAGTGGCACAATAGTGGCATGCTGAAAACCACAATTGACCTTGCTGCCATCGCGCATAATGTGCGGCTGATTAAGGAGAAGATCGGCCCAGACGTCAAGCTGATGTGCGTGGTGAAGGCGGATGCTTACAGGCATGGCGTAGAAAAGGTCGTGCCCGTGATGCTGGAAGCGGGGGCGGATTCCTTTGGCGTCGCCACGCTGACAGAAGCAGTGCAGCTGCGGCGCATGGGGGTCGATTCGCCCATTGCGGCATGGATCTGGCAGTCGGATCAGGTGCTTGAAGAGGCCCTGGCCTCTGGCATCCAGATTGCGGTCAATTCCCCGGCGCAGGCGCAGAAGCTGGTAGAAGCAGAGATTCCCGCCGAAATCTATATCAAGGTTGAAACCGGAATGCACCGCTCCGGGGTGGATAAGGCGGACTGGGCTGAGGTTTTTGCGCTGCTGCGGGATGCCCCGCATATCACCGTGCTGGGCCTCATGTCCCACTTTGCCTGCGCGGACGATCCGGATAACGCGCATAATGACACCCAGGAAGAAGAGTTTCGGCGCGCCCTGGATGCGGCGCGCGCGGCGGGTCTGGAGTGCCCGGTTAATCATTTGGCCAATTCGCCGGCCACGCTCTCGCGCCCATCGGCGCACTTTGAGCAGGTGCGGGTTGGCGTCGCCTGTTACGGGCTCGAGCCCATCGCTGGGCGGGACCATGGCCTGCGCCCGGCAATGACCTGGTCCGGGAATGTCTTCGGGGTCAAGCCAATCGATAAGGATGAGGCCACCAGCTACGGGCGGACCTGGAGCGCGGATAAGCCAGGGTTCCTGGCCACGGTGGATTGTGGCTATGCCGATGGCCTGCCGCGGGCGTACCAGGGCCACCTTCAGGTGGGCATCAGCGGGCGGCTTTATCCCCAGGTAGGCCGGGTGTGCATGGACCAAATAGTGGTGGATTTAGGAGATAACCCGCACGGTATTGCCCCCGGTGATGAGGTGACCATCTTTGGACAGGGTGGCATGTCTGCCACTGAGCTTGCTAATGCCGTGGGCACCATCAACTATGAAGTGGCGTGCCGGCCCACCGGCCGCACCGAACGCGAATATATAGGAGAGGCCGATGCGCAGTAATTTTCCGGAGACTGGAACCCGCGATCTGGCAACGGTGGAACAGACCCACGCCTGCGGCAAGGAACTGGGCGCCGCGCTAGAAGCTGGCGATGTCGTTATCCTGGACGGCCCATTGGGTGCGGGGAAGACCACCTTCACCCAGGGGATTGCGCAGGGCATGCAGGTCAAGGGCCGGATTACCTCGCCCACATTCGTCATCGCCCGCGTGCACCGCTCCCGGGTTGGGGGACCGGACCTAGTGCACGTGGACGCCTACCGCCTCTTGGATGAGGGCGGGGCCAATTCCGGCGATCCCCTGGGGGAGCTGGATGCCTTGGACTTGGACACCGAGCTTGCCGATGCCGTCGTCGTCGCCGAATGGGGCGGCGGCCTCATCGAGCAGATCGCAGATAGGTACCTCTTTGTCAGCATCGACCGCGAACCGGCGGAGTTTGCCGGCGCAGATGAGGACGTGCGCCGCATTAGCTGGTCGTGGCGACACAATGATTAGCTAGGCCTCATTAATTTCAAGGTATAAGTGATGGACATCTTAGGGCGTCAAGTTGCTTTAGGTATTTAAGGTGCGGGATCCTTGAAGGGTGTTAGATCTCCTAGCCTCTAGTCCTCTGCTCGCCCTTTTTGCCATCATGGCCATTGGTTTGGCCATCGGCAAAATCAAATTCTTTGGCATCTCTCTTGGCGCCGCGGCCGCGATGTTCGTGGCGCTCGGGCTTTCTACCGCCAATCCGGATATCCAGATTCCACCGCTGGTGTATCAATTCGGCTTGGCCATTTTTGTTTATGCCATTGGCCTGAACTTCGGACCGTCGTTCGTTCGCGAATTTGCTACCCGCGGCTGGAAGCTGACCGTCTTTATGATCGGCATGTTGGTCCTGTTGGTCGGCGTGGGTTTCGGGCTCATCCGCGTATTCGGCCTCGAAACCGATGTGGCCGCCGGTATGTTTGCCGGTTCGCTGTCGTCCACGCCAGGTATGGCGGCTGTGGTGGATATGCTGGGCAATTCCACCCCAGTCGTCGGCTATTCGCTGGCTTATCCAGGCGCGGTCATCGGTGCGATTCTGGTCGCCGCCATCGGCGCGAAGGTTCTCAAGGTAGACCACGAGGCGGACGCCAAGGAAGAGGGGATGATTCCCGCTCCACTGGTAGCCAAAGGCGTGCGGCTGACCAAAGACTTCCCGGATACGGCCGGGCACCTGTACCAAGTAACCGGACATAGTGTGGTGGCCACCCGCGAGATCTCCGATATGGAAAATCACCGTCTGGCACAGCCGGATATGCCCCTGCGCAAGGGCGAGGCATTCCTTATTAATGGCTCCGAAAAAGACGTCGCCGGTGCCATCGAGGTGCTCGGTGAGGAATACCCCGTCGAGCTCACCCCAGAGGCGGGCTTGCAATATAAGCGCGTGACCGTGTCGAACCCGAAGGTGGCGGGAAAGCGCATCCGCGATATCGATGCGCTCGAGCACGGCTTCATTATCGCCCGTGTGCGCAAGGGCGATAGCGATGAGGTCCCGCACCCGGATATGGTGCTGAATTACTCCGACCGCGTGCGCGTGGTGTGTAGCTCGCACCACGTGCGCGAGGTGCGCAAGTACTTGGGCGATTCCGAATCGGCGCTCGGCAACGCTTACCTATTGTCCATGTCCATCGGTTTGACCTTGGGAATGCTGTTGGGCCTTATCCCCGTCCCTATGCCGGGCGGATCGACCCTGCAGCTGGGCTTTGGTGGCGGTCCCGTCGTGGTCGGCCTCATCCTCGGTTACCTGAACCGCACCGGCCCCATCAATTGGCAGATGCCCTTCCATACCAGGGAAACCCTCTCGAACCTGGGGCTGACGCTCTTCCTTGCGGGCGTGGGGACATCGGCAGGCGCATCGTTCCGCGAGGCCCTGACAGATCCGTCCTCGCTGACCATCATCGGCGTTGGCCTTATCATTACCTTGGTATCGGCCATCCTCATCGGCGTCATCGGCATGCTAGTGCTGCGCTTGAAGTGGGACGAGGCCATGGGCTGTGCGGCCGGCATGACCACGAACCCGGCAGTATTTGCCTATATCCGGGGCCAAACCGGCACGGAGCTCGCTGGGCGCGGCTGGGCAACGGTGTATCCCACCACCATCATTGGCAAGATTATCGCCGCTCAGGTGCTGTTATTGTTATTGCTTTAGCCCCGTATGCCCCGCGCTAATTATTCACCCACTGGGTATGCCGCCTACACTGGCAGGCACTACCCAGTGGGTGAGTGCTTGTTAGCCGCCGAGTAGCCTCGGTAATAGAACTGACAATCACTTCACCATATGTACATATAGGACCCCCTTGACCCGAGGAGCGTTACTCACCCCATGACTAAATTTGCTCGCAACCTGACCACGACCATTATCGCGCTATTTATCATTGTGATGATGGTGCTCGTTGCCGGGGCTACCCTGCGTGATGAGGATTCCCTGGAGGGAAACCTCACCAATACCTTGCAGCACGCCCCGCGGAACCTCGAGGTAATGTCGCTCATTCCTTCTGATGTCTACGGCGCCGACTACAGCGCCATCGGCTTCATCTGCTCCGGCATGGCGGAAGACAAGGTTAAGGAAGCAGCCCCGAACCCTGATGACATCACCTTCGAGGACGGCGTCGTCCCTGAGGGCAAGAGCTACGTCATGGCCCTGGGCCACAACGTTGATCCCTATGTAGAGGAATTGGATTCCTCCGAGGTTGAGGTCTGCGAGATGATCAACGCCCAGGTTAAGGCCATGGAGCAGCAGGGTCACGGGCTCGACGGCGGGGTTCCGCTGGTTCAGGGCTCCCAGCCGCTGGCCTTCCAGAGCGAAGACGGCGTGTGGAAGCTGGTCGGCTAATGCACGTCCTGGCCATTGATACGGCGACGACCGCCCTGGTCACCGGGGTAGTCGACACCGAGTCTGGGCAGATAACACAGCGCGTGCTGGCCGATACGCGCGCACACAATGAACGGCTCATGCCCACCATCCTCGAGGTGATGAGCGAGGCCGGGCTGGAGCTCGACGACCTCGACGCCATCGTTGCGGGCATGGGCCCTGGCCCCTTTACCGGCTTGCGCGTTGGCATGGCCACGGCGCAGGCGCTTGCCGATGCCCTCTCCATCCCCCTCCACGGCGTCTGCACCCATGATGCCATCGCGCACGCCGCGCTAGCGGGGGCCGATGCAGCCGATGAAAGGGACGCGGCAGACGCAGCGCTGGTTGCTACCGATGCCCGCCGCAAGGAAATTTATTGGGCCACCTACCGCGCGGGACAACGCATTGTGGGTCCGGACGTTTCGAAGCCGGGGGAGCTTGACCTGCAGGACATCGCGCAGGTGGTCATCCCGGAGAAGCTTGCTGAGGGGTTGCCGGAGGAACTCGCTGCGCTGCCACGCAGCGAAGCCGCGCCCACCGCAGAGGGCCTGGTGGCCGTCGCGCGGCTCGACGCGGATCCGGAGCCATTCGTACCGTTGTACCTGCGCCGGCCCGATGCGGTTCCTCCCAAAAAGCAGCAGCTTTCCGCGGCCATTCCAGAGGTGCGCCTGTGAACCTGCGCGAGCTCACCCCTGCCGATGCCCCGCGCTGCGCCGAGCTGGAAAAGGTGCTTTTTCCCGGTGAAACCCCGTGGACGGAAGCGGTATTTAAGCAAGAAATGGCTCAGCCCTTCAACTTCTACCTCGGGGTGGAAGGCGCCCTCGATCCCGCAGCGCCGGAGGACGGCCAGGAGCCGGTCTTATTGGGCTATGCAGGCATCGGCATGATGGGCCCAGCCGCGGACCCCGAGTTTGAAATCCACACCATCGGCGTCGATCCAAAGGCCCAGCGCCGCGGCATCGCGCGCATGATGATGGACAATATTTGCTATATCGCGGACTTAAAAAGCGCGCCCATCTTCTTAGAGGTGCGTGTGGGAAACGATCCCGCCATCGAGCTATACCGGCGCTATGGCTTTAACATCGAGGGGATTCGCCGCAATTATTATCAGCCTTCTGGCGCGGATGCGCACGTCATGGTGCGCCCCGGCCAGTCGCCACAAGCAAGACAGCGCGAAGCAAAGGAGCAGTAATGAAGGTCATGGGCATCGAGTCCTCCTGCGATGAGACCGGGGTGGGCATTGTCGAGCTGGACCAAGACGGCCACATGGAGATCATCGCCAATGCCGTTGCTTCGTCAATGCAGCAGCACGCGCGCTTTGGCGGCGTCGTGCCAGAAATCGCTTCCCGTGCGCACCTGGAGGCCATGCCGCAGGTGATGCGGGCGGCGCTGGAGGAGGCGGGCATCGATAAGCCCGATGCCATTGCCGCCACCGTGGGCCCGGGCCTGGCCGGAGCCCTGCTCGTGGGTGCTTCTGCAGCCAAGGCTTATGCCGCCGCGTGGGGCGTGCCTTTTTATGGCGTCAACCACCTTGGCGGGCACGTCGCCGTGGCCAACCTCGAGGGCGAGAGCCTGCCGCACTCGATCGCCCTGCTGGTCTCCGGTGGGCACACGCAGTTGCTCGAGGTCGAGGCCGTAGGAAAGCCCATGCGCGAATTGGGCTCCACGCTTGACGATGCCGCCGGTGAAGCCTACGACAAAGTCTCCCGCCTCCTAGGGCTGGGGTATCCGGGCGGGCCGGTCATTGATAAGTTGGCCGCCCGCGGAAAACCCACCATCGATTTTCCCCGTGGCATGTCGCGTGCCGAAGATCTGCGCGGCGAGCACCGGCATGATTTCTCTTTCTCGGGGCTCAAAACCTCCGTTGCGCGCTATGTGGAGCGCGCCGAAAAGGCCGGCGAGACCATCTCCGTGGAGGATGTATGCGCCTCGTTCCAAGAGGCGGTGGCCGACGTACTCACCGCCAAGGCCATTCGCGCCTGCGAGGATACCGGGGCGAAGGTGCTGTTGCTCGGTGGCGGCGTCGTGGCCAATTCCCGGCTGCGGGAGCTAGCCGCCGAGCGTTGCAATGCCGCCGGTGTGGAGCTGCGCGTGCCGCGGTTTAACCTGTGCACCGATAACGGCGTGATGATTGCAGCCCTTGGCGCCCAGCTCATTCATGAGGGGGCTGCGCCGTCGAGCCTGGGTATTGGCACCGATACGCAAATGGATGTGGAAGAGCCACAGTTAACCTAAAGTTCTTCTTCCTCGCACTGCGGGGTGGGGGAAGCGGCGGTAACGTTTAACGCGTTCACGCCTTCTCCGCTTTAAAGGATCTTTCTCTCATGACCGTTGGTTTCCTCGTCAACCCCGATCTCACTCGCAGAAAAATCGAGTTTGAGTTAGAACACGCCAACCAGTTCTTGGGCGGCACCACCGAGGATCGCGTCTCCGTCGTCTTTCAAGATGACGGCACGACCTACGCCGCGCTGTATAACCCAGAAGCTAAACAGGAAGGCGCCGAGCCCAACCCGGTTGCTTCCCTGGCCCGCAATGCTGCCGACACGGGAAACTCCGCCTTTTTGCAGGATCCCATCCGCGCTATCAGCGGCCCAGTTATCTTCGTGGATGCAGAGGGCGAGGAAGACTACATCGACGAGGTCATCGCATCCGTTGAGCACGGCATCCGCGCGGTGAAAAACTACCGCGAGGATTTCTCGGACGAGTACACGCTCTGGCGCGCTGCGGTCATCAACTCCACGAAGAGCGCATAAGCACCCTTTTTAACGCTCGGTGTGGCGCAGCCACATCAGCACCGCTTTGACCCGGCGATTGGCGTCTTCGGGACGAAATCCGAGTTTTAGAAAAACATTGGAGACGTGCTTGCTTACCGCGCCCGCGGTTAATACCAGCGCGTTTTCAATTTCTTGATTGCTCAAACCTTGTGCCATGAGCCCCAAAACCTCGCGTTCGCGGGCGGTTAATTGGCTCAGCCCCGTGCGCCGCGCGGATAGCAGGGCGGTGACCACTTCTGGGTCGACGACGGTACCGCCGCCCGCCACTTCCTCGAGGGTGTGCACGAATTCGTCCACATCAGATACGCGCTCTTTGAGCAGGTAGCCGAATCCGCCGTGCTCTAAGAGCCGGTCCAAGTAGCTTGCCGCCACGTATTGGCTGAGCACCACCACCGGTTGCGACGGGTCTGCTGCCCGAACATCGTGCACGGCGCGCAGCCCATCATCGCTCATGGTAGGCGGCATGCGGACATCGCTAATGATCAGATCGAAGTGGTCACTGCCCGCGCAGGCGCGCAATTCCTCCGCATCGTTGACAGCGGTCACGCTATGGCCCAGTGCCGTCAAAAGCTGTTCTAGCCCGGCGCGCAAAAGGGCAGAATCTTCTGCCAATAAGAGTTTCATCGGGCCTCCTTTAGCGGTAGTGACATGGTTAAGGTTGCTCCTTGTCCCTCTGTGTGAGCGGGAAAGAAGTCGACGCTGCCGCCTAGTGCCGCTGCCCGCTCGTGCAGCCCTGCCAACCCAGTGCCCGCAGTCGCCCCGGTGGTCTTTGCGCTAGTCGCTTCGTCACCTGTGTCGGCGCTGGTACCAACGCCGGCACGGGAATGCGCGGGGCCGGACGCGCTAGGGCCTCCTCCTGCGGAGAGGCCGCCGACGCCATTATCGCGGACGCTCACGCGGAGATCGTCGCCAAAAGATATGGACACGGTGGCGGCGGTGGCCGCGCCGTGGGTGGACGCGTTGGTTAGTGCTTCTGCTACCGCGTGGTAGGCCAGTAGCGCCGTCGTTTCCCCAATGGAGCGTTCTGCGCCTTCAACGTGCAATTCCGCGTCGAGCCCGCTGTGGGCTAAGAGCTCATCGAGGGCGGGGATGAGGCCGTCATCGAAAAGCACCTGTGGTGCAATGCCGCGCACGGTAGCGCGCAGGGCGGATAGGGCATGGGTGGCGTTGTGTTCGGCATCGGCAAGCGCCTGCTGAGCCTCGGGCGGGGCCTGCAGCTTGGCCGCAGCCAGGTTGAGCTTGAGCGCGGTCAGGTACTGCTGGGGACCGTCGTGGAGCTCGCGCTCGATGCGGCGGCGCTCGCCCGAAAAGGCATCAATAAGCGTGGCGCGTGAGGCCGCCAACTCCTGCGCAGAAGGGCTCAGCGCGAGGCGGGTGAGGGAAATAGAGGCCTTGACCAGCAGGCGGTTGAGCACCACCAGTAGGACGAAGAGCACGGTGGCCGCGAGCCAGCACACGACAAAAATCAATGGGCGATTATCGGTGGTCCACTCGCCGACGTTGAACTCGGCCTGCGGAATAAACGGCGCGATAACCAGTACGCCCGCGACAAAACCGACAAAGACCCAGTTGGCAAAGCAGGCCACGCAAATAAGAAGTTGCAGTAGGAGGTGATAAAGCTGCTGCCAATCAAACCAACGGTTGGCCCGTCGCGCGGGAATATCAACGCCCATCCATTTCGCACCACAGCGGCCGATAAACTCCGCGGCGCGGGCTACCAGCGGAATCCACGGCAGCATGAGTACGGAGACCACCAGTCCCGGAAGCGCGAGCACACCGAGGACGAGGCTCCACGCATTGGCCTTGACAGTTCGCATATTCGTTCAGCCTAGCCGCCGCGCCGGGGTGGTGGCAGTAGAGCTAGCCCCACCATTTTCTGGGCAGCTATCCCCATCGCGCGTGCGGGATGCGGCCGGTGGAATGGGAAGCATGTTAAAAGCACAGAATCTGAGCAAGCGCTACGGCACCCATCCCGCTCTCGCCGAGGTGAACTTAAGCATCGAGCCGGGGGAATTTGTCGCGATTATGGGGCCATCCGGTAGCGGCAAGACCACCCTGTTGAACCTGCTCTCCGGGCTGGATAAGCCCAGCTCCGGCACGGTCAACGCGCCGGGCCGCACGGAGCGCGCCTTCGTATTCCAGGACTATAACCTGCTGGAATCGCTCAACGCCCGCAAAAATGCCACGTTGACCGCGCACTTTTCCGGCCGGCGCTGCACCAGCGACGAGGTGCAGAAGACCTTTGCGTCTCTGGGGCTTGACGGGCTTGAGCGCCGCCTGCCCGCGCAGCTTTCCGGCGGCCAGCAGCAGCGCGTTGCCGTGGCCCGCGCCTTGCTGGCCGGTGCACCGTATATCTTTGCTGATGAGCCCACGGGCGCGCTTGACGATGCCACCGCCGAGCTCGTCCTTACCCATCTCCGCACCGCCGCACGGGGCGGGGCCGCAGTGGTCATGGTGACCCACTCCTACCTTGCCGCGGAGGCCGCCGACCGCATTATCGAGCTCCAGGAGGCCAACCATGCTGGTGTGGCTTAAGGATTTACAAAGCAATTGGCTATCCTGGCTTGCCGTTGCGCTGACCATGGTGGTCTCATCGGCCGCGTGTGCACTGGCGGTATCGATGCTGGTAGCCACCTCGGACGCGGACGATGATCCCACGGGGCCTCTCGGTGGTACCGTGCTGGGCATGGCGGTCTGCGCCGTCGTGTTGATTACGTTGTCGCAGATGCGGCTGATCATTGAGGAACGCGAACCCGTCTACCGCTCGTGGCGCATGATTGGCATGCCCGGGTGGATGATCAATAGCTTCATCGTGGGGCAGGTCAGTGCCGTAAGCGCTATCGCGGCGCTCATCGGGACCTTCCCGGCGCGCCTGTTTGTCGAGCCCATGGCCGCGGCCTTTCGCAGCGACGGGATTCCCATGCCGGAATTGGCCATTACCCCGCTGGTCATCCGCATCGCCGTGTCCGTGTGTGTGGCATCGGCGGTTTGCGGTGCCCTCATACCGCTGCGCCGGGTCTTTCGCCCGCGGGTGGAATCGCGCCCGGTGTGGGTGGTGCTGCGCTGCCTCGTGGCCGCAGGCTTGGTAGGCGGTGCCGTGTACGGCTGCCTGCAGATTGAGGATCCGGGCGATAGCCTCGCCGCTTCTATGGGGCTGGTCATCCTGGTGGCACTCATGACGCCGTGGCTTATGCCCGCCCTGGACCAATGGACGCGCCTGTGCGGCATCGCCGGGGCCAATGTGCGGGTGCGTCGCCGCTTCTCAGTGCCTCATATCGTGCCGTGGGTATTGCTCGGTGGCTTGATCGTTGCAGTGGGCTCTGGGGTGATGATGCTCAAAGGTACGGAAAGCCTCGATACCTTGTCATCGGGGCGAGTCTTCGCGGCATTTCTCGGCCCAGTCGTTGCCCCGAGCATCGTTGGTGCGGTGTTGACCTCACTCATTATGCGCTCGCGCATCGCTAGCGATGTACGCGGCCTGCGGTTGGCCGGCGCCTCACCGGCGGCGTGGGCACGGGTGCAGGTGGGAGAGGCCTTTTGCCTGACCGTTACCGCTGCGGCGATAGTCATTGCCTTGAGCGCAACGGTAGTGATGCTGCTCAACCAGCTGCTGCATCCCGATTCTCATTCCGGGATGGGCGCGCTGTGGGAGGGCCTCGCCGGGGTGTGGTGGGCGCCGTTCGGCCTAATTTTTGGCGCCATGTTTCTCGCGCTGTGCGCCGTCAAGCTCATTCTCGCGGGATTTCTGCGCTCAACCGCCCAGATCCGCACAAACTGATGGATGAATCGCCGATATTCTGATGGGTAAAACGCGCTCAAACTGATGGGCAAAACTCTGATATTCTGATGGGTAAAACGCGCTCAAACTGATGGATGGGTTTAAAATGACTGTTCAAGAAGGCTATGTTTATCTCCCGCGAGTAGAGGATTCGCGGCTTCATGGAGTCCTGCAGCGATCCGGTGGAGTGTTGATAGAAGGCCCAAAGGGCTGTGGGAAATCCGCGACCGCACGGCAAATTGCGGGCAGTCTCGTCCAAGTGGATACGGATTTAAATCTCGACATGCAGCTCAGCACCGTTCCGGATTTGGCGTTGGAGGGGGATACGCCGCGAGTTTTTGATGAGTGGCAAGAAAAACCGCAGTTGTGGAACTTGGTGCGGCATGAGATTGACCGTCGGCAAGCGCCTGGGCAGTTCATTCTTACTGGGTCGACTGCGCCAATGGAGGAACAATCCAGGCACTCGGGTGCGGGGCGCATAGCCAGGCTGCGGATGAAGACCTTCAGTTTTTATGAGTCGGGGCATTCTAATGGCGCAGTATCATTAGCCGAATTGGTAGCTCAGGAATCCCCCCAGTCGAATGGGGAGACGGTTGTAGATGTTGCAGGGATTATCGAGCGCATGGCGCACGGAGGCTGGCCCGCAAACCGGAATTTTTCCGTTGAGGCGGCGCAGGAGAATCTGCGCAGTTATATCGATACTGTGGCCCACGTGGATATCAATGCCGCCGATGGTGTGCGAAGGGACCCGGTAAAAGTAACGACACTTATTCGTTCGCTTGCCCGTGGGGTAGCCACAGAACAGTCCATTTCTTCTATTGCTACCGATATTGGCGCGCAAAGGGCTACGGTCAGCGAGTACCTTGCTGCGTTGCAGCGCATCTTCATCGTGGAAGAACAATTGGCATGGTCCTCCCATCTTCGCTCCCGGGCTAGCCTGCGAACGGCACCGAAGAGGCATCTGGCGGATCCGGCGTTGGCGGCTGCTGCCGTGGACGCGTCCCCAGACAAGTTGCTGCGCAACCTTGCCTTTGTCGGGCAGCTTTTTGAATCCCAAGTTGTCCATGACCTGGCAGTGCTAAGCGGGAAGCGTATTTTTCACGCCCGTGATGCCTCTGGGTTGGAAGTGGATGCGGTATTTGAGCTGGCGGGCAGGACCGTTTTCGTAGAAATTAAATTGGGGCAAAGCCAAGAGATCATTGAGAAGGCGGTAAGCAATTTGCAGGCCTTCGCAGAACGCTTTGAATGGGAGGTCCCGCCCGTCTTGATGATCGTGACGGGAGGAAACCTGAGCTTTCGGCATCCGAGCGGGGTACGCGTGGTGTCCCTGACGCACTTGGCGCCGTAGCGCGGCCCAGCAACGGGGGTCGCGTCGTTGTTGAGGGTTAGCAGTCACGAGGGTAGAGTGCTAATCAGGTTGTTTGACCCACAGTTGTTCACCCGCGACGACGGCTGTGCTGGACATCCACAACCGGCACGCGCGCGCCATTAAGGTGCGCAAACGAACAATACGGAGGAAACATCATGGCAACTATTAAGCCGCTTGAGGACCGCGTCCTCGTACAGATCGTAGAAGCAGAATCCACCACCGCATCCGGCCTGGTTATCCCGGACTCCGCAAAGGAAAAGCCGCAGGAAGCAACCGTTATCGCCGTCGGCCCGGGCCGCTGGGAAGATGACGATGACCGCATCCCCATGGACGTTAAGGAAGGCGACACCGTTGTCTTCTCCCGCTACGGCGGCACCGAGCTGAAGTACGACGGCGAAGAGTACTTGCTGCTGAGCCAGCGCGACATCCTCGCCATCATCGAGAAGTAGGAACTACTTATGGCAAAGCTTATTGCATTCGACCAAGAAGCCCGCGAGGGAATTCAGCGCGGCGTCGATACGCTGGCTGATGCCGTCAAGGTCACCCTCGGCCCGCGCGGCCGCAACGTCGTCTTGTCCAAGGCCTTCGGTGGCCCGACCGTTACCAATGACGGCGTGACCATCGCCCGCGATATCGATGTCGAGGAGCCCTTCGAGAACCTCGGCGCCCAGCTGGTTAAGTCCGTAGCGGTCAAGACCAACGACATCGCCGGCGACGGCACCACCACCGCGACCTTGCTGGCCCAGGCGCTCATCTTTGAGGGCCTGCGCAACGTTGCAGCCGGCGCTAACCCGATTGAGCTCAACCGCGGCATCTCCGCAGCGGCGGAAAAGGCCGTCGAGGAGCTTAAGGCACGCGCCACCCCGGTTAACTCCGCCTCCGAAATCGCGCAGGTAGCTACCGTGTCCTCCCGCGATCCGGAGGTCGGCGAGATGGTGGCCGGCGCCATGGAAAAGGTGGGCAAGGACGGCGTCGTCACCGTCGAGGAGTCCCAGACCATGGACTCCACCGTGGATGTCACCGAAGGTATTTCCTTTGACAAGGGCTACCTTTCCCCGTACTTCGCTACGGAGGAAGAGACCAACCACGCCGTGCTTGACGATGCCGCCATTTTGCTCGTCCGCAACAAGATTTCTTCCCTGCCGGACTTCTTGCCGCTGCTGGAAAAGATTGCAGAAACCAACCGCCCGACCCTCATCATCGCGGAAGACGTCGAGGGCGAGCCGCTGCAGGCGCTCGTGGTCAACTCCATCCGCAAGGTCCTGAAGGTTGCTGCCGTAAAGGCACCGTACTTTGGCGAGCGCCGTAAGGGCTTCATGGATGACCTGGCCGTGGTTACCGGCGCCACCGTGGTGGACCCTGAGGTGGGCGTCAACCTGAACGAGGTCGGCCTCGAGGTGCTGGGTTCCGCACGCCGCGTGACCATCACCAAGGAAGACACCGTGCTTGTCGATGGCGGCGGCAGCGCCGCAGCCCTCGACGATCGCCGTGAACAGATCCGCGGCGAAATCGCCCGCACCGATTCCACCTGGGATAAGGAAAAGCTCGAGGAGCGCTTGGCCAAGCTCTCCGGCGGCGTCGCCGTTATCCGCGTCGGTGCCGCAACCGAGACCGAGGTCAACGAGCGCAAGCTGCGCGTCGAGGACGCCATCAACGCCGCCCGCGCGGCCGTGGAAGAAGGCGTCATCGCCGGCGGCGGCTCCGTGCTGGTGCAGATCTCCAAGGAACTCGAGTCCTTTGCCCAGGACTTCGAGGGCGAGGCTAAGGTCGGCGTTCTCGCCGTCGCCCGCGCCCTGACCCGCCCGGCATTCTGGATCGCAGAAAACGCAGGCCTCGATGGCTCCGTCATTGTCTCCCGCGTATCTGAGATGGCCAACGGTGAAGGCTTTAACGCCAACTCCCTGGAGTACGGCAACCTCATCGATAACGGGATCATCGATCCCGTGAAGGTCACCCACTCCGCAGTGGTCAATGCCACCTCCGTTGCCCGCATGGTTCTTACCACCGAGGCATCCGTTGTGGAAAAGCCGCAGGAAGAAGACAACGCTGAGGCCGGTCACGGCCACGGCCATCACCACCACTAATTCCTGCGCTGTATTTAGCTCAGAGCCCGCCGCACCTTCCCCGTCTTATTGGGGAGGCTTGCGGCGGGCTTCTGGCTTATACGTAAAGCACGCGGGAACATAACCCGTGCGATGCCACGGTAGACCTTTTTAGCCGCCAGCGGCAGCAGGGGAGAGGCTAGTTCACAAAAGGTGCCAAGCTTAGGGTTCCTCTTCAGCCGGAGGCTGCCTCGTCTTTAGCGGCACACCCCAGGGCTTAGCGGGCTCGAAGGCGTCCCTCACGGGGCGTTATTTGCAGCAGGCGCTTGCTACGCAGGGCTAATTCGGAACCCCGGACTCCCGCCCGCCGCGAACGCGGTGTGTGGACTTTGCGCGCTAACTTTAATTTTGGGTTAAACGTTGACCGTTGTGCGGCGACGCTTGCGCAGCGCCACCACGCGCTCAGACTCGCTCATGCCGCCCCAGACGCCATACGGTTCGGCTGAACGCAGGGCGTGCTCGCGGCACAGCTCGATAACCGGGCAGGAATTGCAGATGGCCTTGGCGCGGTTTTCGCGCTGGGCGCGGGCTCGGCCACGCTCTCCGTCTGGATGGTAAAAAACGTCCGAGTTTTCACCGCGGCACGCACCTTGCAACTGCCAATCCCATACATCTGCAGTAGGTCCGAGAAGAGACTTGGACTGAGACACGTTTCTTAATCTCCTTATAACAGGACGAGAATTCTTACGCTGGCGGCCGGTGGAGAGTCATCCGCGAACCGCAACGATTTGTAGTGTGTCGCGTCTTGGTAAACAAAGGGTTACTAGTATTTAACTTCTAGGTATTGTATCTATTTATGGGACTCGTTAGCGCCCATTTACCTGCAATAATGACTAAGGTTAACGAATTATGAATTTTCCTCTTTCTATTGTGCAGGGGCCATAAACCCGCCTTCAAAGCAGGTACAACCGCTGGGCGCGGGTTTCTTGGTGGTGTTTTTCCTTGCTGGGGCATCGCCAAGCAAGGGCAGTGCCGAGGCGGAGGTGTGCAACGCAGTTGTCCCTTTGCGCTCCCTGCCCCAGAGGAAATATGGTTGAATATCGATTTAATAGTCTGCAGAGGGTACACTCGTGAGCGATAAGGATAAAGAGCTAGCGGATCTCGTTCCGCTGGCCGCTGGTGGTAGCCGCCGCGCACTGCAATCTATCCTGCAAATTATTCATCCGCAGGTGCTGCGTTATTGCCGCGCGCGCATCGGTGGCGGGCGCCAGCCCACTGCGGAAGACGTGACCCAAGAAATCTGCCTCGCCGTCGCTACCTCTATCGATTCCTATGAAGATAAAGGCCGGCCGTTTATGGCCTATGTCTACGGCATCGCTTTTAATAAGGTCACCGATGCCCACCGCGCCATGGGTCGCGACCGCTCTACACCCACCGAAGAGCTTCCAGAAAGCACCGCGAACGAGGCGACTCCCGAGGAATGGGCGCTGGAAAATGACGGTAGTAACAGAATGCGCGCGTTGCTCGATACCTTAAGTGACAAGGCAAAAAACATCGTTATTTTGCGCGTGTTCGTTGGTCTTTCGGCAGAAGAAACCGCCGATATCGTGGGGTCTACCCCGGGTGCGGTTCGCGTCGCACAACACCGAGCTCTCGCACAATTGCGAAAGGCCCTTGGGCAACAACTAGCCACTGAGGGCTAAAGCCACAACCCCGCTCTAGAGACACGCGTAAACCTTCAGAAAGGAAGGAGGGACAGAAACCATCATGGCCTCCAAACACTCCAAAAAGAATAACGATGACCTGACGGAGCAGCTCCAGCCCTTGGTAGATGATGATGCATTCCTCACCGAGCTGTCGCAGGGCAAAGACCCCTCCAACGGCAGCGATGAGCTCGCTGGGTTGTTGCTAGGGCTGAAGGGGGACATCGATAAGCAGATGCCGCCAGCCCCGCGCGTGGACGGGGCAGAGGAAGAACCAGAAGTCATTAGTCTCGATAAGGCGCGGTCTCGTCGGCGCAATCGCCCCGTGATGCACGGACTTATCGGCGCGGCCGCCGCCACCGTCATCCTCGCCGGTGCGGGCGGGGTCATGGTTAATTCTGGCGTGTTTGATAGGCCGGATGAGACCCGCAACGTGGAGCTGGCCGGCACCTTAGATGAGATGGAATCCCGCGCGGCAGAGGGAGATTTCGAAGGCGCGCGCGAGCTTATGAAGGAAGCCCGCTCCAAGCTTGAAGAGGCTGAGGGCAAAGAAGAAAATGCCATCGCTGCCAAAGAGGAAGCCGAAAAGAAGCGTCCTGCCCGTCCGAAGACGAAAACCGTGACGGAAACTGCTACTGAGACCGCGCCGGGCCAAAAGCCGCAGGATAACCCCGAGCCAGCACCAAAAACCGTAACGGAAACGCAGTACGAGACCTCAACCGTGGTGGTAACGGAGCAGGCGCCGGCGAATCCGCAGCCGGAGACGCGCGAGCCCGAAGAAGCACCCACCACAACCATTCAGTTGGGGGCGGGCGCCGAGTAATAACGAGGGCGGTGACTTACACGCCCTAGCGGTTTTCTAGGCCGTCGACGTAGCCCAGCGCGTAGTCCCACGGCACGTAGCGGCGCGGGTCGGGCTCTGCCCCCGGTTCGTGCACTGGGGCGAGCTCGCCCGCCAGCGTGGCGCGCATATTGGCGGCCATAATGTCCCACTCGTAGAAGTGGTTTTCCTGGCAGTCTTCACACAAGAAGAAGATGCCATCGATCCCGCGTGGGCCGAGCACACTTGCGAATTTCTCTACCCGAGCGAGATCGTGGATGAGGGCGAGGCGGTCTTCATCGGAAAGCGGCATGACCTGCTCGTCCTCCTCCAGGAAGGACGCAGGGTCATTCGGATCGTCTGCAAAAGGATCGCGGGGCATATTGGCGAAGAAGTTCACGCCTGCGAGCCTATTGAACTTGCCCGCTTAAGGCAATTAACCCCTAGCCTGAATGGTGTCCTTGGCCGGGCACGCACTACAGTTGGGGTAGCCGCTGAACCTGTTTAAGGAGATACCTCGATGAGCGATTACCCTATTCACACTGGTGGAGATGACCCGAACAAGGTAGCCCTGCGCGGCTTGACCTTTGATGACGTGCTTCTTTTGCCCGCCGAGTCCAATATCGTGCCCTCCGAGGTCGATACCGGCGCGCAATTTACCCGCAATATTCGCCTGGGCGTCCCGCTGGCATCCGCAGCGATGGATACCGTGACCGAGGCCCGCATGGCCATCGCCATGGCGCGCCAGGGCGGCATCGGCGTGCTGCACCGCAACCTTTCTGCGGAAGCGCAGGCCGAGCAGGTAGAAATCGTCAAACGCTCCGAGTCCGGCATGGTCACGGACCCGGTCACCGCCCGCCCCGAGATGACTATTGGCGAGGTCGACGCCCTGTGCGCCCGCTTCCGCATTTCCGGCCTGCCGGTCGTGGATGAGGACGGCACCTTGCTGGGCATTTGCACCAACCGCGATATGCGTTTTGAGCCGGACTTTGACCGCAAAGTCAGCGATGTCATGACCGCGATGCCGCTCGTCGTCGCGCGCGAGGGCGTGTCCAAGGACGAGGCCCTAGAGCTGCTGTCGGCCAATAAGGTAGAAAAGCTGCCGATTGTTGATGCAAATAACAAGCTCATTGGCCTTATCACCGTCAAGGACTTCGTCAAATCCGAGCAGTACCCCAACGCCTCCAAGGATGCTTCCGGCCGTCTGTTGGTTGCCGCGGGCATTGGTACCGGCGAGGAGTCCTATCAGCGCGCCGCCGCGCTTGTCGATGCCGGCGTTGACGCCCTCGTCGTCGACTCCGCCCACGCACACAATAACCGCGTGCTCGAAATGGTCTCCCGCGTGAAGAAGGACTTTGGCGACAAGGTCGACGTCATTGGCGGCAACCTCGCCACCCGCGAGGCCGCCCAGGCGATGATCGACGCCGGCGCGGACGCCATCAAGGTCGGCATCGGCCCGGGCTCCATCTGCACCACCCGCGTCGTCGCCGGCGTCGGCGCGCCGCAGATCACCGCGCTGATGGAGGCCGCAGCCGTCGCCGCCCCCGCGGGCGTGCCGGTCATCGGCGATGGCGGCATGCAGTACTCCGGTGACATCGCCAAGGCGCTGGCCGCCGGTGCCGATACCGTCATGCTGGGCTCCATGTTCGCCGGCACCACTGAGGCGCCCGGTGACATCGTGGTGTACCAGGGCAAGCAGTACAAGCGCTACCGCGGCATGGGTTCCATGGGCGCCATGCAGGGTCGCGGGCTTTCCGGCGAAAAGCGTTCCTACTCCAAGGACCGCTACTTCCAGGCCGACGTACGCAGCGAGGACAAGCTGGTGCCAGAAGGCGTGGAGGGTCGCGTGCCCTTCCGCGGTGAGATCGATGCCATCGTGCACCAAATCATCGGCGGCCTGCGCGCGGCCATGGGCTATACCGGCTCGGCCACCTTAGATGAGCTCAAGACCAAGCGATTTGTCCAGATCACCGCCGCGGGCCTGAAGGAATCCCACCCGCACCACCTGCAGCAAATCGCCGAAGCCCCGAACTACCGCTAGGACAAACATGCGTGAATACGCCGAAATCGGCATCGGCCGCGAGGCCCGCCGCACCTTTGATTTAGACCAGGTCTCCATCGTCCCCCAGCGCCGCACGCGCTCGTCCAAGGACGTGGATACCACCTGGAATATCGATGCCTATACTTTCGATACCCCCTTCGTTTCGCACCCCACCGATGCGCTCGCCACGCCCGAGTTCATCATCGAGATGGGCAGGCAGGGCGGGCTCGGCGTCATCAACGCCGAAGGCCTGTGGGGCCGCCACGAGGACCTCGAGGGTGCGTTGGCGCGCATCTATTCCCAGCCGGGCGATAACTCCACCATTCAGGAGTTGCACGCCGCCCCGCTTGACGATGCCCTCCTTGCCTCCCGCATTGCCCAAGTGCGCGAGTCCGGTGTGACCGTCGCCGTGCGCGTTTCGCCCCAAAACGCCCGCGAGATGGCGCCGAAGGCCATTGCCGCCGGAGCCGAGCTACTGTTCATCCAGGGCACTTTGCTGTCAGCAGAGCACGTCGCCACCGGCGGCGAGCCGCTGAACCTGAAGGAATTTATCGGCTCGCTTGAAGTACCCGTCATCGCCGGTGGCGTGGCGGACTACACCACGGCGCTGCACCTGATGCGCACCGGGGCGGCCGGCGTCATCGTGGGCGCGGGCGTAACGACCAACGCGGAAACCGTCGGCATCGATACCGCCATGGCCACCGCCATTGCCGATGCCGCCGCCGCCCGCCGCGACTACCTTGACGAGACCGAGGGCCGCTACGTGCACATCATTGCGGATGCGGAATTCGATAATTCCGGGACCATCGTCAAGGCCTTCGCCTGCGGCGCCGATAGTGTTGCGCTCGGCCCCCTTCTTGCCCAGGCCCGTGAGGCAGGCGGTAGGGGATGGTATTGGCCGGCTACAGCAGGCCACCCGCGGTTCCCGCGCGGATACGCGCAGTTCGCCGGGGTCGATACCGACCTCGATGTGGATTTCCTTACCGCAGGCGACGCTGAGCCCGCGGCTGCGCCGAGCCTGGAAACCGTGCTGCACGGCCCATCCAGCGAACCATTCGGCCGCACCAACCTTGTGGGTGCGCTGCGGCGTGCCCTCGCAAAGTGCGGGTACACCGACCTGAAGTCCTTCCAGAAGGTCGAGCTCGCGGTTCGCTACTAAGTAGCGTGCGGCGCGCCTCGCACCGTGCAAGCCCGCGCCGCACGCCCCGAATCGCTTCATCTCGCGCAGCCGCGCTGCTGCGCAAGAGGGGCCCTTGCGCACCCCGATTCGCTTGCGCGCCCCGCGCCACCACGGCGCGAAAGCCGCCGCAATGCGCTACATGGGCAAGCGCTTCCTAGGCCGCGGGGCCTATGGGCTAGACTATGGGGCGTGACTAAGCCAAATACTACCCCGCGCCCAGTCCTCGTCGTGGACTTTGGCGCTCAGTACGCGCAGCTCATTGCCCGCCGCGTGCGCGAGGCCAAAATCTACTCCGAGGTTGTTTCCAACTCCGCCTCTATCGAGGAAATCAAAGCTAAAGACCCCGCCGCGCTTATTTTGTCCGGCGGCCCGTCGTCCGTCTATGCCGATGGTGCCCCAGCGCTCAAGCCTGAGCTGCTGGAGCTTGGCGTTCCGGTCTTCGGCATTTGCTACGGATTCCAGGCCATGAACCACATCCTCGGCGGTACCGTATCGTCTACCGGTGAGCGTGAATACGGCCGCACCGATATCGACGTCAAGGGCGGCATCCTGCACAAGGGCCTCGAGCCCACGCACAAGGTATGGATGTCCCACGGCGACGCCGTCTCCGCCGCCCCCGAGGGCTTCGATGTAACCGCAACCTCCGCCGGTGCCCCAGTCGCCGCGATGGAGTGCCCGGCCAAGCAGATGGCCGGCGTGCAGTACCACCCAGAGGTGTTGCACTCGCCCCACGGCCAAGAAGTGCTCACCCGCTTCCTCACGGAGATCGCCGGTCTGGAGCAAAACTGGACCGCCGATAATATCGCCGAGCAGCTCATCGCGGATATCCGCACCCAAGTAGGCGAGGAAGGCCGCGCTATTTGCGGCCTGTCTGGTGGCGTGGACTCTGCGGTCGCTGCGGCCTTGGTGCAGCGCGCCATTGGCGATCGCCTGACCTGTGTATTCGTCGATCATGGCCTGCTGCGCGCGGGCGAGCGCGAGCAGGTTGAAACGGATTTCGTGGCCTCGACCGGCGCCAAGCTGGTTACCGCCGACGAGCGTTCGGCCTTCCTGCAGAAGCTCGCTGGCGTGAGCGACCCCGAGGAAAAGCGCAAGGCTATCGGCGCGGAGTTCATTCGCTCCTTTGAGCGCGCCGTGGCCGGTGTGCTTGACGATGCCCCCGCCGGCTCCACCGTCGATTACCTCGTCCAGGGCACCTTGTACCCGGATGTCGTTGAATCCGGCGGCGGCGATGGCACCGCCAATATTAAGTCGCATCACAACGTTGGCGGCCTCCCGGATGACGTCGAGTTCGAGCTCGTCGAGCCGCTGCGCTTGCTCTTTAAGGACGAGGTGCGCGCGGTGGGTCGCGAGTTGGGCCTGCCGGAAGAGATCGTCGGCCGTCAACCCTTCCCGGGCCCGGGCCTAGGCATCCGCATCATCGGCGAGGTTACCGAGGAGCGCCTCGAGACTCTGCGCCAGGCGGATCTGATTGCCCGCACCGAGCTAACCAATGCTGGCTTGGACGAGCAGATTTGGCAGTGCCCGGTCGTGCTGCTTGCCGATGTCCGCTCCGTCGGCGTCCAAGGCGATGGCCGCACCTACGGCCACCCCATCGTGCTGCGCCCAGTATCTTCCGAGGACGCCATGACCGCGGACTGGACCCGCTTGCCTTATGACGTGCTAGAGAAGATCTCCACCCGCATCACCAACGAGGTCAAGGACGTCAACCGCGTGGTCTTGGATTGCACCTCCAAGCCACCGGGAACCATCGAGTGGGAGTAAAACCCACAAAACGGCATGCGTAGAAGGCGCTCAGTATTTGAGCGCCTTTTCGCATACCTGCGGCTAGTTTCGGGGTGTTACGGGTGGCCGCCAGACGATGCGACCGCCCACTCTTTCTAGCCGCCCGCGCCGGGGCGGGGCATTGGGGTCGTCGTCGTTGATGCCGTTATGGTAAGCACAGCACACGACGAGGTTTTTCATATTGGTCTCCCCGCCGCGACTCCAGGCCGTCAGGTGGTGGACCTGGGATAGATCTGCCGGTTGGTTGCACCCGGGCCAGGCGCAGCGTGGATTTTCCGCGGCCGCCATCATTCTTTGTTTATCGGTGGCCACGCGCGCCGTGCGGTAGAGGTTGACCGGCCCTTCTACCGGATGCACGAGGGTGACATAACCCGTTTCGCCGTCCCCGCTGCCGCTGCCGTTGGCGTCGCCGTCGCCATTGCCGTTGGGGCTGGGGCCGGGGGCGGAATAGCCGGCATCGTTAAGCACGCGGCGCAAGTACTCGGTACCGGACATGGTCGCACCGTTGGTGAGATCGAGCTGCACGTCATCGCCGTGGCCATCGCGGATGCGAATGAATTTCTCCAGCGGCACGACGGCGTTGGTTATCACCGTGGAGCGCGCGGCGCTGCCGGCGCCGAAGAAGATATCTTCCACCGCCTGCAGCGGCTTTTTATCAGTGGCCGTAATCGCGCCCTGCAGATCCGCGATGAAGCGAGAGGTCCCCGTAATGGCAAGCGTCCAGTAGTCATTGGGCCGCCGGTACGTGCGCACGCCGGGGCTGACCGTGGACTTTTTCATCTCGCGCACCCGGCGCCGAGCGTGTTTGATGATAACGCTCATCTCCGCAGACATCGCACAGCATTCCGCACGCAGCTCCCACGCCTGTTTCTTGCTGGGCGCGCGATTAACTACGCGCTCGATGCCGGCCAGGAGGGAAATGGGGTGGGCGTTGGTGCGGGCATCGGCAATGGCGCGGCGCTGCATCCGGCTAAAGGCGGTGTGGCCGTAGTAGCTTTCGCACAGAAGGAGCAGGTCGGCGGCGATGGTATCGGGCGCGCCGCGCTCCATAAGCTCAGCCCCAGAGAGCCCGCGGCACGCGGCGATGATGTCCATGCCGGGCGCGAGGGCGGTCAGGTAGGTCTCGAGTGCGTTCATGCCGCCTACGCTAGGGCGGTGTTAGCCCGCGCTCAATCGGTAGGGCAACCGCAAGGGCACAAACTGTGGATAACCCGGATCCGCAGCGCGAAAACCCGGGGAAATCCTGTGGATAAGTCCCCGCAGTGTCGCATGGATTAGACAAAGGCCAGCCGGCGCGTGCCATCCACGTGGGGGAAGGCGATAAAACTTATACCTGAGACCGCAACCCACACCAGCGCCGAGCCCCACGCGGGCAGGCCCAGGATGGGCGCGAGCATGATGAGAAGCCATAGAATCATCAGCGGTACTAGCTGCGCGATGGTGGGGATGAGATCGGCATCGTGCCGGTCAGCATAGGAGCGCATCTCGCGGCGGTAGGGGTGGGCAAAGACCAAGACGAATGCCGCCACGAGGCAGACCGCGGCCCCAGATAGGGTGGCGAAGAAATGGGTGCGGGTGGTCAGCAGCGCGACGGTGGCGCCGAGCAGGATGGAGGATCCGAGGCGCACCCACGGCGGGGTGGGGATGGGGGTTGGATTCTCGCGCATAGCACCGTAAGCCTCGTTCAGGTTCATGCGCTTAAGACTACCATTCGAACATACAGTTGCATGTGTCCGGTTGAAGGTTCATACTGTGTGGGTGAGTCAAACGAACGTTCGCCTAGAAAAAGCGGTGGCAGGGCTGGATGGGCCCGACCGTGTTGCGGTGCTGCGCGCCCGCATGCAGGCGATGGAGCAGGAGGACGAAGACGAGCTGGTAGATACCCTTCCCCAGCTGGCGCGGCTGCTTCCCGCAGGTGGGCTTGCTCGGCGGAAGGTGGTCTCGTGTGCGGAGTGTCCCGCGCTCGTGGTGGAGCTCATCTGCCATCTTACGGCCCACGGGGGTCATGTGGGGATAGTGGGGTGGCCGGATCTTTCTCTCGCACAAGTTGCCGAAATGGGGCAGCTCAACAACGTGGTCACCGTCCCCGATCCGGGCCTGGAGGCATGGGCGGTAACCAGCGTGCTGGCAGAGGGCATGGACCTTATCATCCACCACGGCCCGCCCGGCGAGCTGAGCCCGGCCAAGGCGCGGCCGGTGTGGGCGAAGATCCGCGGCGGGCAGGCCGCGGTGCTGACCGTGGGCGCGCGGCTGCCGGGCACCGCGGTGTGCATTGGGGCGGAGGTGAGTACGTATCGGGGCATCGGCAAGGGCAGCGGGCGCATCCGCGGCGTGGATATCGATCTTGCGGTGGACTCGAAAAAGGGCACCGCGCGCGGGAGCCTCACCATGGGCGAAGCCCGCAGGTTGGCGGTCGTATGAGGGTGGCCGCGGTGTGGTTTCCGGATTGGCCCATCCAGGCGGTCGCGCAGGCAGGGCCGGTGCTGGTTGCGCGCAATCATGCGGTGCTGGTCTGCGATAGCGCGGCGCGCCGGGCCGGCATTCGGCGCGGGATGCGCCTGCGCCAGGCCCAGGCGATTTGCCCTGAGGTAAAGGTGGTGGAGGCGAACCCGGATAGGGACGGCGCGGCCTTCGCGGAGATTGCGGCAGGCTTGGACGCCGTGGCCTCGTCCGTGGAGGTGCTGCGGCCCGGCCTGGCCATCGTGGACGCGGGGGCGGCGCTGCGCTATCACGGGCCGGAGGCGCTGGAGATGCTTGCCGATGCCACCGCGCACGCCGGTTTTGATTCCACCCTCGGCGTGGCAGACGAGATTGCCACGGCCATCATCGCGGCCCGACATCGCGGGGTAGGCGCGGTGGTGCCGGAGGGCGGGTCCCGGGATTTCTTGGCCGCCCAGCCCGTGAGTGTTTTAGCCGCGGAGGCTGCGCTGGGGTTTTCTGCGGAATTTGTGGCCCAGCTGCAGAAATTGGGCGTGCGCCGGTTAGGTGATGTGGCGGCGCTGCCATTTAAGCAGGTGGTTACCCGGTTTGGGCAGCAGGGCAAACGCGCGCACGAGGTGGCGCACGCGCGGGCGGACCGGCGCGTGTCCCCGGAAATGGCGCGGCCCGATCTGTCCGTGAGCAGCGAGCAATCCATCGAACGCGTGGATGCGGCGGCGTTCGTGGCCCGGCAATTGGCCGCGCAGCTGCACGTGCGGCTGGCGGAGGCGGAAGTGGTGTGCGTGCGCCTGCGCGTGGTGGCGGAGCTGGCCACTGGTGAAACCGTGGCCCGGGTATGGCGCACGCATGAGGCGCTCACGGAGCAGGCGACCGCGGACCGGGTGCGCTGGCAGCTGGATGGGTGGCTTACGGCGGCGCGGTCGAGCGGCAAGGACGGCGCCGCGATCGTGCGGTTGGTGCTTGAGCCGGTGGAGGTGGCTAGGCCGCAGGCCGATGGCCTCTGGGGCGGGGATACCTCACAGGAACAGGTCAAGCGGGTGATTTCGCGCGTGCAATCGCAGCTGGGCATAGATCGCGTCTTGCAGCCGCGGGCCGTCGGTGGCCGTGGGGTGGCCGAGCGTATCGAGTACGTTCCCTATGGGGAGCAGCGCGATGCCACGCCGCAGGGCAGCTGGCCAGGCAGGATCCCCGCGCCGCTTCCCGCCCGCCTAGGCGGCGGGCCGAACCACCCGGCCGCGCGCATTCGGCTTATCGATGCCGCCGCGCGGGACGTCATCGTCACCGCCGAGGCCCTCCTATCCTCTGTGCCCGTGGCACTCGGGTGGGGCGCGCACCGCTACCGCGTTATCGGCTGGGCTGGGCCGTGGCCGGTGGATACGCAGTGGTGGACCGAACAGCCGCAGCACGCGGCGCGGCTACAAATTGTGGGCCAGGCTGAACGGGAGCAACGCCAGCGCGCCTGGCTCTTGGTGTGGTCAGAGGGGCGCTGGCGCGTGGAAGCGACGTATTAGGAGCGAATATCTACCACGAGGCGCGTGGGATTTTCTAGCACCTGCACGGAATAAGGCTTGCGCTGGTTCATACCGATGACAAACTGGCTGCGGCCCTCATAGGTGCGGCCGTTGACCACTTGGGTAATAACGCCGCCGGCGGGGGCATCGACGATGCCGATGCGCGGCTCGTCAATGCCGGCCTCAAACGGATAGACCACGCCATCGATATTGACATTGAGCGCGGTATCACCGGCATAGTTAATGGGTTGGCCGGAGCCTTGCTGCTTGGGGTTATCGGCGTAATCCACGAACCAGCCTGGGGAACCCTCGCCCTCGAGCTCGAAGACGGCGCGCTCGAAACCATCGTGCTGGCCCACGCGTACCTTGGTCACCACGAGCTCCGAAGGGGCTTCTGGGCGCAGCGTTTTCATGCTCATATCCGCCTCACCCAGCGGGTTGATGTGCGAGTTTCCCACAGAGGCCGCCATGGTGGTGTCATCCGCTGATTCGGTGCTGCAGCCGGTGAGGAGGGCTGCGGCGGCAAGCAGGAGTGAGAGGCGGGCTTTATACATGACCACTAGAGTATAATTTCCATTAATTACTGCCTAGCGTTGGGGGCAGATCTTGACCGAATTGTTGCCAAATATGTGAGCTGAGTTGCAGACGGGTTAGGCTAGGGTACATGACCGATTTCTGTTCAGATTACCAGGTGGAACCGCTGCCCGGCACAGCGAAAAAAGAGTCCGTGTTTGTCCTCTTTGAGTGGCCCGGCGGCTGGTCGCGCGACGTGCTTGATGGCGATACTTTTGGCCCAGAACTCACGGCCCAACTGAAGAAAAAACTCAAGGGCCAGGCCGGGCTGCAATTGATTCGCCGCCCCGGCCGCGATGGCCGCCAAATCGGCACCATGCACCGGTGTTACCTGGTGTGGGCTGAGCAGGGCGTGATGGAATTGGTCCTTTTGACCGGCCCGGAAAAGATTCTGGATCTGGATCTCTCCGCGCCGGGCCGCAATGGGGGAGGAACCCTCGATACGCCCCTGGTTTTGGTGTGCACCCATGCTAAGCGCGATAAGTGCTGCGCCGTGAAGGGGCGCCCGCTCGCCGCGGAGCTGGTGGAGGATTACCCGGATATGGTGTGGGAGACCTCGCACACGAAGGGGCACCGCTTCGCGCCCTCGGTCATGCTCATGCCGTGGGCCTATTCCTTTGGCCGGATGAATAAGGAAGCCGCCGCGCAGATGATTGCGGCGGCGGCGGAAGGGAAATATTTCTACCCGGTCAATCGCGGGCGCGGCATTTTCGGCCCGCGCGGCCAAGTGGCGGAGTTGGCGGTAGCGCGCGAGCTTATCGATGCCTCTGAGGACCTCTACTACGGCCAGCTCTACGCAGAAGACGAAAAGCAGGGCCCCGTGGTCACGCATGCCGATGGCCGGCGGTGGAGCGTGACGCTCGAGCAGCGCGCCGTGGAAGGAGTGGTTTCTTCCTGCGGCGACGCACCCAAGACCGGCAAGGCGCTTGTGGCCACGGATGTGGAGCTTATTAGCGGCGCATAACCTTGGAGGATAGCCAGTTGCCAAAGAACTGCGCTGCCTGCACCAGCACGATGATGATAAGCGTGGCCACGACGGTGACTTCCCACTCGAAGGCGCGGTAGCCGTAGACGATGGCGAAGTCACCCAGTCCGCCGCCGCCGACGTAGCCGGCCATGGCGGACATATCCACGATGGCGATAAACAGGAAGGTATAGCCCAGAATCAGCGGGCCGAGGGCCTCCGGGATAATCACGGAGGTAATGATCTTCCACGGTGAAGCACCCATGGCGCGGGCGGCCTCGATAACGCCTGGGTCGATGGCCACGAGGTTTTGTTCCACCACGCGCGCTACGGAGAACGTGGCGGCGATGACCATCACGAAGGTGGCCGGTTCGCGGCCGATGGATCCGCCCATCACGGCGACGGTGAGTGGCTGCGCAAACGCCAGCAAAATAATAAACGGGATGGGGCGAACGAAGTTCACCAGCAGGTTGACCACCAGGTAGACGGCCTTATTTTGCAGGATGCCGCCCGGGCGGGCGGTGTAGAGCAAGATGCCGAGCCCCAGGCCCAAAATGCCGGCGACGACGAGGGTGGTCGAGACCATGATGAGGGTGTCGACGATGGCATCGACAAGCGATCCGCCCAAGCGGTCCCAGTCGGCGGCGGCGAGATAGTTGACGTTCATCGTTCAATCTCCTCAATTTGAGTGGTGGCAGATAGGGCGCGGTAGAACTCTTCGATGGCGGCGTCGTCACCGCTCAAGCGCACGGTGAGCTTGCCAAAGGAGTGCTGTTGCAAGGTGGTAATACCGCCGTGGACGACGGCGATGGATACGCCCGCATCCTTCAGCTTGGCGGCGGCGCCGAAGAAGCCGGATTCCTCGGTCAGGTTGATGGTAAACAGGCGGCCTTCATGAACGAGCAGGTCATCGGTTTCCACCACGTCGGGCTCATTGCGCAGCGAGGTAGCAACGAACTTGGCGGCCACGGCGGTCTGGGGATTGGAAAAGACCTGGTAGACGCTGCCTTGTTCTACGACGCGGCCATTTTCCATCACCGCAACCTTATCCGCGATGGAGCGCACGACCTCCATTTCGTGGGTAATGACCACGATGGTGATGCCGAGCTCCTTATTCACCCGGCGCAGCAGGTCGAGGACCTCCTGCGTGGTGGTGGGGTCGAGGGCGGACGTGGCTTCATCGGCAAGCAGCAGCGAAGGATTCGTGGCCAGGGCGCGCGCGATGCCCACGCGCTGCTTCTGGCCGCCGGAAAGCTGTTCCGGGTAGCTTTTCCCCTTATCTCCCAGGCCAACAAAATCCAGCAGCTCCTGCACACGCTGTTGGCGCTCGCGCTTGCCGATGCCCTGCAACTGCAGCGGGTACTCAATATTGCCCGCCGCAGTGCGGGAGTTCATGAGGTTAAACTGCTGGAAGATCATGCCGATATTGCGGCGGATGCCGCGCAGCTTCTTTTCGGACATGCCGACGATATTCTGGCCATCGAGCAGCAGCTCGCCGGAGGTGGGCGTATCCAGGCCGTTGATCATGCGGACCAAGGTGGATTTGCCGGCGCCGGAGTAGCCGATGATGCCGATGATCTCGCCGGAATCGACGGTCAAGGAGACATCGTCAAGAGCTTTGACCTCGGCCTTTTTCTGTTGGAAGACCTTGGTGATATTGCGGAACTCAATGCGAGTGCCGTTCTGGGTGGAATCTGCCACGGGTTGCGTCCTTAGTGAGGAAGTGCCAAACCCCGCCGGGGTGAAAACCGGCGGGGTAGAAGGCAAGGGTGATTAGTCCAAATCTGCTTCGAGCTTGTCCAGGATTTCCTGGAGTTCTTCTGGGGTGCGCTCGACCTCGACGGAGGTACCTGCGGAGTCCTCGTCGACGCCCTTTTGTACCGCATCGGAGTGCCACAGCTCGGCGAGCTTCTTGATGTCCTCGTTATCGGCGTCTTCCTCGCGAACGGCAAAGACGTTGATATAAGGCTCAGCCTCTTCGGAGTTCGGGTCATCCTGGAAGACGGCGGTGGCCGGGTCGATGCCGGCGCGCTCCAGGAAGGAGTTATTGATAATCGCCGGGGTGCCCTCGCCATGCGCGGATGGGGTCTGGGCTGCATCGACCGGCACGACCTTGACCTTGGACTTCTTCTCATCGATGTCCAGCGGCGTTGGGGTGATAAGCCCGTCCTTCTTCAAGGTGATAAGGCCAGCCTGGACCAGCACGTTGATGGCGCGGCCCTGGTTGGTGGAGTCATTCGGGATGGCAACTTCTTCGCCCTCAATGCCATCGAGGGAGTCGTGGCCCTTCCAGAACAGCGCCAGCGGCACGATTTCGGTGGCGACGATGGGGACCAGGTTGGTGCCATTGCCGTGGTTGTACTCGGCCAGGAACTTCAGGTGCTGGAAGTTATTGGTGTCCAGCTCGCCCTGGTTTAGGGCCTGGTTCGGGGTGTTGTAATCCGAGAAAGACTTGATGTCGATGTCGTAGCCGGCGTCCTTGGCTTCTTGCTCAAAGGCAACCCAGGCCTGCTTTGCATCATCGGTGGTGCCAACGGTGATGGTCTTGTCATCATCTGCGTCGGAGGAGCAGGCCACAAGGCTGGTGGCGGCGACGGTAACGGCGGCGGTAGCGGCCGCTGCGCGACGAATCTGCATGAGGTCCCCTTACATGTAGGAGTTTAAATAAATTGACCGTTTAGCAATCTAGCAATAAGCGAACCGCTTTGTCTATTGAACGCGTCTCATCGTGCCGGGTTGTATAGAACATTAATTCGACATTACCCTGTGAAGGGTGAAATTTAATGGTGGAAAGGCGCTGCCGTGGTCGCGTTTAGAAAGGATACTATCCGGCAAGGACGCTGCCGCGCCCGTCGCCGTGCATCACCTCGGCGGCGGCGATGAGCCTGTCCAGCGCGGGTATTCCGCCGTGCCCTTTGCGGAGCTGCACGCGGTAAGCTCCTATAGCTTTCTCGACGGCGCCGCCGAGCCGGAAGAGCTGGTCGCCCGCGCCCTAGAGCTTGGCCTCGAGGGGCTGGCTGTTGTGGATCGGGATGGCTTCTACGGCCTGATGAAATTCGCGGAAGCCGCAGCTAGGGCCGGACTTTCGGCCATATACGGCGCGGAGCTTTCCCTCGCGGAGGCCCCAGTGACCGTGCTGGCGCGCACGCCGGAAGGCTATCGCCGCCTCTCTCGCCTTATCGCCCGCGCGCGGATGGATGCCGGGGAGAAAGGAGGCGTTGCCTACCCGCCCCTAGACGCCGTGGCGCGTGAGCTAGAAGAGGAGTGCTTTTTCCTGCTGGGGTGGGAGGCTATACAAAAAATCGATCACGTTCTCGAAAGAATAAAAATAGACAGCATAGTTCTCGAATATGCGTGCACAATGTCTCCCGAAGATGCGGATCACCACAGTTTCCTGGATAAGTACAATAATCTCCGCGCCATCGCAACCGCTCGACCTGCGGCAGCAACGCGCGACCAGGTAAGGCTCGCCGCCGCTAAACGCGCCTTGGCGCACCGCCAATCCTTAGAGGAAGCCGCACCGGATGCCCACCCGATGGGCGCAGGCTGGATGCGCTCCGGCGAGCAGATGGCCCAGTTGCTTCCCGGCCGGCCCGAGCTTATCGCCGAAACCGTGCGCCTTGCCCGCGAGTGTTCCTTTACCTGGGGTGCACTTGCGCCCAACCTGCCGGACTTTGTCGTCCCGGAGGGGCATACCGAGATGAGCTGGCTCGAACACGAGGTGTGGCGGCGCGGTAAAAAGCGCTACGCCTCGCGCCCGCCCGAAATACAGGCCAAGGCGAAAAAGCAGATGCGGCACGAGCTGGGCATCATCAAGCAGCTGGGCTTTCCGGGCTATTTCCTCATCGTCTGCGACTTGGTGGATTTCTGCCGCCAGGAAAATATCCTCTGTCAGGGGCGCGGCTCGGCAGCTAATTCCGCCGTCTGTTTCGCGCTGGGCATTACCAACGCCGAGCCCATTTCGGCGCAGCTGCTCTTCGAGCGCTTCCTGTCGCCGGATCGCGATGGCCCGCCCGATATCGACATCGACATCGAATCCGGCCGGCGCGAGGAGGTCATCCAATACGTCTATCGCACCCACGGCCGCGACCGCGCCGCACAGGTGGCTAACGTCATTACCTACCGCCGCAAGGGTGCTACCCGCGACGCCGCCCGCGCGCTGGGCTACCCACAGGGCTCGGCCGATGCGTGGTCGAAGGGCATAGCCGAGCCGCCTGCCGATGTCTCCTTACTCGCCGAGCAATTCCTCGACCAGCCGCGCCACCTCGGCATCCACTCCGGCGGCATGGTCTTATGTGACCGGCCAATCGCGGACGTGGTGCCGATGGAATGGGCCCGCATGGAAGGCCGCTCCGTGCTGCAATGGGATAAGGACGATTGCGCCGCCGCCGGGCTGGTGAAATTCGACCTGCTGGGCCTCGGCATGCTGGAGGCGCTGCACCACATGATCGATGCCGTGCGCACCACCACCGGCCGCGAGGTGCGCCTGTGGGAACTCGACCTAGCCGAGCCCGCTGTCTATGACATGCTCTGCCGCGCTGATGCCGTCGGCGTCTTCCAAGTGGAGTCCCGCGCGCAGCTGGCCACGCTGCCGCGGCTCAAACCGCGCTGTTTCTTCGACCTTGTGGTGGAGGTCGCGCTCATTCGCCCCGGCCCCATCCAGGGCGGTTCCGTGCACCCCTACCTGCGCCGGCGCGATAGCCTCGAGCCCGTGACCTATGACCACCCGGTGCTGGAGAAATCGCTGGGTAAAACCCTGGGCATCCCGCTTTTTCAAGAGCAATTGATGCAGATTGCGGTGGATGCCGCCGGTTTTACCGGCGCCGAGGCCGATGACCTGCGCCGCGCCATGGGTTCGAAGCGCTCACCGGCCAAGATGGCCGCGCTGCGCAGCCGCTTTTTCGAGGGCCTGCGCGCCACCAACGGCATCGACGGTGAAGTCGCGGAGAAGCTCTGGGCCAAGATCACCGCCTTTGCCGCCTACGGTTTCCCGGAATCGCACTCGCAGTCCTTCGCCTCGCTGGTGTATTTTTCCGCGTGGTTCAAGCACCACTACCCGGCGGAGTTCTGCGTGGGCTTGCTGCGCGCGCAGCCCATGGGCTTTTATTCGCCGCAGTCGCTCATTCAGGATGCCCGGCGCCACGGCGTGCGCGTGCTGCCGGTGAGCATCAATGATTCCGGCGCGCAGGCCAGGGCGCTGCCCACCGGCGAGATCCGGTTGGGCCTCAACCTCATCAAGGGGCTGGGGGACAAGGCCGCCGAGCGCGTGGAGGCCACAGCGCCTTTTAGCACCGTCTCCGATCTGTCGCGCCGGGCGGATCTTAGCGTGGAGCAGGTGGAGGCGCTGGCCACGGCGGGGGCGCTGGAGTGCTTGGGGTTGGAGCGCCGCCAAGCGCTTTGGCAGGCTGGCGTCGCCGCCACCGAGCGCGAGGGCATGCTGCCCGGCACCTCCGCGCTCGCCTCACCGCACCTGCCCGGCATGTCGGTGTTCGAGCTGATGGCTACCGATGTCGCCGCTACCGGCGTCACCCACGATAAGCAGCCTATGGAGCTAGTCAGGGCCGCGCTTGGCGATGTCCTGCCTTCCTCCCGCCTTCCCCACGTCCCCGATGGCACCCGCGTGCGCATCGCCGGCATCATTACGCACCGCCAGCGCCCGCGCACCGCCTCCGGCCTGACCTTTTTGGGAGTGGAGGATGAAACCGGACTGATGAACGTGATGGTCTCGCCCGGGCTGTGGTCCCGCCAGAAGGTGCTCGCCCGTACCGCCCGCGCGCTTATCATCCGCGGCATCGTGCAAAACGCCACCGGCGCGGTAAGCGTGGTCGCGGATAAGCTCGAGCCGCTGGACTTTGGTGATTTCCTCTCGCGCGGCTCCCGGGATTTCCGCTAGTTTTCTCCGCATCGAAGCCCAAAAGCGGTGGCCAGGCCGAGAAAAACATCGCCGGCCGGTACTAGACGCCGGCGGCGAGTTAGTTAGCCATTAGGAATTCTTCCTATAGATTTCCGTGGACGTAGGTCAAAGTACTGCATAAACCCAACATAATGACAAGGTTTTCTATTCCACTTCGAAGATATCGCCCGGCTGGCAGTCCAGTGCCGCACACAGTGCTGCAAGGGTGTTAAAGCGTACGGCCTTGGCGCGATTATTCTTCAGAACGGACAGGTTAACTGGGGTGATACCTACCTCTTTGGCGAGCGCCGCTCCGGTAATACCGCGCTCTTCCATTATCCGGTCGAGGTGGCAGATCACCTGGGGTTCTTGCTCCTCAGACAAGGCCTTCAACCTCCTCTTCGAGCTTGCTGCCGCGCTTGATGGCAACTGAGAAGAGCTGGAGAGTGCAGACAAAAAGGTAGGGCAGCGCAAGCTCGCCTAATGGGGTTCCGCTCTGGTTGGCCCACCAGTCAATGTCGAGCTGCGAGGAAGCCCAGTTATTGCCCATACCTTCGAGTGGGAAGCGTCCGATAAACCAGACAAGGATTCCGATGGTCATGCCGTTAAGAAAGCGGATGTTTTTCGTATTGAAAACCTGCCCACGAAGCATCGGTTTGACCAAACGGTAGGCAAAGAACGCGATAATCAAGATTCCTGCAATCTTGACGACGAGCCCCGCAGTGAGCATCCAGAATGGCCCGCCGTCGAGGTTGTGCTTGCTTAGGCCTTCCGGGATGGCCGCACTCAGTGCGGTGGAAAAGCGTCCGGTGACAAGGTCGCGCAGGTAGGTGGGGCCGAGGATGATAATGGTGAACAGGCAGAGGGCGGCCGCCGCGTTAATTTCGCGTCGCTCAGCTTGAGAGGTGGGCTGTGGGGTGGTCATGACAATCCTTTCCGTCGATTCCTTATCGACTTTCGATGTTGTCGTAATTCGATAATATCGACTAACGATAAGTTGCGCAAGGGTGCGAGACCGATTGCTACTGTCAGTAGCTATGAGCGAAGAAATGAACCCCGTCTCGCCGCGTTTGGTGAAGGTGCGCTACATCCGCCACCTGGGCTGGACGGTTATTTCCGCCGCGGCGGCCGCAGCGGCAGGGTACTGGTGGACCCCGTGGTTCTACTGGGCGGCGGGGCTCTTCACCGTCCTCTTTTTCTGGCTGCTCTGGCTCATTCCGGCCCAAGTGCGCCGCATGGGCTGGTGCGAAACCGACGATGAGCTGCTCATTACGCGCGGCAAGCTGTGGCATTCTTTCACCGTTGTGCCCTACGGCCGCATCCAGTTCGTGGACGTGACTGCCGGCCCCCTCGAGCGCGCCTTCGGGCTCAAGGAGCTGCAGCTGCACACCGCCTCCGCAACCACGGACGCCACGGTGAAGGGTTTGGACGCCCCGCTTGCCGATGCCCTCCGCACCCGCCTCACCCACCACGCCCGCGAACGGATGAGCGGGCTATGAGTTACCACCGCGTCCACCGCTTGACCCCGCTGCTGCAGCTGTGGTCGGTCATCCTGGCCGTCATCGCGGCTTTTGCCTTAAACGTCAATATGGAGGCGCTGCGCGGAATCTTTGCCTTCGTTACCGGCGAACACAGCGCCGCGGACCTGCGCGATATCGGCCTCGCCCTAGCCGGATTCATTGCAGTATGCGCAGTGGTCTGGCTCGTATCCGGCGTGTGGTGGCGCCAGATGGGCTACCGGCTGGGCGAGGAGGAACTCACCTTGCGCCGCGGGGTTATTTCGAAGCAGCAGCGCACCGCGCGCTATGACCGCACGCAGGCGGTCGACGTCGTCGAGCCCGTTATCGCCCGCCTTTTCCGGCTCGCAGCCGTGCGCGTGGAAACGGCCGGCGGGCAGTCGTCCGCCATCGAAATCGCCTTCCTGAAAAAGCGCGATGCCGAGGCCCTGCGCGCCGAAATCCTCTCCCGCGTCCACGGCGAGCCGCGGGAGCGGCCGACTGAGGAGCAGCCAGCCGAAGAAGAGGACAACGTCCTTATCCCCGAAATCCCCATCGCGCGTTCCCTGGCCGCGGCCGCTTTGCACGTGTCCACGATCGTCCTCATTGCGGCCCTTGTATTCCTCGTGGTCACACCGATGTCCCTGACCATCACGCTGCCTATCCTTTTGGCCACCGTCCCGCGCGCCTGGAACGTGATTGACTCCTCGTGGCGCTATACCGCCAGCCTTGAGGATGGCGTGCTCAATATCACCTACGGCCTTGCCGATCGCCGCCGCCAAAACATCCGCCTCGAGCGCATCCACGCCGTCCAAGTCACCCAGCCCTTCCTGTGGCGGCCCTTCGACTGGTACGAAACGCGCGTGTCGGTCGCCGGCTACGGCGGCATGGCCAGCGGCGAGGGATCGGGATCGACGCGCATCGTGCCCGTCGGCAAGCGCAGCCAAGCCCGGCAATTCCTGCCCGCCGACGCCGCCCCGACCTATGCCTCGCCCGCGCGCGCCAAATGGGTCTCGCCCATCGATTACCGGCAGCAAACCGTCGCGCTGACCGGCGACTATGTCATCGTGCGCGCCGGCCGCTTCAACCGCCGCGTCCAAGCCATCGAGCTGCGCCACATCCAGGAACTCACCCTGCGCCGCGGCCCGATATCCCAGCTGCTCGGCCTAGCCACGGTGGAGCTCGACCTCGTGCAGGGGCCCGTGTCCATGGCGGCGCGCAACCTCGCGCTTGCCGATGCCCACGCGCTGCTTAACCGCCTGCGCTCCCGCGACCTGCCAGAACTTACACCGCTCCCTTAAAACCAAGCTGGCGCCACGCCTCAAAGACCGCGGTAGACGCGGAGTTGGAGAGGTTCATCGAGCGCCTGGCCGGGATCATCGGAATGCGCACCTGATCGGTGATGCGCGGATGGTTGACATGCTCATCTGGCAGGCCGGTCGGCTCCGTGCCAAAGAGCAGCACGTCGCCGTCCTGGTACTCAACCTCCGTAAACCACTTATCCGTATGCGTGGTAAAGGCGAAAACGCGCGCGCCGGGCAGTGCCTCCATGCACGCGTCGAAATCCTTGTGGAGCTGCACATCTGCCAGGTCGTGATAGTCCAACCCGGCGCGTTTTAAGTGCTTATCGTCAAAATTAAACCCCAGCGGCTCAATCAGGTGCAGGCTCGCGCCCGTCACCGCCGCGGTGCGAATGGCATTGCCGGTATTGGTCGGGATGACGGGATTATCAAAGACGATGTGCAGCTGGCTCATGCCTTCAGTCTAGGATGGGGGCTATGAGCGCTACCAAACTAGATGGCACCTTGTACCGTGACGAGATTTTTGCGGACCTCGCCGAGCGCGTGGCCGCCCTGAAGGACAAGGGGATAACCCCTGGCCTGGCCACCGTTCTGGTGGGTGAGGACCCAGGCTCCCAGTCCTATGTAAAGATGAAGCACCGCGATTGCGAAAAGTTGGGTATTAATTCCATTCGCAAGGACCTGCCGGCGGATATTTCGCAGGAGGAACTCGAGGCGGTCATCGATGAGCTCAATGCCGATGACGCCTGTACCGGCTACATCGTCCAGCTCCCGCTGCCCAAGCACTTGGATGAAAACGCCATCCTCGAGCGCATCGATCCGGAAAAGGACGCCGATGGTCTCCACCCGGTCAACCTGGGCAAGCTCGTTCTCAATGAGGAAGCCCCGCTGCCGTGCACCCCGAATGGCTGCCTGCACCTGCTGCGCCGCTTCGGCGTGGAGCTGGACGGCGCCAAGACCGTCGTCATCGGCCGCGGCGTGACCGTCGGTCGCCCCATTGGCCTGATGCTGACCCGCCGCAGCGAGAACTCTACGGTCACCCTGTGCCACACTGGCACGAAGGATCTTGCCGCCGAAACCCGCAATGCCGATATCGTCATCGCCGCCGCCGGCCAGCCACACATGCTCACCGCAGACATGATTAAGGAAGGCGCCGCGCTTCTCGATGTCGGCGTATCCCGCGTCGACGGCAAGCTCACCGGCGATATCGCCCCCGACTGCTGGGATAAGGCTGGGTACGTCTCGCCCAACCCAGGCGGCGTCGGACCGCTCACGCGGGCCTTCTTGGTGCGCAACATCGTTGAGCGCGCGGAAAAGCTGGCGTGAATTTAGACAACCCTCACGACGCGCACCTGAAACCGTCCCCGCTGCCCGCCTCCGTGCAGTGGGTGGCCATCGGGCTCTTCATCGCCGGGGTGGCCGTGTCCGGCGGCTACGCCATTTTCGAGTATTGGCGCAGGGCTACCTTCTTGCTCGGGCTCGCGCTGCTGTGGCTGACGGTGGTGCGCCTGACCTGCGATTCGCGCCGCGTCGGCGTGCTGGCGGTGCGCTCGCGCCGCTTCGATGCCACCTTTACCGGGGTCATCGGCGCGCTGATGACCTTTCTCGCTTACTCCGTGGACGCGCTGGGCAGCTAGTTATCCACAGGTGATTGTTTCAGTATCACCAATCTGCGGAGTGTCGCGCGGCTATCCACAGCCGCCGCGCACTTGGCCTCGCGCCCTCAGCTACCCGCGGTTTAGGCTCGGGGCCATGATTTCGGATTACCTCGCAGCGATAAACTCCCCGATGGCGCTCATCGGGGAGTGCGCTGGGCTATCCGAAGCCGAATTGGTAGACCGCGGTTTTAGCGATAAAGAGGCAGCGGAATTCGCGCGCTTGGCAGATACGTATTTTGGCAAGACATCGTTTAGCGCCAAGCAGCGCGCCGCCCGAACGACCGCGCTCCCGCTCGATGCGCTGAAAATCATCGAGGTGCACGCGCAGAAGCTGAAGACCCAGCGCGCGGCGTGGGCCCTGCGCGAGGAGCTGTGCCGGCTCAACGTTTCTACCAGCGAGATAGAAAAGCGCGCCCGCCGCCGCGTCAAGGAGGAGCGCACACAGAAGCGCGCGGAGGGCGTGCGTCTTACCCGCCGCACCGATGACCTGTGGACGCTGACCATCACCGCGGAATCGGGCCTGGTGGCTGAGATTAATAACCACGTCTCCACCGTGGACGATGCGCGCCGGGTATTTGCAGAGGGCGCGGCCGCCTCCACCATCACTACTAACGTGGTCCTCACGCTAGATGACATGGTGAAGGTTACCCACGGCGAGGACGACGTCACCCTGCAGCTGACTAACGGTGCCACCATCACCGGTGCGCAGCTAGCGGAGCGCGCGCTTGCCGATGCCGGCCTCATCACCCTCATCCACCCCGTCACCGGCCCCGTGAACCTGTACCACACGCGCCGGCTGGCCACCTGGAAGCAGCGGCAGATGGCGATGGCCGAAAATCCGGTGTGCCCGTGGCCTGATTGTCATATCCCTGCCGATGAATGCCAGGTTCACCACCTGCAACCGTGGCTGCTCGGCGGCGAGACCAACTCCGAGAACTTGACCATCGCCTGCAAGTATCACAACGCCGTCAACGACGATGACCCAAATGCCCCGCCCCGTCGTGGGCGCCTAGAGCGCCACCCGCACGAAGGCATCGTGTGGCGCCCGCCCTGGGCCCGATAAAGAACATTGCCGAAGCCAGCGCAGTTAAACCTGCGCCGCTCCGGCGATCCTTCTGTATGCCTTCTGCAAGGAGTCCGGGCTAGCCACTTACCGTGCCCCCGTTCCGGACCCCGCCACTATCTGCCTCGCGCCGCGTCCCGTTCGTGCGTCGAGCCACCAGTGACCGTAAACCGCTGGCGTAGGCGATGCGGAATTGCGCACGCGCCGGCGTGTAGGCGGGGTTGGCTAGATGGCGTAGTCGATTGTGCTGTCCGCGTCCAGCGGGTGCGGTTGGGACAGGGTGAGGAAGTTGCGCAGGATGCGGTCCATCTGGCGCGACTCCGTGAGGAACGCATCGTGGCCGACGGGAGAGACTACCTTCGCCATGGCCAGCAGGTTGCCTAGGTTCCGAGAGAGGTGTTCCTGCTGGTGATAGGGATAAAGGATGTCCGTATCGACGCCCACGACCATGGTCGGTACCTGCGAAGAACCCAGCGCGCGGTTCAGGCCGCCGCGGCCACGGCCGATGTCGTGGCGGTTGAGGGCCTCGGTAAGTGTGACATAGGAGCCGGCATCAAAATGATCCGCCAGCTTCGAGCCCTGATAATCCAGGTAGGAGTTCACGGCGAAGCGCTGGTCGTGCCGGCGATAGGGCCCGAGGGGTTCTTCGTCGGTTTGGGCCTGAACACCAAAGCGCTCATCAATTTCCTGCTCGCCGCGATACGTCAGGTGCGCGATGCGCCGCGCCGCCGCGAGTCCCTCGCGAGGGCGCTGGGAGGAGGAATAATAGTCGCCGCCGTGCCAGAAGGGATCGCGTTCAATCGCGGAAATCTGCGCCGACTGGATACCAATCTGCCACGCGGAGGCGCGCGCGGAGACGGCGATAACGCACGCAGCATCGACCGCCTCCGGGTACATCAGCGTCCATTCCAAGGCGCGTGCACCACCCATAGAACCGCCGATAATCGCATGTACGCGCGTTATTCCGAGTTCTTCCAGCGCCTTTTTCTCCGCGGCCACCAAATCGCGAATGGATAGCGCCGGAAAACGCGATCCCCAACTGCGGCCATCTGGATGCGGGGAGGAGGGGCCGGTGGATCCATTGCAGCCACCGAGTGCGTTCATGGCGATAACGCACCACTTCGTCGTATCCAGCGCCTTGCCTGGGCCAATGAGATCGCACCACCACTCGGCCACATCGGCGTTGCCGGTCAGCGCGTGTTCCACCAAGATGACGTTATTTCCGCCGTGCGGATCGCCGAGGAAATGGCCGAAGCGGTGGTAGGCGATGTGGGCATCGGAAAGCGTGGCGCCTGCTTCGGTGCGAAAATCGCCGATACTTATACAGCTCATGCCAGTGCGTTAAATCCCAATTCGAGGTCAGCAATGATGTCGTCGATATCTTCAATGCCCACAGACAAACGGATGGTGGACTGCGCGATACCCGCCGCGGCTAGGGCGGCATCATCGGACTGCGAGTGCGTGGTGGTCGCCGGGTGAACCGCGAGTGAGCGGGTATCGCCGATATTGGCGAGGTTGGAGTGGAGTTTTAGGGCATCGATAAACGCCCATGCTTCCTCGCGCCCGCCCTCGATATCGAAGGACAGCACGGAGCCGGTATAGGAGTAACCCAGCTTCTCCTTGATCTTCTTATACGGTGAGGAATCCAGGCCGGCGTAGTTGACCTTCGTCACCTTGGCGTGGCCTTCCAGGTACTCGGCCACGGCTTGGGCGTTGGCATTGTGCTTGTCGATGCGCAGCCCTACCGTCTCAATGCCATTAAGCGTCAGCCATGCATTGAACGGAGAAATGGCGGCGCCGGTATCGCGCAGCAGGCCGGCGCGGGCCTTGAGCGCGAAGGCGGGGGCGCCGAGGTCGGCGTACTTCAGGCCGTGGTAGGCCTCGTCGGGGGTGATGAAGTGGGGGAATACCGGCTCGCCGTCGCGCTCGACGGTCCAGTCGAAGGAGCCGCCGTCAATAATCGCGCCGCCCACCGCAGAACCGTTGCCGGTGTAGAACTTCGTGGTCGAAACCACGACGATGTCCGCGCCCAAGTCGAGCGGGCGGGCCAGCGCTGCGGTGGCGATGGTGTTATCCACGATGAGCGGGACCTGGTTAGTGTGCGCGACCTCGGCGATGGCGGGGATATCGAGGACATCGGCTACCGGGTTGCCAAAGGTCTCGCCGTAAAAGGCCTTGGTATTAGGCTGTACGGCGTCCTGCCAGGACTGGGGGTCGTCCGGGTTTTCCACGAGGGTGACGTCGATGCCAAGGCGCTTGAGCGTGACGGTAAAGAGGGTGGAGGTGCCGCCGTAGAGGCGCGGGGAGGAAACGATGTGATCGCCTGCCGAGGCGAGGTTGAAAATGGCCGCGGTCTCTGCGGCCTGGCCCGAGGCAAAGGCCACGGCGGCCACGCCGCCTTCAAGGGAGGCCAAGCGCTCTTCCAGCGCATCCTGCGTTGGGTTGGTCAGGCGGGTGTAGATGGGGCCCGCATCGGAGAGGTTAAAGCGGTTGGCCGCGTGCTCGGCGTCATCAAAGACGTACGAGGTGGTTTGGTAAATCGGCACATTGCGGGAGTTGTGCGCGCCGTCGAGGTTTTGGCCTGCATGAACGGAGCGGGTGGCGAAGGACCAGTCTGCGTTGGAGTTATCGTATTTCGTCGTCATGCCACGCAAGACTAGACCAAGCGGTATGTAACGTACAGCACCCCGCTGCGAAACCGCAGGGTAGTCAGAGAATAAAAATAGACTAAGCGGTAAATTTCTCGCCTGGATTTAGCCGCTTATAGCCCTGTACTCCGGCTTTGGTGAGCATGGTGTCGAAGGCGGTGCGGCCGACATCGGAAAGCACGGCGTCATGGATGGGGATCGTGACCGCGGCGCCGACGCGCTGGGCATAATCGGCGGCCTCCGCGGCCTTTACCCAGGGCCCAGCGATGGGCAGGAGCAACACGTTGGCCGGGTGATCGATGTACTGATCGCCCGGGTGGAGCAGGCCACCCAAGTAGTAGCCCACGTTGGCCGGGCGCGGGATATTCGGGTGGATCGGCGCGTGTTGGCCGCCGAGTACTTCGATGTCGAGGCCGGCGACGGTGATGGTCTCGCCCGGTGCAACCGCGGTACCGCGCCCCAGCTGTTCGCAGGCTTCGGCGGGCGCCCAGAGTGGGGCATCGGAAAGCCGGTCCGGGTCTAGGTGATCTGCATGCGCATGGGTAATGAGCACCGCATCGGCGTCGGGAAAGGCGGGCGTCATGGTTCCGGGATCGATGAGGATACGCCCGCCCGGCGCCGCAACTGCGACGCAGGCGTGGCCAAGCAAGCTAAATTCCATGCGTCCTAGCCTATCTACTGCGGGTCTTTTTCGTCCTTGCGGCGAAATAGGTACCAGATGCCGAGGATTGCGCCGAAGAGCAGGATTGCTGAGGCGATAAAGACCATGGCGACCACCATTGTGCGGTGTGGATCGTTTAAGAAAATCATGCAGACGATGGCGGCGAGGAAAATCGCGGCGAATAATGTGATGAGCCAATTGCGCTTGGTGTGCTCTGCGAATGTCATGCATTAATTGTTACGGAAAAACCGGGGGTAAACAAGCTGGGTGGGGATTCTGGGGGCGGAACCCGGCTATATGGTGCACCGATTTTCCCAATAATGCTCGCGTGCGGGCTGGCCGATGTGGGCGAATGGGGGTAGGGGCCTTCCGTTCGACTATTTAACACCGCTTTGTCCGTTCATAATGATGTATGTCGAACTCTCTACAACTGTGAAAAGGACACTTTATGGCCACCACGACTGGGGTTGAGGACCGGAAGAAACCGGTCCTCAAGGTGAGCAACGTGTGGGTGCAAGGCATTGCCCTCGTCATGATCTTTGGCTTTTTGGTCATGGGATTTTTGGCGTACCGCACCTATGACGCATCCATGCCGTTGCCGGAAAAGATTGTCTCCGAATCCACGGGCGAAACGGTCTTAACCAAGGAAGAGATCACTAACGGCCAGGCGCTGTACCAGGCCCGCGGCCTGCAGCAATACGGCTCCGTGCTGGGCCACGGCGCCTACCTGGGCCCGGACTATACGGCGGAGTACCTGCGCCGCGCTCTCGATCACGCCCGCGAGGAAAACGACGCGAATGGTATGCCCGATTTCGTTGATTCTTCCGCCACTCCCGAAGAGGCCGTGGTAGAAGAATTCCGCACCAACCGCTATGACGAAGAAACGGGCGTGCTGGAGTGGACCGATAACCAGATTTCGGCATTCGAGGCCAATAAGGACTACTACGCTCAGTACTTTGGCCCCGATTCCCACAACAGTGGCTTGCCGTCGGACTTTATTACCGATGAGCAAGACATCAATAACCTCGTAGGTTTCTTCGGTTGGACCGCGTGGGCTTCGGCGGCAGAGCGTCCGGGCCACGACTATTCCTATACCAATAACTGGCCCGCGGAATCGCGCGTGGACAACGGCCCGACCGCGGACCTCGTGGTGTGGTCGGTGCTCTCGCTCATCGCGCTCATCGGCGGTACCGGCCTGATCTTTGCGATTTACGGCCGGTGGTCCAAGTCCATTGGTTGGCATTCGGAAGAAGCACCGAACCTGGACTTCAAGCAGCCGGGCGAGGTCGGGCTGACCAAGTCGCAGAAGGTGGTGGCCTGGTTCGTCCTGGTCATTGCGTTGCTGTTCTTAATCCAGGCGCTGCTGGGTGCGGCCAGCCAGCACTATCGCACCGAGCTCACCGGTTTCTTCGGCATTCCGCTGCAAGAGATCTTGCCGTATAACGTCTCGCGCACCTGGCACCTGCAGCTATCACTGCTGTGGACCGCCGGCGGCCTGTTGGCGGCGGGTATCTTCCTCGCCTCCTTCGTGGGCAAGAAAGAGCCGAAGAAGCAGCACTGGCTCGTCTGGTTCCTCCTGGGAGCCATCGCCGTAGTGGTCTTCGGGTCGATGGCCTTTGAATGGCTCTCCACCATGGGCTATATCGAAGAGGGAACGCTATTTTCTCAGCAGTGGGAATACCTCGATCTCCCGCGCTTCTTCCAAGTCCTGCTCACCATTGGCATGTTCGTGTGGATCGGCATCATCTACCGCCAACTGCGCGGGCGGTTAAAAAATGAGCACAAGTCTAATATGCCGTGGTTGTTCTTCTTTGCGGGCCTCGCCATCCCGGCGTTTTACGCGGTGGGCAACCTGGCTGGCTCGGAAACCCACATTTCCGTCGCTGAATTCTGGCGCTTCTGGGTGGTCCACCTGTGGGTGGAGGACTTCCTGGAGCTATTTACCACCGTCATGGTGGCCTACGTCTTCGTCCTGCTCGGCGTGGTCCGTGAAAAGATCGCCCTGGGCATCATCTTCTTGGACGTCATCCTTTATTCCACCGGTGGCGTGCTGGGTACGATGCACCACCTGTACTTCTCCGGCACCCCGGTCGAGCACATGGCCCTGGGCGCGTTCTTCTCGGCCGCCGAGGTGGTCCCGCTGACGCTGTTGACGGTGGAGGCGTGGACGTTCATGCAGCTGGGTTCCCGCCAGCGCGCTTCTGGGGAGCGACCCTTCCCGCACCGTTGGGCCGTGATGTTCCTCGTTGCCGTTGGTTTCTGGAACTTCTTGGGCGCAGGCATCTTTGGCTTCCTAGTCAACCTGCCTATCGTGTCCTACTACGAAATCGGTACGGCGCTGACGGCCAACCACGCCCACGGCGCAATGATGGGTGTGTATGGCTTCCTGGCTGTAGGCCTGTCGGTCTTTGCACTGCGCTATCTCATCCCCAAGGACAAATGGTCCGATAAGGCCATGGGCTGGGCTTTCTGGCTGCAAAACCTGGGCCTGTTGTGGATGGTGGTAATTTCGCTGCTGCCACTGGGCATCATGCAGCTTTACGAGTCCGTCGGCTCCGGGTACGTGGAGGCGCGTTCGTTGGGCTATATCACCCAACCTGGAAACTTCGTTATGGAGTGGCTGCGCCTGCCTGGCGATGTCATGTTCCTCATCGGCATCCTGCCCTTCCTTTGGATGGCGCTGCGCGGGGTGCTCTACAACAAGGACATCCCCACGGTGGATGAGCACCCGACTAACCCGCTGTTTAGCATCATTACCCCAGACGAGGACGACCACGCGGGCGAGGTTCCCGTGGGATCCTCGGTGGGACTGGTTTCTGGAGGCAAGGGGCGAGTCGACAAGCGCAGCTCCACGGGCCGGCGCTACGGGTACGTTGATGAGCGCGGTGCCTTCGTAGAGGAGGAAGATCCCGATGCTGAGCGCGGCGATTCCGCCACCGCGCCGCGCCAGGAATTTGAATCGCGCACGAAGTGGGGCGGTACCTACCGCTCGGATAAGAAGGACGACTAATGCCGGGTGCATTTACCGTACTATCCGCGTGCTACGGGCTCTTCCTGCTCGCAGTGGCCTGGGTATTCGACCTGCTGGCGCAACAAACCGCCAACCGCACCATGTCCAACCAATCCGGCACGTTCCGGTACATGGAAGACCACGATGCTTGGCGATGCCCCGAAGATCACTGGCTCTGGCCCTCCAGCTTCGACCCGGAAAACCGCGTCATGCGCTACCGCGCGAACCCGACCGTGTGCAATACCTGCCCGGTCAAGCAGCAGTGCACGGTCTCGCACCATGGCCGGGAGGTCACGCGCCAGTTGGATCCGTGGCCGCACTCGGATTCGGGGCGCTTCCACCGCGGCATCGCGCTGGCGGTGGCGGCGATGGGCTACTTGCTGCCCTTGGCCTCGCTGATTAGCTACCATTCGCCCGCGGAAGTGGCGTTGACGCTGGCTACGGTGCTTATCATCACCGGTTTCGGCGTGTACCCGCTGGCCCGCCACCTGTGGAATACGCCCTCGAACGCGCCGCAGCTGGTGGTGCCGGAGATGGATAACCGCGAGGCGGAGTTGGCGGCGCAGGTCGATCGCTATGGTTCGAAGTACGGAAAATCCACGCGCTACCGCTCGGTGCGTCAAGAACTGGAAGGGGAAATCTAAGTGTCCGCTCCCGTATTCTGGCCGATCGTCATCGGCATCATCCTCGCTCTCATCGGGGTGTTTTTGTCCTACTCGCTCAAGGTGATTAAGCAGTATGAGCGGGGCGTGACCTTCCGCTTTGGCCACCTGCGACCGATGCTGGAGCCGGGGCTGCATTTCTTGCTGCCGGGCATCGATAAGCTGGAGCGCGTGGATTTGCGCGTGGTCACGCTGACGATTCCGCCGCAAGAAATCATCACCAAGGACAACGTGTCCGTGCGCGTGAATGCGGTGGTCATGTTCGAGGTCACCGATTCGAGCAAGGCGGTCCTCGAGGTAGAAAACTACGCCGTGGCCACCTCGCAGATTGCGCAGACCACCCTGCGTTCGCTTTTGGGTCGGGCGAGCCTCGATGACCTGCTGGCCCACCGCGAGGAGCTTAACGAGGACCTAGCGGCGATCATCAACGGCCAAACCGAACGGTGGGGAGTGTTGACCCGCATCGTGGAGATTAAGGACGTGGAAATCCCAGAGATGATGCAGCGCGCCCTGGCGCGCGAGGCGGAGGCGGAGCGCGAGCGCCGCGCCAAGGTCATTTCGGCCCACGGTGAGCTGCAGTCTTCCCGCGAGCTGCGCGAGGCTGCAGAGGAGTTGGGCAAGGCCCCGGCGGCGCTGCAGCTGCGCTACCTACAAACGGTCCTGGAACTCGGCGCGGACCAAAACTCCACCATCGTCTTCCCGCTGCCCATAGACATCATGGGCGGGTTCATGGAAAACCTGGGCACCTTTAATAAGGGCTTCAAGGAATTCAGTGAGAACTTCTCGCACGCGGTGAATACGGAAAAGCCTGCGGACTAGGCATTTAAGAATGCGGCCCCTGCCCAGCGGAGGGGCCGTTTTTCTGTGCCTCTCGAAGTTGCGCGATGGCCTGCGAATTCTGCTGGATGTCTTTGGTATTGCGCGAGACTTGCACGATTAAATAAATGGCACCGGCTATAAGTCCGATGAAGATAGCTAGCGGGATGAGCATGAGCAGAAGTTCGAGCGGGCCAAGCATCATTCTTACGTCTTTCTGTGCGAGGGCATTTAAATTCAGGCTAACATTCGCGTTGCGCGGCGGCGACCGCGCTCAGGCTGCGGCGCAGATCGTCATCGCTTAGGTGGCCAAAGCCTAAAACCACGCCGTCTTCGGCGTCCACGCCGCCCCAGTATTCGCGCAGCGGGGTCAGCTTGATGCCGCGGGCGGCGGCCCGCGGGACGATGGCCGGGTTGCACAGCAAAACCGCATGTAGACCGCCATTGATGGGCAGCAGGCGCGCGCCGGGGAGAGAGCCCAGGGCATCGGCCACGAGGTCGCGGCGGCGCTTGTAGGTCCGGCGCATGCGTCCGGTGTGGCGCCGCAGCGCCCCGCTGGCCAGGTAATGGGCGAGCGCGGCCTGCGGGATGGTGCCGACCGGCTGGCCAAAGATATCGCGCTGCTTGTCGATGCCCCCGCGCAGCCCATCCGGGATCACCACATAGCCGCAGGCGATGGACGGCGAAATCACGGTGGAAAACGTACCGAGCAACACGGTGCGCTCTGGGGCGAGCGCAGCGAGCGCGGGCAGCGGCTGACCCACGTAGCGCAGCTCGGAATCGAAGTCATCCTCGATGAGTAAAGCGCCATGCTGGCGGGCCCAGGCGACGAGTTCGGCGCGGCGTTCGGCCGGCAGCGAGGCGCCATACGGGTACTGGTGGCTTGGGGTGACAATCAGCGCGTCGAGGTCGGTATCGGGAACGGTAACGCCATCGGCATCGGTGGGTACGTTCACCAGCTCATGGCCAAGCGCCTGCGGGATGCGCCGCAGGCTGGGATAACCGGGCGATTCGACGCCGACGCGCAGCGCGGTACCGAGCGTACGCAGCACTAAAGCGAGGCCATCGCGGGCGCCGGCGGTAACGACGATGCGGCGCGGATCTACCCGCAGCCCGCGCATGTAGCGCAGGTGGTTGGCGATGTGGTGGGGGAGTGGAGGGGCATCGGAAAGCGGCTGGGCGGCGGCATCGCGCCAGGCTGCGCGCCATTCGGGGGTGATGATGCCGGCGGTATCGGGCAGGCCGGGCGTCAGTTCCAAAAGGTCAGGCGCGGCAGCGGGCTGCGGCGCGGGCTCGGGGCGCGGCGGCGGGCTGTGAGGCAGGCGGGGATTGATGACGGTGCCGGAACCAACCTCAGCGCTGAGGTAGCCCTCGGCGGTGAGCTGCTCATACGCGGTAACGACGCTGCCCCGGGAGACGCCGAGCTGGGTGGCCAGCGCGCGGGTGGAGGGGACGGGCTCGCCGGGCAGCAGGGCGCCGGAGGTGACATCGGCGCGCACGGCGGCGGCGATTTGCACCGGCAGGGCGCGCGTATCGGCGGGGTCGAGGCGCAGGGGCATAAAAACAGTATAAGTGGTACAACCCAACACGCGGGAAATGGTTCTTTACTTGTACCACTTGGGCAGGGCAGTATAGAGCGCATGACCGAAAACATTGCGACCACGCGCGTGAAACGTGGACTAGCTGACATGCTCAAGGGCGGCGTCATCATGGACGTCGTGACCCCGGAACAGGCGCGCATCGCCGAGGATGCGGGCGCCAGCGCCGTCATGGCACTTGAGCGCGTGCCTGCCGATATCCGCGCCCAGGGTGGCGTGGCCCGCATGTCCGATCCGGAGCTTATCGAGGGCATCGTCGACGCCGTATCCATCCCCGTGATGGCGAAGGCGCGCATCGGCCACTTCGTCGAGGCGCAGATTCTGGGCGAGCTCGGCGTGGACTTCATCGATGAGTCCGAGGTGCTCAGCCCCGCCGATTACGTCAACCACATCAATAAGTGGGACTTCGACGTGCCATTCGTGTGCGGTGCGACCAACCTGGGCGAGGCCCTGCGCCGCATCACCGAGGGTGCGGCCATGATTCGCTCCAAGGGCGAGGCCGGCACCGGCGATGTCTCCGAGGCCGTCAAGCACCTGCGCACGATTCGCGCGGAGATCGCCCGACTGCAGCACCTCGACCGCGATGAGCTCTACGTTGCCGCCAAGGAACTCCAGGCGCCGTATGACCTGGTAGCGGAGGTTGCGGAGACCGGTAAGCTGCCGGTCGTCCTCTTCGTTGCCGGCGGCGTGGCCACGCCTGCCGATGCCGCCCTCGTCCGCCAGATGGGCGCCGAAGGCGTCTTCGTGGGCTCCGGCATCTTCAAATCCGGTAACCCGGCGGCGCGCGCGGAGGCCATCGTGAAGGCCGCCACGCTTTATGATGCCCCCGCCGAGCTCGCCAAGCTTTCCCGCGGCCTGGGCGAGGCCATGGTCGGCATCAATGTCGGCGATGTGCCGGCACCGCACCGCCTGGCCGAGCGCGGCTGGTAATCGCGTGGCACACCCAGAAGAAGCAAGCGCTACGATCGGGGTGCTCGCGCTGCAGGGAGGCGTGGAAGAGCACCTGCGCGTCCTTGACGGCTTGGGGGCGGGGACGCGCCGGGTGCGCGTGCCGCGCGACCTTGAAGGCCTGGATGGGCTGGTGATTCCGGGCGGGGAGTCGAGTGTCATCGACAAGCTCGCCCGCACCTTCGGCGTGGCCGACCCGCTGCGCGAGGCCGCGGCCGCAGGCCTTCCCGTGCTCGCTACCTGCGCCGGGTTGATTTATTGCGCCCGCGAGCTGGATAACCCCTCGCCAGGCCAGCAGACACTGGGGCTGCTCGATATCACCGTGCGGCGCAATGCCTTTGGCAACCAGCGCTTTTCCGCCGAGCGCACCGTGCCGGTCGTGGTCGGGGAAGAAACTCTGCCCATCGAGGCGAGCTTCATCCGCGCCCCGCTGGTCACCCGCGTCGGTGAAGGCGTGGAGGTCATCGCGACCGTGCCGCACGACGGCGCGGAGGAAGCGGTCGTGGGCGTGCGCCACGGCGCCGTCACCGCTTTGAGCTTTCACCCGGAAGAAAACGATGAGGCGCGCGTGCACGCCGCCTGGCTGGCCAGTATCCGCTAGGCGCCGGATAGGCCGCGGCGCTTGAGCAGCGGAGCGACGTCCTTATCGCGCCCGCGGAAGTCGCGGTAGGCCGCGCCGAAATCGCGGGAGGCGCCGCGGGAGAGGATGAGGTCCCGGAACTTTTGTCCTGCGGCGCGTAGATCGCTTTGCTCCTTGAACCACTCGAAGCCATCGGCATCGAGCGCCTCGGCCCACAGGTAGGAGTAGTAGCCCGCGGAGTAGCCGCCAGCGAAGAGGTGGTTGAAGTACGTCGATCGGTAACGCGGGGCGATGTGCGGGTTATCCAGCCCCACCGCGCGCAGGGCCTCCTCCTCGAATGCGTCCACGGCCTCCGGGGTGGCCTCAAGTGCCGCGGCGTCCTTGGCGCTGAGCGAATGCCACGCCAAATCGATAATGGAGGCCGCCAAGTACTCCGAGGTGGCAAAGCCCTGGCCAAATTCGGAGGCGGCGGTCACGGCATCGAGCAGCTCATCGGGAATCGGCTCGCCGGTGTCGACGTGGCGCGCATACTGCTTGACCAGTTGCTTATCCAGCGCCCAGTTCTCATTGATCTGCGAGGGGAATTCCACCCAGTCGCGCGGGACGTTGGTGCCGGCGAAGGTGGGGTAGTGGACATCGGAAAGCAGCCCGTGCAAGGCGTGGCCGAATTCGTGGAAGAGGGTGTGTACCTCGTCCAGGCTCAGCAGGGGCTGGGAACCATCGGCGGGCTTGGTAATGCCCAGCACGTTGACGATGACCGGCTTGCGCTCCAGCAGGCCTGATTGGCCCACAAACTGGCTCATCCACGCGCCACCGCGCTTGGTGGGGCGGCCGAAATAGTCTGTGAGCAGCAGGCCAATTCCCTTGTCTCCGTGCTCGACGTTATCTCCGTGTTCGCCCTTATCTTCGTGTTCGACACTCTTGTCGAACACCTCCCAGACGCGCACGCCCTCGGCATAGCCCTCCAGGTCCTCGCGCGGGATAACGGTAATGCCGTACAGGCACTCGGCGGCGGCGAATACGCCCTGGGTGAGGACCTTGTCCAGGGGGAAGTACTGGCGCAACTCCTCTTCGTCGAGCGAGAAGTCGCGGGCGCGGACCTTGGATTCCCAGTAGGGCCAGTCCGCGGCGTGGAAGTCTTGCTCGTTGAGCGTGGCTTCCTCGGCTAATAGCTTGTGCTCGCCGGCGGCATTGGCCGCGGCCGCGGGGGCGAGGTCTGCGAGCATGTCGCGCGCGGCGTCGGCGCTGCCAGCGGTTTCTTCCGCGATGACGTAATCGGCGTGGGAAGCATAGCCCAGCAGCTCGGCGCGTTCGGCGCGCAGCTGGACGGCCTCGATAAGCCCTGGAATGTTGTTTTCGGAGCCTCTGCTTGCCGATGCCGCATAGAGCTTCTTCCGCGCCCCCTCCCTAGCCAGGCGGGACTGCTCCGATTGCACGGTGGGCAGCTCGAGCGGGATGACGTAGCCTTCGCGGCCTAGGGCCTTGGCATCCGCCTTGGCCGAGGCGATGCGCTCCGGCGGCAGGCCCTCGAGCTCTTCCTCCGTGAACTCGACGGCGTGCTCGCGCGTGGAGGCCATGAGATTGCGGCCGAATTCCTCCGATAGGGCGGACAGGCGCTGGTTGATATCGGATAGGCGGGCCTTGCCGGCGGCATCGAGATCCGCTCCTTGGCGTGCGAACGTGCGCAGAAGGTGCTCGTGCAGGCGCGCGCCCTCCTCATCGCCGGCGGGTGGGGTGGCGTCCTTGATGCGCTGGTAGAGTTTTTCGTCCTGGTACATCGCGTCGTAGTGGGCGGACAGGCGCGGATAGATATCGGCGGCGATCTCTTCCATCTCATCGGTGACGTCCGTGTCAGAAAGGTTGCCAAAGACCGCCATGACGCGGTCGAGGTCTTGGCCGGAACGCTCGAGGGTTTCCACGGTATTTTCCCACGTGGGCGCGGCGGGATTTTCAGTAATGGCGGAGAGCTCGGCATCGTGGCGCGCGAGCGCTTCGTCGAAAGCGGGGCGGTAGTGCTCGACTTTAATCTCCGCAAACGGCGGGAGTTGGTAGGGTAACGATGAAGGGTGGAGTAATGGATTAGTCATAAATGACCAATGTACCCATTAACTCCACCATCTGTGATGGCTTTCATTAAGAAGGCTAGCTCACCGTTACTAGCTCCGCGTCTTCATCCTGCTCCTTCTGCGGCGGCGTGGCCTTTCGCTTTCCGGTATTCATCAAGATGATATCTAGTACGAGGAATGCGGCAAGGGTAATGCCCAAAAGCGGCATAAATACACCGACAGTTGCGGCAAAGAGAGCGCCCAGGCCGGTGGTGGCCCAGGAGAAGTGCCGCTTGGAGCCAGGTGCAAATTGCGGCCGGCGCTTCCACCACATGTAGTAGCCCAGAACAACCATGGCGGCGATGGCGAGGCCAAGGGTAAAAAGGGCGATCTGCAGCGGCAGGCCAAACATGATGCCCATGTGCAGGTAGATGCCCCAGCTGCTGAGCTTGCTAAATAGCGGCAGCTCGGAGAAGGGCAGGCGGTCGATGACCTCGCCGGTGGAACCGTCGACGGATACCTCATCAGAGGTGTAGCGCCACTCGACCCAGCGCTCGCTCACCTTCCACCCCGAGTCGGTGTCCTCCGGGGCGTACAAGCGCAGCGGGCTGGTTAGGCCTTCCGCGCGGCCGGTGGCGTAGACGCGCTCTGCCTGCTCGGCGATGACCTCCGGCTCCGGAGCCTCGCCCGCAGCTTCCGCATCCCCACCGTGAGCGCCGTGGGCACCGTGGCCTTCGTGCCCGGCGTGGGCATCGTGTGTGGCATCGGCGGAGGAATCGGTGGTGAGCGCGGTTTCTACCGGCGTAGCCTTCCAGTTCATTTTCTCCACCACGGAATTGACGTTCCCGCCGGCCAGTTGGGACCAGGTGATGCCGGTAGCTGACAAGCCAATGAGCCCGATGAAAATCCATGCGCCCATCGTGGAGTGCAGGCGGGTGGCCTTCCAGCGCTTGGAGCGCTGCGGCTGGTTCTTTAGCGGCGCGGCCGCCTTCTTGGGCCGGCGGCGAATCCACCACATGTAGAGCCCGCCGCAGGCCAGGACCCACAGCCAGGAGGCGGCTAGCTCGGAATAGAGCTCGCCCGGCTGGCCCAGGTGGAAGCTTTCATGCAGCGAGGAGATCCAGCGGCGCAGCGGCATTTCACCCAGGCCAGAATAAGTGAGGTAGTCACCGATGACCTCGCCATCGGCCGGATTAATAAAGACGGTGCGCTGCAGGCTCTCGTCGATGCCCGGATCCGCCACCAGCACGCGCGTAGAGTCCGTCGCCGATTCCGCCGGCCATACCTGGGAGACCGGCATATCCGGGTGTTCCTTTTGGGCGGCGCTGATTTGGTCCTCCAGGCTTACCGGGTTATTAACTTCCTCGACGGTCATGACGTCGCGGTAAGCAAACTTTTCCAGGGTCGGCGCCAGTGCATAGAGGCAGCCGGTCAATGCCGCGATAAGGATGAAGGGGCCGACGAACATTCCGCCGTAGAAGTGTATGCGTTGGATGAAGGAACGCAGAGCCGTCCGACTCATAAAGTAGTTCTCTTTCGTGCTTAGTGGTCAGTTGCATGGACGCTGATATCAACTGCACTAATAGTCGGAACTTAGGCAACCCTGGTTCCCGGAGAGCGAAAATTTTTTCAGTCGTGTGAAAGGGATGTGAAAACTAGACAGTGAAGAAGCTTTTACTTCTTCAGGTCATCGATGAACGGGGGTGAGCAATGGCTTTCATTATGAGAGCTCGAGGTGGAAACTAGTGAAACCGCCTTGGCCATCGGGAGTACCGGTGGCGGTGATGGTGCGGTCGGTGGGGATACCGGAGATATCGAGAAGCAGCGTGAGCGAGGACATAACGTGGTGCTCGCTGCTTTCAATATTCGTACACTCGATGCGTGCTAGGGTGATGTCGCCCTCGCCGAGCTGGAGTTTCTCTCGGAGGACATCGGGCTGTGATTCCAACAGGTCGAGCAGGCGCGGCTCGGCTTCCTCTACGACGCTGCAGGGTTCGATGAGGAAGAGTTCGTCGAACAGGTTGGGAAAGGCTATCTCCGTGTCGTGGGCGGGAATGAGAGCTCCTGTCACATTGCTCAGGCGGTAGGAGGCGGGTGCAGAGTGTTGGTGACCGTTCCACAGCAATGTGAGGTCGATGAGACCGGCGTCGCCATGCTTGACGACGGCCCTCGGGCACTCTGGCCTGTCAGGGCACTCAGGGGAAACGGGGAGGAAAACGACGGTGTCAAGCCGCAGGGCCGTGCGGCGAGCTGCCGCGAAGTAGTTATCCCATGATTGACTCTCGCGGCGCAGGGGCACGAAGGGAAGCTCCGGCCATAATTGAACTGAATGCCCGATTTGGCGAATCATTGCATGCGCGAGATGGGGGTCCGCAGAACTCACGATGAAGACGCTGCCGGGAGTCAGCGGAGGAAAGAACTCCCGCATCTCAGGAAACGGGTACATGTCAGCTCCGCGTGGTGAAGAGGAGATACTCGATGGCATCGGAGGGCAGATCGGGGCGCCACTGCTCGAGCACAGAGTGCACAGTGGCCAGGTAGAGCTCGTACTCCGTAGTGCGCCACCCGCTGTGGATGGTCCAGCCCATAGCGTTCGCGACGAAGCGATCCAGGATTAGTGGGGTAACCTCGCCTGGCTGTGGTGGATGGGTGAAGTACAGCAGTTTAGTGAAATACGCGGGCCCCAGTCCGGGGACGCGTCTTCCGCGGCCTGAGTCGCTGTTATTGAAATACCGGTACGCGGCCACGGGGTCGGAGGGCATTCCGGCGACAGCATCGAGGAGCTTGTTGGTGTTGGAGGGGATGGTCAGCGGAGTCATAGCGCGGTAGCGCATCAGCCCGTTGGTGCCCGTTCCCCAAGCGGCCAGGGTAGCGAAGAAGGCGAGTATATCCGCAGATGAATCGAGGTTGCCGGCCGCAGCAAACACCTGGCCGCGGGTGAGTGTGCCGCGGGGCGAGTCAGTGTTGAACACCGTCGGCAGAGGCCCGAGATGCGGGTGCTGAGACCACCCCTCGCGCCACGCAGCGGCGTCAATGGTGACCTGGTGGCTGAGGACGTCGGCGTAGGAAAACGACGACGCCGCGCGCTCCACTACGGAGAGGATACGCGCGGCGGTCGGAAACATGATGGTAGAAAGAACTACTTCTTCAGGCCATCGATGATCTCGTTGAACTGTGCGACAGGCCGCATGACAGAGGAGGTCTTCTCGTCGTTGGGCCAGTAGTAGCCGCCGAGGTCGGCGGGATCACCCTGGGCATCGATAAGAGCCTGGGAAATCTCATCGGCCTTGCCGGAAAGCTCGGAGGCAACGTCCTTGAAGGCGGCCGCGAGATCGGCATCCTCGGTCTGGTTAGCCAGCTCCTCGGCCCAGAAGGTAGCCAGGAAGAAGTGGGAACCGCGGTTGTCGTTCTCGCCCGCCTTGCGGGATGGGGACTTGCCCTCGTTCAGCAGGCGCTCGGTGGCCTTGTCCAGGGTGGTGGCCAGCACGCCGGCCTTTTCGTTGCCGTTGGTCTGGTTCTCGTGGCGGAAGGACTCGGCCAGCGCCAAGAACTCACCGAGGGAGTCCCAGCGCAGGTGGTTTTCTTCCTGTACCTGCTGGACGTGCTTCGGGGCGGAGCCGCCGGCACCGGTCTCGAAGAGGCCGCCGCCTGCCATCAGCGGAACCACGGACAGCATCTTTGCGGAGGTACCCAGCTCGAGGATAGGGAAGAGGTCCGTGTTGTAGTCACGCAGCACGTTACCGGTCACGGAGATGGTGTCCTCGCCGCGGCGGATGCGCTCGATGGAGGTCTTGGTAGCGGTGACCGGATCCTGGATCTCGATGTCCAAGCCCTCGGTGTCGTGGTCCTTGAGGTACTTTTCCACCAGGGACTGGATATTGCGGTCGTGGCCGCGCTCCGGGTCGAGCCAGAAGATGGTCTTCATACCGGACAGGCGCGCGCGGTTGACGGCGAGCTTAACCCAGTCCTGGATCGGCTCGTCCTTGGTCTGGCAGGCGCGCCAGATATCGCCGGCCTCGACGTCGTGCTCGATGAGCACCTCGCCCTTGGAGTTGCGGACCTCAACGGTGCCGGCTGCGGGCACCTTGAAGGTCTTGTTGTGGGAGCCGTACTCCTCGGCCTTCTTAGCCATCAGGCCGACGTTTGGCACGGTACCCATGGTGGTGGGGTCAAAGGCGCCGTTTTCCTTGCAGTCTTCGATGACGGCCTGGTACACGCCGGCGTAGGAGGAGTCCGGGATAACGGCGAGGGTGTCTTGCTCCTCGTCGTTCTTGTTCCACATGTGGCCGGAGGTGCGGATCATGGCCGGCATGGAGGCGTCAATGATGACATCGGAAGGCACGTGCAGGTTGGTGATGCCCTTGTGGGAGTTGACCATGGCGAGATCGGGGCCATCGGCAAGCGCGGATTCGAAGGCTGCCTTGATTTCCTCGCCATTGTCGAGCTTGTCCAAGCCTTCCAGGATGGAGCCCAAGCCGTTTTCGCCGTTGAGGCCGGCGGAGATGAGCTCGTCGCCGTACTTATCAAAGACATCGGCGAAGTAGGTGCGCACGACGTGGCCGAAGAGGATGGGGTCAGAGACCTTCATCATGGTGGCCTTCAGGTGGGTGGAGAAGAGCACGCCCTCTTCCTTGGCGCGCTTGACCTGCTGCAGCAGGAACTCATCGAGGGCCTTGGCGGACATGAAGGTGCCGTCGATGACCTCGTCCTTAAGAACCGGCAGCTCCGGCAGCAGGGTCTGCTCGCCGTCAGCGGTCTTCAGCACGATGGACAGGGTATCTTCCTCGGGGATGATGACGGACTTCTCGTTGTGACGGAAGTCGTTATCGTCCATGGTGGCGACGTTGGTCTTGGAATCCTTGGACCACTCGCCCATGCGGTGCGGGTGCTTCTTAACAAAGTTCTTTACGGCCTCCGGCGCGCGGCGGTCGGAGTTACCCTCACGCAGGACGGGGTTAACAGCGGAGCCCTTGACGGAATCGTAGCGGGCCGCGATGTCCTTTTCCTCGTCGGTGGACGGGTTATCCGGGTAATCAGGCAGGTCGTAGCCGGCGGCCTGCAGCTCAGCGATGGCCTTCTTCAGCTGCACCAGGGAAGCCGAAATATTCGGCAGCTTGATGATATTAGCCTCTGGGGTCTTGGCCATCTTGCCCAGCTCAGCCAGGGCGTCTTCCACCTTCTGGTCCTCGGTGAGGCGCTCTGGGAACTGCGCGGCGATGCGGGCAGCCAGGGAAATATCGCGGGTTTCTACGTCAATGCCCGCGGTGGAAGCGAAGGCCTCCACGATGGGCTTGAGGGAGTAGGTCGCCAGAAGCGGCGCCTCATCGGTACGGGTCCACGTAATCTTAGCCATGATTCTCCTATTAAATGTGGGAAAATTTCTTCAGGTGACCAGATTACCGATTTTGTCCGCTCCATGTGGAGCGCTCGGTACATTCTGGGGCTGGGTGGCATCGGTCACGGGGCCATGCGCTGGGTAAATCTCTTCACCTGTCCACGCCCTGAACATGCTTTATGCGCAGGTGGGGTGTATCGTCGCCCCTCGTGAAAATTATCGATCAGTTGAGCCCGCGCAGCGCCCATGAACATCGCATTCACCGTCGGCCTTTGCCCCGCCAGACGGAGATTTCTACTGCGCGCCGCACCATCGTCATGGTGGCGATGGCCCTTGGCGCGTTTGCTATCGGTACCACCGAGTTCGTCTCGATGGGCCTGCTGCCGCTGATCGCGGAGGACTTCGGGGTTTCTGAAGATACCGCCTCCACGCTGATTACCACTTACGCCCTCGGCGTGGTGGTCGGCGCGCCCCTGATTGCGGCGTTTACCGGCAAGCTCCCGCGCCGCCGCCTCATTCTCTTGCTCATCGGCTTTTTGGTGGTGGGCAACCTGCTCTCGGTCCTCGCGCCGAATTACTGGGTGCTCATGGTGGCTCGATTCATCGCCGGCATGCCCCACGGAGCGTACTTCTCCGTGGCTAACCTGTCCGCGGCGTCGATGGCCCCTCCCGGCGGGCGCGGCAAGGCCATGGCTTTTGTGGGCATGGGGCTTGCCATCGCCACGGTTATCGGCGTGCCCGCGGCACAGGCCCTGGGTTCCGCGCTGGGGTGGCACGCGGCATACCTAGTGGTTGTGGTCATCGGTCTTATTACCGCCGTGGCCCTGTTCTTCCTCATGCCGCACATGACGGAGATGAAACAGACCGATATCCGCACCGAGTTCGATGCCTTTAAAAACAGCCAGGTGTGGCTCACCGTCATCATGGGCGTGGTGGGTTTCGGCGGCATGTTCTCCGTCTACACCTATATCTCCTGGACCATGACCGAGGTCGCTGGCCTGAGCGATAGCCTGATTTGGGTCGTGCTCATGGCCTACGGCATTGGCATGACGATAGGCAATGCCTTTGGCGGCTGGTTGGCGGACCGCAACCTTGAATTCGGGATCATTTTCGCCCTGGCCAGCCTGATCATCATTCTTACGGCCTTCTATTTCCTTTCCGGCCACGCCATCCCGGCCACCATTTGCTTTGGCATGGTGGCGTTTATGGGCTCCACGCTGGTTCCCTCCCTGCAGCTCCGCCTGGTCCACGTGGCGGGCGATGCCCAGACCTTATCCGCCGCACTCAACCAGTCCGCGCTCAATATCGCGAATGCAGCCGGTGCGACCATCGGCGGCATCGTCGTCGGCGCGGGTCTGGGCTATTCCGCCCCGGCGCTGGCGGGCGCCGGTTTGGCGGCCGCGGGTTGCGTTGTGTGGGCGATAACAATGTGGGATAAAAAACGCCTTGCAGGCCGCAGCTAGAAGTACCACCGCACACGCCTATATTCTGGAGCACCATGAGCCTTACCATCGCTAGCGTCAACGTCAATGGAATCCGCGCCGCGTGCAAGCAGCGCAACGAAAACAACCCCGGCATGAATGCCTGGTTGGAACAAACCCCGGCCGATATCGTGCTGATGCAAGAGGTACGCGCCACCCCGGATCAAGCCAGAAAGGCCCTGGCACCCGCCCTGGAAGCAGGCTGGCACTTGGAGCTTGCCGATGCCGCCGCCAAGGGCCGCGCCGGAGTAGGCATCCTCTCTCGCACGCCGCTTGCCGATGTCGAAATCGGCTTCGGCTCCTTTACCGATGCCGGCCGCTGGATTGCCGCTACCACCCGCGATATCCGCGTGGCCTCGCTGTATCTGCCTTCCGGCGATACCGATTCGCCGAAGCTGGATGAAAAGTACCGCTTCTTGGATGAATTCGATTCCGTGCTGGCAGAAAACGCCGATAAGGACATGGTCATCGGCGGCGACTGGAATATCTGCCACCGGGCCCAAGACTTGAAGAATAATAAGGCCAACGAAAAGAAGGCTGGCCACCTGCCAGAAGAGCGCGCCTTTATGGACCATGTTTTCGGCAGCTTCCCGGATGAGGCGCCACAGGAGAAAAAGAACCTGGGCGAGTGGCTCGGCGTCGTGGACTACGCGGGCACCACCCCGTGGGAGCCGGCCACCGCGCCGCAGTGGTTCGACGTGGCGCGCCGCCTCCAGCCAGAAGCCGACGGCCCGTATACCTGGTGGACCTATCGCGGCCAGGCCTTCAATAACGATGCGGGCTGGCGCATTGACTACCAGGCCGCAACCCAGCCGCTGCTCGATCGCGCGCAGCGTACCTGGGTGGATAAGGCCCCGACCGTGGAGCAGCGCTGGTCCGATCACTCGCCGCTGCTGGTGGAATACGCTTGATGTCGCCGCTATTTAGCGTCCTGTACGTCATCGGCATTACCGCCGAGTCCATGACGGCTGCGCTATCGGCCGGCCGGCAAAAGCTCGATCTCTTCGGCGTGACGATGATCGCCTCCATCACGGCGCTAGGCGGTGGCACCGTCCGCGATATCGTGCTGGCGGATCCGCCGCTGACCTGGGTGGAACACCCCATCTATCTGGTCATCGTCATCGCCGCCGCCATCGTCACGGTGGGGATGTCCTTCCTCATGCACTATTTCCGCCACCTCTTCCTCATCCTCGATGCCTTGGGGCTGGCGGTCTTTTCCGTGCTGGGCACCCAGATTGCCGCGCACTTGGGCTATGGCTTCATCATCGCCTCTGTATCAGCGGTTATCTCCGGCGTCTTCGGCGGCGTGCTGCGCGATCTGCTCTCAGACCGCATTCCGCTGGTATTCTCCGGAGAGTTTTATGCGGCCATCTCGATCCTTGCGGCCGGGCTCTACATGATCCTCTTGCGCGCCGGGCTATCGGAGGAACCCACGGCGATTATTACTGCCTTGGTCTGCTTTGCCGCGCGCCTTGCGGCCATCTACTTCAAGACGGGCCTGCCCGTCTTTGAATACCGCGATGGTGAGCAGCAGATGGATCCGCGCCTGCGGCTATCGGCGCGCATCGTGCGCGATGGCGCCCGTCGTGCCAAGCGGAAGGCGGGCGCAGCCACCCGCTACGCCAGCCCCATCACCCGGCCGCTGGGCCGCAGCAAGCGCACCGCAAGCGATTTTTCCTCCCCGCTAAGCCTCGAAGAGTTAAATAGCAACCGGATTGCACGGCCGACTGTTCACTCATCGATTACCCGCCCCAGTGGCAAGCACTCGCCTGGGGCGAGGGGAGTGGATGTGCAGCAGCAATGGACCTTCAACAAGGAGGATGTGGGCAGGCAAAGGACCCCCAAGCACAAGCAGTAGTGCTAGTATTAACACGTTAAAAATTTCGAAATCTGCAACGGAGAAAGTTCATGGCTCGCGCAATTATTCCTTTTGTCCTTGGCGCCGTAATCCTCGCCCTGAGCATCTGGTGGTGGACTGCTGTCGGACCGTCCTTCGCCTTCCTTGGCCCCATCGTCCTCATGGGCGTCGGCGGTGCCTTCATGGTGACCGGTTTCGCCATTTTCATGGACATCGTCAGCCCCACCTCCCGCAAGGTCTAAGGGCACGGTCTGGCGATGAAAGCTATCGATCTACTCACAGACATGGCGCAGCGCCCGCTCGATGCGCTCGCCGCATTGCCGGAGTTGAGCAACGAGACCGCCAATGCGCACTTTGGTGATCACCCGAACTCGATCACGTGGCTGCTATGGCACACCGGCCGCATGGCAGACCTGCAGCTTGCGCAGCTGACTGGGGAAGAAGAGCTGTGGCAGCGCTACGACCTCGACCTGCCGGATGCCATGGGCTATGGCCAATCGGCGGAGGAAGCGCGTGCGGTAACCACGCAGGACATCGGCAAGCTCCGCAGCTATACCCAGGAAGCATTGGAGCAGGTCAAGGCGTATGTCGCCTCGCTGGAGGATGACAACCTCGATGACGTGATCGATACCTCGTGGACGCCGCACGTTACCCGAGGTGTCCGGCTGGTCTCGATTTTTGATGACGCCGCGCAGCATCTTGGGGCGGCCAATCAGCAAGCAAAAATGACGGAGTAACATTACCTGACATGACTGATTCCACTGCATCTAATTCCGCATCCCGCGTACTTTCCGGCATTCAGCCCACCGCTGATTCCTATCACTTGGGAAATTACTTGGGAGCGCTGAAGCAGTGGATCGACCTGCAGGAAGGCTACGATGCCTTTTACTTCATCCCGGATCTGCACGCGATTACCGTGGAGCAGAATCCGGAGGAGCTGCGCAACCGCACCATGGCGGGGGCTGCACAGCTCATCGCGCTGGGCATTGACCCGGAGAAATCCACCCTCTTCGTCCAGTCCCACGTGCCCGCCCATGCGGAGCTGACCTGGGTATTCCAGTGCCTGACCGGCTTCGGCGAGGCCTCCCGCATGACGCAGTTCAAAGATAAATCCGCCAAGCGCGGCGCCGATCGCACCTCGGTGGGCCTTTTTACCTACCCCATCCTGATGGCGGCCGATATCCTGCTGTACTCGCCGGATTACGTGCCGGTGGGCGAGGATCAACGCCAGCACTTGGAGCTCACCCGCAATCTGGCAGAGCGCTTCAATAACAAGTACGGCGAGACTTTCCACGTGCCGGAACCATTCATTCCGGAGGGCGCGGCGAAGATCTATGACCTGCAGGACCCGACGTCCAAGATGTCTAAGTCCGGCCCAAACCCCAAGGGCTTGGTCAACCTGCTCGATGCCCCGAAAACCTCTGCCAAGCGCATCAAGTCCGCCGTCACCGATGACCTGGGCACAGTCGCCTTCGACCGGGAAAACCAGCCGGGCGTATCGAACTTGCTGGTCATCCAGTCCGCGCTGACTGGTGAGTCCGTCGACTCCTTGGTGGAAAAGTACGCCGGCCAAGGCTACGGTCACCTGAAAGTGGATACCGCGGAGGCGCTCGAGGCCTTCACCACGCCGCTCAAGCAGCGCTATGACGAGCTCATGGCGGATCGCGGCGAGCTGGAGCGCATCTTGGAGCGCGGCGCCCAGACCGCACAGGAAGTAGCGCAGCCGCTTGTCGATGCCGTCTATGAAAAAGTCGGCTTCCTTCCTCGCCCGCGCAGGTAGTAGGTACCCCTTAACCCACCCCACCGAGGGACAACTGGGTGTTTGCCAGCTACGCTATACGGGATAAACGCTGTGCGAACAAGAAGGGAAGCACGTGTCCACCACCACGCAATCCTCCTCTAAGAAGACGGACCACTACGGCATCGAGCGCGCGAACGCCGATGACCCGGGAGCGATAGATAAAGTCCGGCGCAAGTCGCCCTTTGTTGACCACCTCATGCGCATGCAGGAGCGCTATGCCGCAGAGGGTGGCAACCAGTTCTCCGCTGGCATTACCTATTACTCGGTCCTGTCCATCTTCCCGTTGGCGATGCTGCTGGTGGCCACCATCGCCGCAGTCCTTGCTAACCGCGAAGACCTGCTCAATGATCTTCAGTCCTATATCACGGACTCCATTGACGGGAATCTCAGCGAATCGGTCAATGAGATCTTGGATACGGCCATCGACCAGCGCGGTGCCATGTTCGGTATTGGTGGTTTGACCACCCTGTGGTCCGGACTGGGGTGGATGAATCACCTGCGCATCGGCATTTCTGCCATGTGGGGCATCGATGCCAATGACGGCGGCTCGTTCCTGAAAAAGAAGTTCTCGGACCTTCTGGGGCTTATCGGCCTGATCATCGCCTTTGTCGTCGCCTTCGGTGTGACCGCTGCTGGTTCCTCCGGCCTGACGCAAAAGGTGTTTGACCTCTTAGGCATCGAATCCTTCCCGGGCATGGGCTATGTCTTCTTCTTCAGTGGCTTGTTGCTGGGCCTTATCGCCAACTTCATCGTCATGTGGTGGCTGATTATGATCCTGCCGCGCACGAAGGTGCCTAAGAAGTCCGGCTTTACCGGCGCCGCCATCGGTGCGGTGGCGTTCGAGGCCATCAAGCAGCTGTCCACAGTGATCATGTCCTCTGCCACCGGCAGTCCGGCCGGCGCGGTCTTTGGTCCGGTCATCGTCCTGATGATCGTCATGTACTTGGTGTGGCGCGTGGTGCTTTATATTTCCGTATGGACTGCGACGACCGCAGAATCCCTGAAGTACGCGCACCCGCCGGTTCCAGAACCTGCCGTTATTCGCGTGCGCAACGAGGTACGTGAGGGCGCACCAGCAGGTGCGGTCTTCGGCGTGGGCGCGGCGCTGGGCGCTGCGGCCGTGGGTGTGGCGAAGCTTTTCCGCCGGAAATAAAAATCCTCCCTACGGGTGAGGATTGCCGCGCTCTTTACCTTTAAGATAGGACACTATGAACGCCGATGATATTGCCCCAGACTTCTACGAAAAGTGGGACCTCGACCGCAGTGGTGGCGAGGATGAGCTTTCCGTTTTATTGGAAGCAAAAGATATCAAGCTCGGGCAGCAAGGATATAACTCCGATGAGCCGCGGCGCGTACAGCTACGCATAGCGGCCAGCATCTTGGGCTCGGCGAAAAAGAGGGCCGAATATGATGAAGCATTGCGCACCGGCCTTCGCCCGACGTGGGGCGAGCTCGGCACGCTGAGTTCGGTGGGGCAGTGGTCTCCGGCACCGCGCTCGCAGAAAAGCTTCCACGATCAACCGCAGGGTGGTCCGGAGCAGGCGCCGGGTTTTGCCCAGCCCAGCCCATATAGCTCCCCGTACGCGCAAAACCCATTTGGTCAGCACGCATCATCGCAGCAGCAGCAGCAGATGTCGCCGTCGTTCGCTGCCCCGCCGGTGCCCTTCCAACAACAGGCACAGGAACGGCCTTCGCAAAAGCACGCGCATTGGCATGGGCATCTTGGATTTCTTCTTGGCCGGTAGCATCAGCAGTGCGTTTGGCGCGGGTGTTGACGAGCTCGTGGATGTAGACGCCCTGTCCTTTGTCGTTTTCTGCATCGTCATGGTGGTCTACGTTCTGGGCAGCGAAGTTTGGTTGGGAGCTAGCCCGGCAAAGATTCTTGCCGGCTATACCGTGCGGGATGTGGATACGAAGGAAAAGCTCAGCCTCAGCCAGTCCGCCAAGCGCCAGTGGTGGCGCCTAATTAACCTGATTCCTGGTATCGGGCAATTGGTGGGCTTGGTGGGCGCGGTGGTGCACGCGACCACCATTAATGAGGAAAACAACCTGCGCGGCTCGCACGACGATCTCGCAAACGCAGAAGTGGTAAAGAGGAAACCGCGCAAGTAGAACGCGGGCATGGCGCAACTTCGGGCAGATACCTACGATGGTGCGCATGCACGATGCACCATTAATTAGCCCCGAAAATAAGGATTCCGCCGAGAGCGTGGTGGAACAACTTCCTAAGGTATCCCTGTGTGAGCCGGTCCGCTCGCAGGCCAGCACCGCAGAAGAATTGAACGCGGATATGCGCGAGCAGTGTGCCCAGCTTGCCGATGACCACGTGGTCTACGCCGAGCTGCAGCTCAACCCCGCGGCTTATTCTTTCGATACCTCTGCAGTCGTACGCGAGGTGGCCGCGGAACGCTTCGGCGATCTCGAGGTACGTTTTGTCCTCGAGGCGGCAGAGCCGGCGGCTAACTCTGAGGACTCTGCGGGCATTGCTGGCTACACCCTGCCGGAGGGGAGTGCTGCCGCCGCGGCGGAGTTCCGCACGAAGTACCTGCCTACCCAGATCGCGGTGGGTGAGGATTTCGCCGCCACCGAAAGCGCCGCCCAGGCCGGCGTGAACCGCTTGCTGCGACCGGTGAATATGATTGATGATTTCACCGCCGATGTCGATGGAATCCGCCCGGGCAAGGCTTCCGGATGGATCCGCGACCGACACATTCCATTGGTATTCTCGCCCTTGGATGACGTTGAGGAGCTGACGGATCATCCGCTGCCCCTGTTGCAGCAGCTTGGTTTTACCTGCTCGGTCTCCTCCGGCGATTCCACGCTGAGCAGGCAATTTCTCGCTTTGAGCGAGACCTTTGGGTACGGCTTGGAGGAGTTTTTCGATCTCACCGTGAAGGCGATTGAAAATATTTTCGGCACGGAGGAGACAAGGCAGCGTATCCTTGAGACCGTTGTCCTTCCGGCCTACGAGGACCTCTCCGATCCGGAACTTGCCGGCCCCGATACTGAGGAGTCGCTCCAAGATTCCGGGTTCTCAATGAACCTGAATGACAACGCTTCCGAAGAGTAATAGAGAGTTAATCTACATAAAGGAGGAAGACATGCCTTCCGCACTATTCGTTGTTACCGCCGCTGATAAGTGGACGCTTGCTGATGGCAGCGCCCGCCCTACCGGTTACTGGGCCGAGGAGCTCATCGCTCCGCACCGCGTTTTTAAGAACGCTGGTTGGGATATCGACTTTGCTACGCCGAACGCAAAGGCCCCAGTGGTAGACGAGTACAGCCTCGAGGTATTGTCTGAGGGCGACCGCGCCGAGCAGGAGAATTACCTCGCAGAAATCGGTCCAGACCTGGAAGACCCACTGAACTTGGCTGATGTTAAGGAAGCTGACTACGACCTCGTCTTTTACCCCGGCGGCCACGGCCCGATGGAGGACTTGGCTTATGACCAGGACTCCGCCAAGCTGCTGCAGGAGCGCATCGAATCCGGTCGCGCTCTGTCCCTAGTCTGCCACGCACCGGCCGCATTGCTCGCACTGGACAATGATGACTGGCCGCTCAAGGGCTACACCATGACCGGCTTTACCAACGCCGAAGAGGGCGAGGAGACCATCGCCGCTGCCAAGTGGGTTGTTGAGACCCGCCTGCGCGAACTCGGTGCTGATTTCAAGCAGACCGATCCGATGCAGCCTTATGTTGAGGTTGACCGCAACCTGTACACCGGTCAGAACCCGGCATCGTCTGAGCCTTTGGCACAGCGCATCCTGCGCGACTTTTAATGCGGGCGCTGAAAGCTCTCGCTGCAGGCAGCGCGGTAGTAGGGGCGTCGGCGTATATAAAGAGTCGTCGTCCTTATCTGCGCAGCGTTGCACCTGAGCTTCGCAGCCCATTACTGTACCTGCCGCTGCACTTGCTCTCGGGTGATCGATTCGCTCGAACGAGCAGGCTATTTGCCAATATGGACGTGGCACGTCCGAAGTGGCGCCCGGTGGACATCGAAGAGCTATCTTGTTCTTTTGAAGACCAAGCATTCCGTGCCCGCGTTATTACTCCACGCGGAGATGGAACGCCAGCCGAGCCACGTCCCGTGGTGATGTGGATTCACGGCGGAGGTCACCTGCTCGGTGGCCCGGCGATGCATGATCCCCAAACTTCGCTCATCGCATCGGAGTTGGGGGCCATTGTCATTGCACCGCGCTATCACAAATCCACGCAGGAACCTTTTCCTGCGGATCTGGAAGAGTGTTATGCCGCTTTGCGCTGGATGCAGGAAAACGGTGAGCTTTTAGGCGCGGATACTTCGCGCATTGCGGTCGCTGGCGATAGCGCCGGCGGCGGCTTGGCCGCAGGCCTTGCCCAGCGCACGGTGGATGAAGACCGTCCCATTCGAGCGCTTGGACTGGTCTATCCAATGCTTGATCACCGCACCATTGCTAAAGAGGGTGCGGTGGGGCAGTTTATTTGTCCGCCGAACTTAAATCGCGGCGCCTGGGATATGTACTTAGGAAAGGACCATTTAGAAACCCCGCTGCCACCGTATGCATCGCCGGCGGCGCGTTCGGATCACTCGGGGATGCCGCCCACGTGGATCGGCGTGGGAGACATCGATCTTTTTCATGATGAATCCGTGGCCTTTACTACCGCACTGCAGGACGCCGGAGTCGAGACCACACTTGATGTGTATGCAGGTGCCTATCACGGCTTCGATCAGGTACGCCCGCGCGCGCCCCAATCGCGCAGAATGCTGGGAGATCTTATCGAGCACCTCGGCTCCCACCTCTAGCCGCACTTGATGCGGAATGAGGTGTAGGTGAAAATGCAGCAACCGCCCCAGTCCACGCTCCACTGTGAGGAGTGGTTGGACTGGGGCGGTCTTCTGTTAGCAGCGGCTCCCGGCAGCTGAGGTAGCTAGAGCCGGTAGTTCGCAGGGCAGAGTAAAAACTTAAAAGCGGGAAAAACGCTTAATTAGCATGTTCTCAAGACCCTTCCAGGACTCCGCATGCTCGTTATACGGCTTCGACGGCACGTAGCCTGCGTGCTCGGTGGAACCGAGCATGTAGCCGAGGTAGTCCTGCAAGCGTGGGTTGGCCAGCATATAGGAGTTAATGGAATCGTCCCCGGCCCAGTCCGCGGCATCGGCGCAGACCTCGTAGCAGCGGGCTAGTTGGTCGGAGTCGACCGCTTCCGGTCCCTTTTCAATATCGCGAACGATGCCATTAAAGGAATACTGGTTATCCGGGTGGACCTGGATTTCGAGTTCACCGGCATTGGCGGCGGTGACAACGTCCTCCCAGGTGGATACGCGCGCCAAGTCGTGGTCATCATTATCGATGAGCCACCGCACCAGCGTCTTGGAGGAATCGAAGGTAAAGATTTCGCCCCACTTGCCTAAGAAGATGGGCTTGTCGTCCACGTAGGTGCGCAGCGTGTAGACGGACTTGGACTGTGCGGTGATTTTAATCGGGTCGATTCCGGCGGCGGCCCAAGAGGACTCGTCATAAGGGTCGGCGGCTTCTGCCGCGGCCTTACGCTTTTCTTCGGCTTCTTTGGCGGCAGCCTCGGCGGCGCTCGCGGCCTCGGAGATGCGGGTTTCGGCATCGGAGATAGCGGCGGCGTCGAATTCATCGCTAGGAACGGCGCGGACGCTTTTATCCAAATCCGCGATGACCTTCTTCCAATTAGTCAAGATGACCCGTCCGACGCCGGTCCACTCATTGAGTCCCTGGTCGCCGGAGTAGTGATCGGCGCCGCGGGAGACGTTGCGCAGGATGGAGTGGGTGGCGAAGAAGATGGTGGTTTGTTCGGCAGCGGCGACATCGGCAAGGGCAGATGCCACCTCGAGGTTGCGCGCCACGGTTACGACATTGGCGTGGCTGGGGCGGCCAGCGAGGGCTTCCGGCATGCCAATGAGATCGTATTCATCGCGCTTGGCTGGGGTAACGCGGTGCGCTGGGCGGGCGGCAAATTGTTCCCACTGCGGGTGATCTAGCAGGTCATGCTTGGCATCGGACTCCAGGTAGCACAGCAGCTCAGCGGGGGAGTCAAAGACCAAGACGGAGTCATCGTCGCCCAAAAAGGCTTGCCATTCGGAGCCGCCTTCGCGCCACTTGGGCGCCCAGAGGGTATAAAAATCGCCCTCAGTCAGGGAGAGCTTAATAGGCACAATCGCACGGGTACTCATGGCCTTTTAGTCTACCCAACGCCCCAGCTGCCGCACGGAATTGGCGGGCGCTTGTCAGGCAGTCGGCCGCCAAAAGCCCTTAAATTGCATGCCCATATTATTCGTCCGCAGCGGGTTAGTCTGCACGGGGTCGCCGGCTTCCACGATCTCGCCATTGCCGGAATACATCGCCACATGGCCATCCCAAACCACCAGATCGCCGGGCTGGAGCTGATCGGCGCTGACCTGCTTGCCGATGGCCTGTTGGTCCGCCGTGCGCGGAATATCCACCCCTGCCTGGGAATAGGCCCATTGTGTAAGCCCCGAGCAGTCAAAGCCGCCGTTGCCTGTTCCGCCCCAGGTATAAGGTTGGCCCAATTGGCTCTTGGCCGCGGCAACGGCCGCCCGGCCTGCGCCCGATCCGGCTTCGGTACTCGCCGGCGGGTTCGGTGTGGGAGCAGCGGCCAGTTCTGCTGGAGGGGCCACGGCCGTGTGTGTCGCCGCGGCAGCCATGGCTTGCTGGGGCTGGCCCACGGCGGATTCCACCGGGCGCTGGGAGATAGGCAACAGGGCCGCAGCGGCATTGGTGAGCTCGTTTTTCAGGCGGTTAACCCGGGCCATCGCCAAGCCAATATGCTCATCTATCACGGCGCGAAGTGAGGCAAGTGCTGCGGCGCGAGAGGCGGGGTCGAGGGAGATAAATCCCATCGCGATGGGCGCAGCGGCGCGGATGAGCTGCGTGCCGATGCCGAAGATATCGCCGGCGGCCGCCGCGATAAGGCTGCGCGCCTGGCCAAGTACGGCGGAGACGGTCTCGTTATCGCCGGTGAGGAGATCCGCGGCGGCGATAAGTTGGGAGGCGTCACCGTGCGCGATATCCGCAAGTGGCGGTACGGCGGTGATATCTGGGACGCGGGGAAGCTGGACATCGGGAAGCGGCGAGGGCTGCAGCGCGGCAATATTCTTAATGGCAGTAGCAAGCACTTAAATCGCCGCCCCGAGTAAGTCGCGCAACGCCGCATCGGAGTCTTCCGCCTCGCGCGACATCTGGAAGGAAGACTGCGCAATATGGCCCATATCGCGGCGCAGCATGGTCATCCGCGCCCCAATATTGTCTAAGGCAGCATGGACGGCCTCATTGAACCCGGTAAAGGCCGGATCTTCGGGCAATGCCGGGTGGGGCGGGTTGTCTCCTTGCGCGTTTGAATGCAGGTCACGGGCTAAATGGCGGGCGTGGGCGGTATCGATCTGAAATGGTCTCATGCCCTATTGGACTGGCCAATGGCCCAAGTGGTTCCCAAAAAGTTTAAAGTAGTGGGCATGGATATCCACGTCGTAGACCACCCGCTTGCCGCTTCCCGCCTGACCCTGATGCGCGATGCGCGCAGCGATAACTCTGCTTTTCGCGCCGCGCTCAATGACTTGGGAACCATGCTCGTATATGAAGCCTCCCGCGAATTGGCGGTAGAAAACTTCGATTGCGAAACCCCGGTTGCCACAGCACAAGGCACCCGCCTGCAGGATCCGCCTATCATCGTGCCCATTATTCGCGCCGGGCTCGGCATGGTGGATCCCGCCCTGTCGATGATTCCTGATGCTCAGGTTGGCTTCATTGGTATGGCGCGCGATGAAGAAACCCACGAACCCGTGCCGTACTTGGAGGCGCTGCCGCAAGACCTGACTGGGCGCACCGTCTTCGTCGTTGATCCCATGCTGGCCACCGGCGGTTCCTTGTTGCACGCGTTGCGCCTCCTGGCCGCCCGCGGCGCTACCGATATCACCGCTATCTGCATGGTCTCGGCGCAAAATGGCGTGGATGCGCTGGAGGAATCGGGCCTTCCCGTCCGCCTCGTCACCGCCGCCATTGCCCCCGAGCTCAATGCGGATGCCTATATCGTGCCGGGGCTTGGCGATGCTGGCGATCGCCTCTACGGGCCGCGCAATATCGATCTTTAAGCTAGTATTTCTCCCTGAAAGCCCGAAGGTGGCTTTCAAAAAGGGGGAAAAAGATCGTGAGTTTTATTCAACTAATGTGGTCGAGCTACGGCTACGGATTTTCGCAACAACTGCGCCGCGTGCGCGAGCGGCGCGGGGTATCCCAGCAAGTGCTCGCGGATATTTCGGGGGTATCGCGCAGCCAGATTTCCAACCTGGAACGCAATGAAAATGGCCTACACACCATGGCGGACCCGCAATTATCCACGGTGTACAAGCTGGCGTTGGCTTTAGAAATCCCGCCGGCGGTCCTCTTGCCAGCCGGCGGGGACGTGGTGGAGGGCCACTTAGCGGATTCCGCCGTGCTCGGGGTAGAAGATGTCGCGCCCTTTCCACAGGACTACATCAACCAGCGGCGCTTTAGTAATGCGCGGGGCTAACCACCCTGACTTACTGAACCGCATGGTCTAGTTGTAGACTGCCTCCAAGAGATAGTCCAGCAACAGGGAGGCGTGCGCGTGATCTCGGAGTTTATTAACGAGTGGTTCGATGCTCACCGTGCGGAGGTCATCGCGTGGCGGCGCCATATCCACCGCAATCCGGAAACGGCGAACCAAGAGGTGGAAACCACCAATTACATCGCGAATATCCTTGCGGATTACGGGCTTGAGCCGCAGCGTTTCCCGCACACTGGTCTCATGGTGGATATCGGCCCAGACACGGAGCTTGGCCGCCTGGCCTTCCGCGCCGATATCGATGCCCTGCCCATCACGGAGGTAACAGGGCTGGAGTTTACTTCTGAGAAGCCCGGGACCATGCACGCGTGCGGCCACGACGTACATACCACCGTGGCGCTCGGTTTGGCCTGCGCGCTGGCGGATTTTCAGCGGGTTAATGAGCTAAAGCTGGGCGTTCGCGTCATCTTCCAGCCGGCGGAAGAAGTGTGGGTCGGCGGGGCCACCGACGTTATTTCTTGGGGTGCGTTAGAAGGCGTGCATTCCATCTTCGCCATCCACGCCGAGCCGAAGCTGCGCGTGGGGCGCATTGGCATCCGCGCCGGGGCCATAACCTCCGCAACGGACGTGGTGGAGCTCAAGATTAAAGGCCCGGGCGGGCATACCTCGCGCCCGCACCTTTCCGCGGATGTGGTCTATGCGCTGGGCAAGGTTATTACAGAGCTGCCGGCGCTGCTGTCGCGCCGCGTTGACCCGCGCACCGGCACGGTATTGGTCTTTGGCCAGGTCAATTCTGGCTACGCCCCCAACGCTATTCCGGAAACCGGCATGCTGACCGGCACGATGCGCACCGCCGATATCACCATCTGGCGCCAGATGCAGGAACTTTTCGCGGAGTTAGTGGATCAGATCCTCGCGCCGGTGGGGGTAGAACATGAATTGTCTTATAACCGCGGCGTGCCGCCGGTGCTTAACGATGACGTGGCTACCGCCATGCTCGCTTCTGCCGTACAGTCCATCGACCCGCAAGCCGTGGTTCAGGCCCCGCAGTCTTCCGGCGGGGAGGACTTTTCCTGGTATTTGGAAAAGGTGCCCGGTTCCATGGCGCGCCTTGGTTGCTGGTCCGGTGAGGGGGAGCAGCACGATCTGCACATGGGCGATCTCATCGTGGATGAGCGGGCGATTGGTGTGGGCATTAAGCTTTTCGGGGCCGTCGTCGAGCAATTTATGGGGGAGAATGCGCAGGCGGACTAACGCGCTGGGGTTACCTACGGGTTAGACTCGTAGGCGACTTTAAAAGTGGAGCCTATAAAGGAGCAATTGCGTGTTGAACCAGACCAAGCGAATTGTCATCATCGGCGGTGGCCCGGCGGGCTACGAGGCAGCGCTGGCTGGCGCCAAGTACGGCGCGGAAATCACCATCATCGAAGACCAAGGCATGGGCGGCAATAGCGTGGTCTTGGACTGTGTTCCCTCCAAGTCTTTTATTGCCGGCGCTAATATTAAAACGGACTTGCGCCGCGCGGATGACATGGAGCTGAACGAGGGCATCGGCAAGGCGCAGCTTTCCATCAGCGCGCTGAACCAGCGCGTGCAGGACTTGGCGGCTAAGCAATCCGGTGATATCCGCAATACCATGGATTCCCTGGGTGCCCGCGTTATCGATGGCCGCGCGCACTTCCCGGAGGATCAGCAGGCCGATGCGTTTGGTGGGCACAAGGTCACCGCGGTTTTCAATGAGGACGGCCACGAGGAGACGCTGGATGCAGACCTCGTTTTGGTGGCTACCGGCGCCACCCCGCGTATTTTGCCCGGCGCCCAGCCGGATGGCGAGCGCATCCTGACCTGGCAGCAAGTTTATAACCTCACCGAGCTGCCGGAGCACCTGATTGTGGTGGGTTCCGGTGTCACCGGTGCGGAGTTCGTATCCGCCTTTGCCGAGCTGGGTGTCAAGGTCACGATGGTGGCCTCGCGCGACCGCATTTTGCCGCACGATGATGCCGATGCCGCCGACGTCCTCGAAACCGTGCTGAGCGAGCGCGGCGTGGAGCTGGAAAAGAACTGCCGCGTGGAAACCGTTAACCGCACCGAGGACGGCAACGTGCTGGTCACCACGCAGGATGGCCGCGAGATCCACGGCTCGCACGTCATTATGTCCATTGGTTCCGTCCCGAATACCAAGGATTTGAAGCTGGAAAATGTGGGCGTGGAGACCGCGAAGTCTGGGCACATCCAGGTAGACCGCGTCTCGCGCACCAATATTGCCGGCATCTACGCCGCCGGTGACTGCTCCGATCTCTTCCCTCTTGCCTCCGTGGCCGCAATGCAGGGCCGTGTGGCGATGTACCACGCGCTCGGTGAAGGCGTCTCGCCGCTGCGCCTGAAGACCGTGGCTAACGCGGTCTTTACCCGCCCGGAGATCGCCGCGGTCGGCTTTACCCAGGCCGAAATCGAGGCCGGTGAGGTCGCCGCCCGCGCCATTACCATGCCGCTGAATACCAACCCTCGTGCGAAGATGCGCTCGCTGCAGCACGGTTTTGTCAAGCTGTTCTGCCGCGCTACCTCCGGCCGCGTGATCGGTGGCGTCATCGTCGCGCCGACCGCCTCCGAGCTCATCCTGCCCATTGCAATGGCGGTGACCAACCAGCTCACGGTGAACCAGTTGGCAGATTCTTTCGCGGTCTACCCATCGCTGTCCGGCACCATCACCGAGGCCGCCCGCCGCTTGGTGGCCCACGATGACTTGGAGTAAACCTCGTTCCTAGAACGTGGAGTAGGCCTGTTCCGCAGTGCGGTTGAGCTCGACTTTGATCGGTCTATCTGCCTCCGGCAGGGCGCGTTGCGGACAGAACTCGCGGGGGCAGGCCGTGCAGCCTGGGCCAATCGGGGTGGCGGCGGACATGTCCAGGTTCAGGGCATCGGCATAGACGATGCGATCCGCCTGGGTGATATCGCAGCCTAGGCCTACCGCGAATTCCTTGCGCGGCGTACCCCAAGACTTGGCCGTTCCCTGCACGAAACGCCCGATCCACAGGTAGGCGTGGCCATCCGGCATGGCCGCGACCTGCCGGGTAATGCGGTTCGGGGTTTCAAAGGCGCGGTGGACCACCCACAGGGGGCAGGATCCGCCAGAGCGCGCGAAGTGAAAGGCAGTAGAGGACTGCCGCTTGGAAATATTGCCCGCACGGTCGGTGCGGATGAAGGAAAAGGGCACGCCCTTCAGCCCTGGGCGCTGGAGCGTGGCGAGGCGCTGCGCCGTTGTTTCAAACCCGGTTCCAAAGTAGTTGCACAGCAGATCGATATCGTAGCGGGTATCTTCTGCCATTGTGAGAAAGCGCTGGTAGGGCATGGTGACAGCCGCTGCGAAATACTGCGCAAGGCCCAGGGTGGCCAAGTCCTGGGATTCGCCTTCGGGCAGTTCAGACACGAGGTTGTCACAGATATCGCCGTAGGCCAGCAGGCAGTATTGCAGGGCCATTTCAAAGACCAATTGGGCCTCAGATAGCCCATCGCGTAGCGAGAGTTCGCGCGTATCCGGGTCGAAGCTACGCCGGGGGCCGGGCCGGGAAAAGCGCACGGTAACACCCAGGTCTTCGTGCATGCGGGAGGCCAGTCGGCCGCGGCGCAGGACGCGATCGCCCAACTGGCCGGCGAGTTCTTCTGCGAGCACATCGAGCTCGTGGATGTAGTTATGCGCGTCATAAAAGAAATCGCGCACCACTTCAAAGGGGGAGGGGTCTGCGGCAGGCGCGCGCGAGGCAATATCAACAAACCGCGGCATCAACTCGGGAAAGCGGGAGGCGAGATCCGATAGCGCTTCCTCAGAGGCATCGGGGAAGATGTGGCGGAGCTCGGTAATCGTATGGATATCGCGGTCTTCGGCGAAGTAGCTGGGGTCCACGGTAAAGCGCTGGGCTAGCTGCATTAATACGGTCACGGTCAGCGGGCGCTGGTCGTTTTCCAACTGGTTGAGGTAGCTCGTGGATAACCCCAACTTCTTCGCCATCGCCACCTGGGTGAGACCGCGTTGCTTGCGCAAAGCGTGAATCCGTGCCCCCGCATAGTGCTTGGTCATGCGTCCTCGTCTTCCTTTACTGCCCATGCGCTGTGAAAATCACAAGTTTTGCAGATTTCACAAAAGAAGTCCGCTAATTTCCACAAACGTTACCTATAGCGTGCACCACATGCAAGCATTTACTGTGATGTGCAACGCATTCTTGATGAAGGAGGACGCAACCAGTGAAAAACCATGAGGTACGCACTCATAAATCCGCCGAGGACTTCCCGTACGAGGAGCACCTGGCGTACAAGGTGGCCGAGGTGGCCGCGGACCCCGTAGAAGTCCCGGAAGAAACCAACGAGATGATCATCAACCGCATCATCGACAACGCCGCAGTAGCTATGGCCTCCGTTGCCCGTGGCCCCGTCACGTCTGCGCGAGTGATGGCAGAAGCCCACCCCGTGGACAAGGGCGGTTCCACCATTTTCGGCATCGATGGCACGTATTCCGCGGAGTGGGCCGCACTGGCCAATGGCACCGCGGTCCGCGAGTTGGACTATCACGACACCTTCCTCGCCGCCGAATATTCCCACCCCGGCGATAATATTCCGCCGCTCCTTGCCGCAGCGCAGCACAAGGGTCTGAGCGGCCGCGACCTTATCCGCGGCATCGCGACCGGCTATGAAATCCAGGTCAACCTGGTCAAAGGCATATGCCTGCACGAGCACAAGATCGACCACGTGGCGCACTTGGGGCCATCGGTAGCCGCAGGGCTTGGCACGATGTTGGGCCTGGATAAGGACACGATTTACCAGGCCGTCGGCCAGGCGCTGCACACCACCACGGCAACCCGTCAGTCCCGCAAGGGCCTGATTTCCTCGTGGAAGGCCTACGCTCCAGCCTTCGCGGGCAAGATGGCCATCGAGGCCGTTGACCGCACCATGCGCGGCGAAGGCGCCCCGGCACCTATCTGGGAGGGTGAGGACGGGTTCATCGCCTGGATGCTGCATTCGCCAGAGCGCACCTACACCGTGCCCCTGCCAGAAAACGGTGAGGCCAAGACCGCCATCCTGGATACCTACACCAAGGAACACTCCGCGGAATACCAGGCGCAGGCTCCCATCGACATGGCCTTTGCGCTGAAAAAGACGCTGGAGGATAAGGGACTGAAGACGGCGGATATCGAGTCCATCGTGCTGCACACCTCCCATCACACCCATTACGTCATCGGTACCGGAGCGAACGATCCGCAAAAGATGGATCCGTCCGCCTCCCGCGAAACCCTGGACCACTCCGTGATGTACATCTTCGCGGTCGCACTGGAGGATGGCGTTTGGGACCACGAAACCTCCTATTCCCCTGAGCGCTCCAACCGCCCGGAGACCATCGAGCTGTGGCAGAAGATTTCCACCGTTGAGGATCCCGAGTGGACGCGCCGCTATCACTCCAACGACCTTGAGGAAAAGGCCTTCGGCGGCAAGGCCGTTATCACCTTCAAGGACGGCACCGTCATCGAGGATGAGCGCGCCGTGGCGGACGCCCACCCGCTGGGTGCCCGCCCCTTCGCCCGCGAGCAGTACATTGCCAAGTTCAAAAAGCTTGCCGATGGCGTCGTCGACGAGGCCGAGCAAGAGCGCTTCCTCACCGCCGTGCAAGACCTAGAAAACCTCACCGATCTAACCGAACTCAACGTGCGGGTCAACGATGAGCACCTCGCCACCGCACCCGAGAAACCGGAGGGAATCTTCTAATGGCTGGACTATTTGGTTCTACAATCAGCAACGCAGAAAAGCGCGCGAATTTCCGTAAATCCATCGAATCCGGATCGATCACCACGCTGCCGGGCGCGTTTAACCCGCTGACCGCCCGGCTTATCCAGGACATCGGCGGCTTCGACGGCGTCTACGTATCCGGCGCGGTGTTGGCCAATGATTTGGGCCTGCCCGATATTGGCCTGACCACCTTGACCGAGGTGGCCCAGCGCGCCGGGCAGATTGCGCGCGCTACGGACTTGCCCGTGCTTGTCGATGCCGATACCGGCTTCGGCGAACCCATGTCCGCCGCCCGCACCGTCGCCGCGCTCGAGGATGCCGGGCTGGCCGGCTGCCACCTAGAAGACCAGGTCAACCCGAAGCGTTGCGGGCACCTCGACGGCAAGGAAGTGGTGGACAAGGAGGTTATGGTCCGCCGCATCAGCGCAGCCGTCAACGAGCGTCGCGATCCTAATTTCATCATCTGCGCCCGTACCGATGCCGCCGGTGTCAATGGCATCGATGACGCCATCGACCGCGCCAAGGCCTATGCCGAAGCCGGCGCGGACCTCATCTTCACCGAGGCGCTGTATTCCCCCGCGGACTTTGAAAAGTTCCGCGCCGCCGTGGATACACCGCTTTTGGCGAATATGACGGAGTTTGGAAAAACCGAGCTGCAATCAGCGAAAACCCTCGACGGTTTGGGATACAACGCTGTGATCTGGCCAGTCTCCAGCTTCCGCGTGGCCATGGGCGCTACCGAAGAATTCCTGCGCGACTTGCAGGAAACCGGCATCCAGACTGAGTGGCTAGAGCGCATGCAGCACCGCTCCCGCCTGTATGAGCTGGTCCGCTACCAGGAATACAACGAGTTCGACCAGTCCGTATTCACCTATTCCAAAGACAACTATCAACCCACTTTTGAAAGCTAAGGAGCCTGTGACCATGTCCGATAAGAAAAACGAAACCCCAGAAATCCGCAAAGGCCTCTACGGCGTCGTCGTTGATGAAACTGCCGTTTCCAAGGTCGTTCCTGAGACCAACTCCTTGACCTACCGCGGCTACCCGGTCCAAGAACTGGCCCGCTACTGCTCCTTCGAAGAGGTTGCGTACCTCTTGTGGAATGGCAAGCTGCCGGGCCAAGAATCCCTCATCCGTTTCTCCGCGCGTGAAAAGGCATTGCGTCACCTGGACCGCCATCTCATTGACCTGATCATGTCCATGCCACAAAGCTGCCACCCCATGGACGTGCTGCGCACGGCGATTTCCTTCATCGGGGCCCAGGACGCGGAGGAATACACCAGGGACTCCGAGCACGTCCGCCGTACCGCGCTCGAACTCATGGCGAAGATCCCCACCATCATCGCGCTCGACATCCGTCGCCGCCGCGGTGAAGGCTACATCGAGCCTTCCCGTAAGAAGGGCTTTGCCGAAAACTTCCTGTGGATGGTCTTCGGCGATGAAGAAGGCTCCCCAGCGGTAAACCGCGCCGATATCGAGGCCTTTGATAAGTCCCTCATCCTTTACGCCGAGCACTCCTTCAATGCCTCCACCTTCTCGGCGCGCGTGGCGACCTCCACGATGTCTGATACCTACTCCGCCATCGTCGCCGCCATTGGCGCTCTCAAGGGACCACTGCACGGCGGTGCCAACGAGGCCGTCATGAAGAACTTCCTCGAGGTAGACGATCCTGCCAAGGCAGAGGAGTGGACCAAGAACAAGCTGGCTAATAAGGACCTGGTCATGGGCTTTGGTCACCGCGTGTACAAGAATGGCGACTCCCGCGTTCCCACCATGGAGGCCGCCTTCAAGGAGCTTGCCGAGCAGCACGACCAGACCAAGTGGATCGAGATGTACGACATCATGGCCAAGACCATGGAGGAAAACACCTCGATCAAGATCAAGCCGAACCTGGACTTCCCGGCCGGCCCTGCTTACCACATCCTCGGGTTCGATATTCAGTTCTTCACCCCGATCTTCGTCATGGCCCGCATCACAGGCTGGACTGCGCACATCGTGGAACAAAACGAGAACAACTCGCTGATTCGCCCGCTGTCCGCCTACGCCGGCGAAGACCAGCGCTCCGTTCCGCCGAAGTCCTTCTAAACACTTGGCTTCCCGCGCGGTTCGTCCCGCGGCGGACCGTGTAACCCGGGTAAGTGGAACGTAGATGCTCCCCACGCTTGCGTGGGGAGCATTTGTGCATCCTCCTGCGGTATATCCGCATACATCTGCGTCAAATGTGCATCCTCCTACGGTATAACTGAGCAAACCGCGCCCTTAGATGTCGCATTTTCGCCTCAGATATTGCATAGGAGGATGCACATGTAGCGGCTGCGGCAGCAGATATGGCTGCAGCTGCGGCATCGGTTTCGCCTACGACTCCGGTACCGACTACGGCTGCGACTGCGACACCGACTGCGAAAAATTTGCCGGATGGAAATTTGCAGACTTTGCAGAATTGTTAGGACTGTTATTACTGGTTGGCTGGCAGAAATCGCCTAGGCGGGGTTTAAGTTGCAGGTGAGTGTAGAAAACTCCGTTTTAAAAAAGGGATGATAAAAACTATTCTGATCTCTAAACTGAGAGACGGATCACCCCAGTGGGGACGTTGCAACGCAGCGTCTTCCAAGTTGAAAGGAACACCCAAGTGGCCAATTCCGCCCTTCCATCGTTCGACAAGATTTTGGTAGCCAACCGCGGTGAAATCGCCGTGCGTGCTTTCCGCGCTGCCTTTGAAACGGGGGCGAAGACCGTCGCCGTCTATCCTCGTGAAGATCGCAACTCCTTCCACCGCGCCTTTGCGGATGAGGCGGTGCGCATTGGTGATGAGGGACAGCCCGTCAAGGCATACCTCGATATCGAGGAAATCATCCGCGCTGCCAAGAAGTCTGAGGCGGATGCTATCTATCCGGGTTACGGCTTCTTGTCCGAGCGCGCCGATTTGGCCCGCGCCTGCGAGGACAATGGCATTAAGTTCATTGGTCCTACCCCGGGCACGCTGGATCTCACCGGTGATAAATCCGCTGCGGTTAACGCTGCGAAGGAAGCAGGGCTGCCGACGCTGCAGGACTCGGAGCCGACCACGGACATCGATAAGCTGGTGGCAGACGCCGGTGACTTCAGCTTCCCAGTCTTTGTCAAGGCCGTCTCTGGCGGTGGCGGGCGCGGTATGCGCTACGTGGAATCGGAATCTGAGCTGCGCGAACGGGCGGCAGAAGCCTCACGCGAGGCCGAGGCGGCGTTTGGCGATGGCAGCGTGTACCTCGAGACCGCGGTGATTAATCCACAACACATTGAGGTGCAGGTGCTCGCGGATTCCCAGGGCAACGTCATCCACCTTTTTGAGCGTGATTGCTCCGTGCAGCGCCGCCACCAGAAGGTCGTAGAAATCGCTCCCGCGCCATCGCTGGATTCGGAGCTGCGAGAGCGCATCTGCCAGGATGCCGTGAACTTCTGCGAGCACATCAACTATGAAGGTGCCGGCACAGTGGAGTTCCTCGTGGATGAGCGCGGCAACCACGTATTCATTGAGATGAACCCCCGCGTGCAGGTGGAGCACACCGTGACCGAGGAGGTTACCGGTGTGGACATCGTCAAGGCACAGATGAATATCGCCGCCGGGGCTTCTTTGGAAGACATCAACCTGTCGCAAGAAAATATCACCATTACCGGCTCCGCATTGCAGTGCCGCATGACTACCGAAGACCCGAATAACGGCTTCCGTCCAGATACGGGTACGTTGACTGCGTACCGCTCGCCGGGTGGCGCTGGTGTGCGCTTGGACGGTGCGACCTCCGTGGGTGCTGAGGTATCGCCCAACTTCGACTCCCTGTTGGTGAAGATGACCTGCCGCGGCACCACGTTCGAGCAGGCCGTCCACCGTGCCCGCCGCGCGCTGAACGAGTTCCACGTCTCCGGCGTGGCCACCAATATCGGCTTCCTGCGCGCGTTGCTCAATGAGTCCGACTTCGTCAATACCCGCGTCGATACCGGGTTCATTACCGAGCACCCGGATCTGCTCAAGGCGCCACCGGCGGTAGATGAGTCCGGACGTATCCTGGACTACATCGCGGATGTCACCGTGAATAAGCCCAATGGTGATAGGCCCACCGCGTTGCGCCCGTTTGATAAGCTGCCGAAGTTCAATGCGGAAGAGCCGCTCCCGCGTGGTTCCCGCGATGACCTCTTGGAGCTGGGGCCGCAGAAGTACGCGGAAAAGATTCGCGCTCAAGAGCCTTTGATGGTCACGGATACGACGTTCCGCGATGCCCACCAGTCCCTGCTTGCTACCCGTGTGCGCAGCACCGCCTTGGTGTCTGCGGCAGAGGCCGTGGCGCGCCTGACCCCAGACCTCTTCTCGGTGGAGGCGTGGGGCGGTGCTACCTATGACGTGGCCATGCGCTTCCTCCACGAGGATCCCTGGGTGCGCCTGGATCTGCTGCGCGAGGCCATGCCGAACCAGAACATCCAGATGCTCCTGCGCGGGCGCAATACCGTGGGTTATACCCCGTACCCGGATTCGGTCTGCCGCTCCTTCGTGCAGGAAGCAGCCAAGTCTGGTGTGGATGTCTTCCGCATTTTCGATGCACTTAACGATGTCTCCCAGATGCGCTCCGCCATCGACGCCGTGCTCGAGACGAATACCACCGTGGCCGAGGTGGCCATGGCGTATTCCGGTGACCTTTCTTCGCCGAAGGAAGACCTCTACACCTTGGATTACTACTTGAAGCTCGCCGAGCAGATCGTAGAATCCGGCGCGCACATCCTGGCCGTTAAGGACATGGCGGGACTGTTGCGCCCAGAGGCCGCGCACACCCTGGTCACGGCGCTGCGCAAGGAATTCGACCTGCCGGTCCACGTCCACACGCACGATACCGCCGGTGGACAGATCGCTACCTACTTCGCGGCGGCGCGCGCCGGTGCCGATATTGTCGATGGCGCCTCGGCGCCGCTGGCCGGCACCACGTCGCAGCCTTCGCTTTCCGCGCTCATCGCCGCGTTCGCCAACTCCAAGCGCGATACTGGAATCGACCTGCAAGCGGTCTCGGACTTGGAGCCGTACTGGGAGGCCGTGCGCCAGCTGTACGCCCCGTTTGAAAACGGCATTCCTGGCCCGACCGGCCGCGTGTACAAGCACGAGATTCCGGGTGGTCAGCTGTCGAACCTGCGCGCGCAGGCTGTGGCTTTGGGCCTCGCGGATCGCTTCGAGATCATCGAGGATAACTACGCCGCCGTCAACGAGATGCTGGGTCGCCCCACCAAGGTCACCCCGTCCTCCAAGGTGGTGGGTGACTTGGCGCTCCACCTCGTGGGCACCGGCGTTTCTCCGGAAGACTTCGCAGCCAACCCGACGAAGTACGATATCCCGGATTCCGTGGATCAATTCCTCCGCGGCCAGCTGGGTACCCCTCCGGGTGGCTGGCCGGAACTGCGCGATAAGGTTCTCGATGGCCGCGCCGAAACCGGTGCGCAGATTACCGATGTCCCAGCAGAAGAGCAGCCGCACTTGGAATCGGACAACTCGGATGAGCGTCGTGCGAGCCTGAACCGCCTGCTTTTCCCCAAGCAGTTCGAGGAATTCAACGAGTTCCGCCGCAAGTACGGCAATACCGAGGCGCTGACGGATACGACCTTCTTCTACGGCCTGACCGAAGGCGAAGAAAAGGTGGTGCACTTCTTCCCAGAAGATTCCACCGATCGCTCCGACCTTAAGCAGATCGTGGTGCGCCTCGATGCTGTGGGTGAGCCGGATGAGAAGGGCATGCGCAATGTCGTGCTCAACGTCAACGGCCAAATCCGCCCGATGAAGGTGCGCGATGAAAACGCCGAGTCCACTGTGGCTACGGTGGAGAAGGCGGACCCGTCCAATGACGGTCACGTAGCGGCCCCGTTCGCCGGTGTGGTCAACCCCACGGCAGAGCCAGGCGACGAGGTCAAGGCCGGCGATCAAGTCGCGGTCATCGAGGCTATGAAGATGGAAGCCTCCATTTCCGCCACCAAGGATGGTGTGGTGGACCGCGTGGCCATTGGCCAGGCCACCAAGGTGGAAGGCGGCGACCTCATCGCCGTAATCAAGTAGCGGCGCCGCCTAGCACAGACGTGTAAATCCCCTCCCGGCTTGGATGAATGAACTGGCCCCCGAAAGTTGGACTGGTTTAATTCTAGGTGATGAGGGGTTCAAGGGTCTGATTCCGATATTGCATC
>NZ_JASPFZ010000040.1:0-1305 GCF_030227355.1 Corynebacterium sp. MSK310
TGAAGCGTCCTGGGTTTAGTTCCTACCTCAGCTAAGGAAGGATTGAACTATGCCTAGAAAGTATTCCGTCGAGTTCAAGGAGAAGGCGGTCCATCAGATCATCGAAATGGTCCGCCTGGAGTCTTGCTCACTGCAACGCGCCTACACGGAGGTCGGTGAGCTGCTTGGAGTATCTCACCACACGTTGCGGGCTTGGTACCGTGACAGCGCTTCAGTACGTGATGACTCTGACGCTTCAGGCGGCGAAACAATGGAAGAAGAGCTCAAGCGTCTGCGCCGAGAAAACCGCGAACTGAAACGAGCAAACGGGATTCTTAAGACTGCTTCGGCTTTTTTCGCAGCGGAACTCGACCGACCCACGACCAAATGATCTCTTACATCGACGCGTATAAAGATCAGTTTGGGGTCGAGGCCATCTGCAGAGTCCTTAAACAAGCAGATCGTGGATTCATCACCTCACGCGGCTACCGCAAAGCCACCACACGTGTTCCCAGCGCAAGAGCCTTAAGCGATAGCCTGCTCATCCCAGAGATACAGCGTGTGCATGCGGAAAACTTCTCGGTCTACGGCATCCGCAAAATGTGGCACGCCATGAACCGTGAAGGCTTTCATATCGGCCGCGACAAGACCGCACGTCTGATGAAACTCGCAGGTGTTTCCGGCCGCCGACGTGGACGAACCCCTGTGACAACGATTAGCCCGAAGGCACCGGATCATCGCCCAGACCTTGTACAGCGAGACTTCCGTGCGCAGGCGCCAGGCAGGTTGTGGGTTGCCGACATTACCTACGTTCGCACCCTGTCAGGATTCGCCTACACCGCATTTGTCGTGGATGTATTCAGCCGAAAAATTGTTGGTGTCGCTACACGATCGACAATGCGCACCGACGCGCTGCCGATGGAGGCTTTGGAGCATGCGTTAACGACTGCAGGGCGAATTCATGGAAACCAGTTAATTCACCATAGCGATCGGGGCAGCCAGTATGTGTCACTGAAGTATTCCACTGCGCTAGCTGAGTCAGGAATCCGCCCGAGTGTGGGAACAGTCGGCGATTCTTACGACAATGCGCTAGCCGAAACAGTCAACGGTCTCTACAAGGCTGAACTGATTCATGCCCAAGGCCCGTGGACGTCGGTCGGAGAAGTCGAACTGGCCACCTTGCGGTGGGTGCATTGGTGGAACACCAAGCGGCTTCATGAAGCTTTGGACTACGCCACCCCACAGGAAGTAGAAACCGAGTACTATCTCACCCAGCCCATCAACACAGGGCCGTAAAAGAAGCGGAACTAAACCCAGGACGCTTCA
>NZ_JASPFZ010000041.1:0-1265 GCF_030227355.1 Corynebacterium sp. MSK310
ACATAACCTGCCCCGGCATGGGGGCAGAGTTACGAATCCTGGGTGACCTCAAGCGGAACTGATAACAACGTAATGGGAGGCCTATACGTAACCGAAGACACCCTCCAAATGAATTCACAGCTTTGAAAACTCTTTGGCTGACGATTTATAACATCGAAGACAGGTGCGCCACTCAGTAGAGGGGAAGGTAATTTGCAATCGAATGGGGCCGCTATATAGGAGGGGACAAAGGTCGCAGGGCGAAAAGCTACTAATCAACTAGCTCTAGACTGCTCGGACCCTTTGCGAATTACATACAAACCATGCTGCGCACACAAACATGGAGAACTATCCTAGCCTCCGACACATCCACTTTCTATCGCCAGAGTGAGCACTGAATCCTGAAAACAGAACACGTAACAGCAAGCATTGAAAATAACTCAAAAACCAAGGATGAGATCTGTGACTTTTTAATATCACGGAAGATCCTTTACAAATTACAGATTGTAGGGTATTCTAAGCCTGCGTTCACTAAAATTCAAACCTTAAGGAGTCCCAGATGAAGCGTAAGGTCAGTCTCGGAATCGCAGCAGCTGCGTTAGCTATGACTGCCGTTACTCCCGCAGCATTTGCGCAGGAAACTACCACTTTCGACAACGGAATTGTTAATTCCGAATTTTCTTTGGACAAAAAAGAATCCACTAAAAAAGACCCCAAGGAGCAGGCCGAGCTTACCGGCAAGCACTTGGATAACGCAAAGAAAGGCGTAGAGACGGCGAAGGGCATCGTCGACACCCTCAATGGACTGGGTGGTCTGTTCGGGCTTAATGGCGGTAAGTAATACCCCTCCAGCCCCCAGGCATTCGCACGATTGCACTGTGAACCCGAACCGTAATGATGGATGTGTTAATCCGCGATTGCCGGGTCTTGAAGGTCTAATCCTTATTTCGCACTAGGGTTAGACCTTTAGCCTTTTCCGTATCCTTCGTTGTTGTAACAGGCGACAAACTCATAGAGTTCGTAAGTGTGCCTTTTTGACGATGGTAAAGGGGTCCCGTAGTGATTCTCCGCCTTGAATTTGGCGAAAAATTCCCCTACTTCGGCGTTGGTGTGACTGTTGGATTTCGAGAAATGCAACATCGATCTTTTGGGGTCTTTGACGAAATGTAGCCAATAGACCATAAATATCAAAAAAGGGATGGCGTGCCAGCAAATCGTGGACACGTAGTGGAGCTACCTAGTGGTTAGGCAGCGATTTTTCTTCGTTTCTGGTTTGGGTGATGTGG
>NZ_JASPFZ010000042.1:0-1163 GCF_030227355.1 Corynebacterium sp. MSK310
ACCTAAAAATCCCGAGTTAGGGATCCGCCCCCGTCCACCCCACCCGCGAGATTGACAAACTACATAGGAACACCCCCAGTTCTATGGCACAACTGCGATATCCCGATTGCTGAGAGGTTATGTCTAAAAGATGGTGGGTGCGGCGATTCGCCGCACCCACCATCTTGCACTCATGGCATGTGGTGCTGTTTGCGTAGGTAAAGGAAAGATTTGAAAATCTTCTATCTAGTCGGACTATACGCGGGGATTAATCGCTCTTTTTATGTGTTTCCTTCGCTTTTCGTATTTTTACCAGTTGGTAAATAATCGCACCAGGGATAGCTAAGGCAGCAGCCCAGCCTAAGAAAATAAAAATGATGGATCCCATATCGACCTACCTGTGTATTGTTGCGCAGGTTTTGTTAGACCAAACGCCGTTAACCTTCACCCTTGAACATACTTTCGAGTTGTTCCTCAGGAGTTTTTTAACAGGGAAGTTGACCCAAGCGGAAAACACCGAGCAGGGAGGGGTGGCTGTTCGGACTCGGTGGCGACCATAGTTCTCTGTATAAGAAGTCTCTAGTGTGATACCGCATATGTTTTGGCCTTGAAGAGAGGCTCCAGGCATGTAGCTGGCATTGATTCTATCAACATAGAGCCCATACCCTTCTACGTCTTGTGCTACAAAGGCGCCGCTAGCCCCAGGGGCAATCTCCACCGTGTGCGCGGATCGTGTAGAGGTAGTTGGGAACTCAGCAGGCGTTTCGGTGTGGATGATCTGACTTCCAGGTGACGTTTCCTTGGGTGCTAAATCTTGTGCGATTGCAGAGGGGGTCGCAATTGATGTAGTCAGCAGGAGTGTTAAAGATGCCAGTAATGGGAGAGGTGAACGCTTTTTGGTCAAGGTCTTACCTTTCGAGAGAGGATATATTTCCAATATGTAAATGTTAAAATGCTAATTAGAGATTTGCAATAGTTGTCTATGTGATCACCTTTTATGGCCTCGCTGCGGGTTGAGCTAAGCAGTGATCTAGGATTCGAAATCCTAGGTACCTTAGCAATGGCAGTGTTATGCCTGATTGCTCTTTGGATTATTGAAAGTGCAGGTGAGCGTGTCAAGTTGTTTGTGTGTGGGGCTAGGTTTATAGGTATTTGTCGAAGCGGTCGGGAAAGGCCACGGCCAT
>NZ_JASPFZ010000043.1:0-960 GCF_030227355.1 Corynebacterium sp. MSK310
TACTCATCAGTCGCGACATGTTTGACACTATGAATAGTCCCAACCGCAACATGGCCATCGTCAAGGCAGTCCGCAAACAGGGCCGCAGCCCCTCTAAAGTCGCCCAGCGTTTTGGAATCTCCCGCCAGCGCGTCTATCAGATCCTCAACGCCTTTGACGCCGGCGGCGCCGACGCCATCGCGCCTCGCTCTCGTGCCCCGCATACCCATCCACAGGCAGTGCCTGACAAGCTGCGTAAAGAAATCATCGCTATCCGCAAGCAATTAACTCGCCACGGGCTCGATGCCGGGCCAGACACCATTTCCTTCCACCTAGAAAAAGACGGCCACCGCAGCCCATCAACATCAACAATCCGCCGCATCCTCAACGCTGAAGGCCTTATCACCCCAGCACCGAAGAAGAAGCCTAAAAGCTCATTTGTCCGCTTTGAAGCCGCCATGCCCAATGAATGCTGGCAGGCTGATATCACCTACATCTATCTGGCAGATAACACCCGCGTCGACGTGCTGGATTTCCTCGACGATCACTCCCGCTACCTGCTATCTATTACCGCACGAGCCGGCTTTAGCGGCCCACAGGTAGCACAAGAATTAACCCGCCTGATCAACACATACGGCCCGCCAGCATCCACTCTCACCGATAATGGCTTAGTATTTACTGCCCGGCTAGCCGGGCGCAAAGGCGGGAGAAATGCCTTTGAAAAAGTCCTGACCACACACAAAATCCAACAGAAAAACGGACGGCCAGGACACCCGCAAACCCAAGGAAAAATTGAGCGATTCCACCAAACCCTTAAAAAATGGCTCGCCGCACGACCAGCCGCCCATACCATTGCTGAACTGCAACAACTCCTCGACGAATTCCGCGATTACTACAACACCACACGCCCACACCGCGCACTAGGACGACACACCCCACACCACAGCTACACCACCGGCACAAAAGCCAGCCCCAACGACA
>NZ_JASPFZ010000044.1:0-951 GCF_030227355.1 Corynebacterium sp. MSK310
TACGGCACCGGCAAACGTGCCCGCATAAAAGCAGTGCATGATAAAGCCCAAGCGGCGAATGATTCTGCGCGAATCCGACAGCTGGAAAAGGAAGTCTCTAAGCTGCGCGAAGAACGCGATATCCTGCGTAAGGCCGCGAAATATTTTGCTTAAAGCAACTCACGGGAGTTCTGCTTCCAGTTTGTCGATGACCACCGAACCGAATACTCGGCTTATACGGATGCGCCACGTTTTAAAGCTGAATCGTTCCTCGTTTTACAAGTGGGTGAGCACCCGCAAAAAGCGCAGGTTAAAGATATATTCTGACGGTCTTATTGGTGCAAGAATCACAACCATCTTCGATGATGAGCACGGGCTTTACGGAGCTAAACGCATCGCCGCAAGCCTTAAGGAAGACCTGGCGTATACCCCGGTCAATCACAAGAAGGTTGCACGCATCATGAAAACCATGGGACTAAAAGGCTTTAGCAAACGGCGTCGATGCATCACCACCAGGCGCAAGCCTGGCCACCGTGTCATGCCGGATTTACTAGGCCGTACATTCACCGCTGACGAGCCGAACCGTGTGTATGTCGGCGACATTACCTACCTGCCGTGTAAGGGCGGCAAGAACATGTATTTGGCCACAGTCATTGACACTTACTCACGGAAACTTGCAGGTTATGCACTCGCAGACCACATGCGGGTCTCACTGGTCATCGATGCCCTAGCCCACGCACACGACGTGCGCGGCAGTCTTGACGGGGCTATTTTCCATTCTGATCACGGCAGTGTGTACACCTCACAAACCTTTAGGAACTACTGCTCGTCGTTAGGTGTCCGCCAGTCCATGGGAGCGGTTGGAACTAGTGCCGATAATGCCCTAGCAGAATCGTTTAACGCCACCTTAAAACGTGAAGTGCTACGTGATCGGAAAGTCTTTGACAACCCAATTACCTGCCGCCAAGAGGT
>NZ_JASPFZ010000045.1:0-930 GCF_030227355.1 Corynebacterium sp. MSK310
ACGGTAGCCGTAGCTGAATTCGGAGTCTTTTACGATTTCGGTAATTCTTTCGGTCAGCTCCGCATACTTTGAAGGACTCTTCAAGGCTTTGAGCTGATAATAGAAGCTAGAAGACGATAGTCCGACAATGTCAAGCAGCAGTGAAATCGGAAAAGCAGACCGTAACGCATCGACCACAATAGTTTTGAATCTGTTACTGAGATTGGTTGGGTCGATGCTGTCGTCTTTTTTTATTTCTTCCAGCTCTTTTTCTAGCACGGCCTTTTCTGCTGATAGTCGCGCTGCCAGTTTCTTAAGCTGTGCCGCATCATCTGGAAGCGACTTCTCCAAGGCTTTGTGAGTTACGATGCCAGCTGACTGTTTGCGTTCAGTTGCGCTCATCAAGCCCCACTTTCCTTCCTCACGGAATCGTTGGGCCCAAGCATAGACGCTCATTTTCGAGTTCAGCGACAACTCGGCTGCAACGGCATCAGGAGACATACCGGAGTTGAAAAGCTCGACTGCTTTAAGCTTTGTCGTAAACGGGTAGCGTTTCAGCGTTGTCCGCCGAATAGGAGAAGATGGTGGTTCAGACCGCTGTCTAATCCAGAGGTGGAGCGTCCAACGGCCTGGGTAACCCAACTCGCGGACAGTCTTTGTGACAGATTGAGTCCTGTCGAATACCTCTAACGCCTTAAGTCGTTGCGCATTCGTGTATCGAATATTAGACATACGGAAAATCCTCCAAGATTTCGTCCGCATCCCCTTTTTGTCGTTTAACCCCAAACTCCACGCCGCCCAGGGCACCACAAAAAAGAAAAGCCTCGAGAGACCATAGGAACGATGTCTCGAGACTTCACATTGTGCGCCCGGAGGTGTCCGAATTCATGACTTATTTGACAGTCTGTTCCTGGGTAAGTGGTCGTGATGGTTGACAGGTCAGTCGCGACA
>NZ_JASPFZ010000046.1:0-854 GCF_030227355.1 Corynebacterium sp. MSK310
AGAAGCCTCTGGTAGGCCTTTCAGCCCGTCACAGCAGACAATAAAGACGTCTTTGACCCCGCGGTTAGATAAGTTGGCGCACACGTGTGCCCAAAAGGAAGCACCTTCTTCTTTGGCAATCCACAATCCCAGGATGTGTTTGATGCCGTCGAGGTCCACGCCGATTGCCATGTACGCGGACTTGTTGACTACCCGGCCGCCGTCGCGGACTTTAATGCGCAACGCATCCAGGAATATCACGGGGTAGAACTCGTCTAACTGGCGGTTTTGCCACACCATGACCTCATCAAGGACGGCATCAGTTACTGCAGAGATTGTTTCATGGGAGATATCTACCCGCATCGCAGTTGCCATATGATGCTGGATATCCCTAATGGTCATGCCGCCGGCATATAAGCTGACAATCATATCGTCGACATCTGTTAGCCGCCTGGAGCCTTTGAGGAACCATGGTTGGGGTAAACGTCCCGGCCCGGTCTCGTGGAACATCAATGTTTACTGGCCCGTAGTTAGAATCCACGGTTTTCGGGTAGGTGCCGTTGCGGTGATTGTCTGTTCCAGCAGTAGCTTTAGCTGCTCTATCGCCGGGCTCATAGCCTAGGTGGGTATCCATTTCAGCATTCAAGCCTCTGGTGATTGAGGCTTGTAGCATGCCCCGAACTAGGTCATTGGCATCCGTGGTGGACGTGCCTAGGTCATCAATCAGTTTCGCGATTTCAGGGTTAGCAAGCAGCTTCTTTTCAATCGCATCAATCTTGGCCTTATCAGCTTAGATCTCGTCTCGCCATAGTAGTCATTCTGGTTCATCTCCTTATGCGGGTTGGGTTCCCACACACAAACCATCAGACACTCTC
>NZ_JASPFZ010000047.1:0-792 GCF_030227355.1 Corynebacterium sp. MSK310
TGATTCATCGTTGGTGAACTGCACCCTGTTGCGGGTAGCTTTACGCAGTTCATTGTTGAATGATTCAATCGAATTCGCCGTCATAGATTACCTTTCTGACTGCTGGCGGGAACTGCAGAAACGGTACGAAACGCGCCCAAGCATCTCGCCAGACTTTGACTGAGCGTGGATACTTTTCTGCTAATTCAGAGGCTTCAAATTCGTCTAAAGCAACCTGTGCTGTGGTTTCATCCGCGGCGGTGTAGATCTTTTTCAACGCGGCCGATACGCCCCGGCGATCCCCGTAGGTGACCTGCCGGTTAGCGGCACGAATCAGGTGCACGATACAGGTTTGCACCATAGAGTGCGGCCAGGTTGCCTCTACTGCTTCCGGCAGGCCTTTCAGCCCGTCACAGCAGACGATAAAGACGTCTTTGGCCCCACGATTAGCCAGGTTAGAGCACACCTGCGCCCAGAAGGAAGCACCTTCTTCTTTGGCAATCCACAACCCCACAATGTGCTTAATACCGTCAAGATCCACACCAATTGCCATGTACGCGGACTTGTTGACCACTCGGCCACCGTCGCGGACTTTAATGCGCAGCGCATCCAGGAAAATGACGGGGTAGAATTCGTCTCACTGGCGGTTGTGCCAGACCATGACCTCATCGCCGACGCAAGCTGCTACTCTGAATAGTCCTAAAAAATGTCCGCATCCCCTTTTGTCGTTTAGCCCAGGCGACCCACCCCTAGACCCAAAACACGAAAAACCGGCACCCCAGAACAAAAACGACTGAGATGCCGGTTTGTCAA
>NZ_JASPFZ010000048.1:0-761 GCF_030227355.1 Corynebacterium sp. MSK310
GATGATGAGCTTGGTCTTTACGGCGCTAAACGCATCGCTGCGAGCCTTAAAGCCGATACGAGCTTTGGCCCGACGAATCACAAGAAAGTCGCACGAATTATGAAAGCCATGGGGCTTAGAGACTTTACCACACGTCGCCGATGTACCACCACTAGGCGTAAGCCTGGCCACCGAGTCATGCCGGATTTGCTAGGCCGCAAATTCGCAGCTAACGAGCCGAACCGCGTTTATGTCGGCGACATTACCTACTTGCCATGTAAAGGAGGAAAAACATGTATGTGGCCACTGTCATTGACACTTCATTCACGCAAACGTGCAGGTCATGCACTCGCAGACCACATGCGGGTCTTACTGGTCGTCGATGCTCTATCCCACGCGCATGGTGTGCGTGGCAGTCTTGACGGGGCTATATTCCATTCCGATCACGGCAGCGTGTACACCTCACAGGCCTTTAGGAACTATTGCTCGTCGTTGGGGGTGCGCCAGTCTATGGGGGCGGTAGAAACGAGTGCTGATAACGCTCTGGCAGAATCGTTTAACGCTACTTTAAAGCGGGAAGTGCTGCGTGATAGGAAAGTCTTTGACAATCCGATCGCCTGCCGCCGGGAAGTCTTTAGGTGGTGCATGCGCTACAACACGCGCCGGCGGCACTGCGGGTGCAATCTTGTAGCGCCTGATGTCTTTGAAGCCGAGACTTCAGCTACACTGACCAAAGCAGCATAGCTAACCCCCGATGTGTCCACTTTCCGGGGGTCGGGCCC
>NZ_JASPFZ010000049.1:0-745 GCF_030227355.1 Corynebacterium sp. MSK310
CCAAACGCGATGATTCAGCGTTGTCTCGTCCATGCACAACGCGTCATCCGCCGCTACACCACCTCACGGCCGCGCACCGACGCCGGCAAAACCATCTACGCACTGGCGCTGAAACTAACCCGTGTCACCACACTCGAACAGGCACGGGAGTGGACGCTACGTCTGCACGACTTCGGTCAGGTATTCAAAACATTCCTCAACGAGAAAACACCCGTGCCAAAAGAACGCCGAACACTCAATAACCAGTGGGAATGGACTCATCTGCGAATACGCAAAGCCTACAACTCACTGCTGCACCTATCGCGCAACAATTGGTTGTTTACTTACCTTAAGCCACCACCGAATGCGCTTGATCCTAAACGCTGGGCTTCAACGACAAACAGTCTTGAAGGCGGCATAAACGCCCAGCTCAAACGCATCGCCGATGCGCACCGAGGCAGGTCAGGGGAACGGCAACGAAAAATGCTCGAGTGGTACCTCCACACCAAAAAGCAACTGCCTGACGATCCGCTAAATATCGCCAGGCAGTGCAATTATGGCCAAGATCAACTCGCCAAAGTCAACTATCTTGCCGAAGAAGACCACAACAAAGCCGACCAAGAAACAGGCCGACCAGCCTTCTACGACAACGCTATCCCAACCGAGTACGAACACTCGATAGGAATCAGAAAAGACCCCATGAAGTAACTAACCGTGTACCCGCCCCGCAACACGCCGAACGGACACACATTCTGCTACTTAACCC
>NZ_JASPFZ010000004.1:0-152854 GCF_030227355.1 Corynebacterium sp. MSK310
AGCGTGCTTATCTGGCTCGCTGAGTCGTTTCTGGTGATAGAAAAATGTCGACCGTGGGATACCTGCTGCCTCTAGGAGGTACTCTAAGCGGTGGTGAGACTTGAGGATGACGATCGCCTGAACTTTCAGGCGTGTCCCTGATTCCTCAAGTCCCGCAATTTTTTTAGATAAGCGTTTTCAGCTTCCAACCGCGCGATCTGGCGGCGCAGCTTGTCTTCTTCTGTAAGCCGCTTCGGTGCGGCCGAGCCTTTAGGCCTGCCCTTCGATTTCGGTTTCAACGCCTCAACGCCGTCTTTGCGCCATTTCCACGCCCAGTCTTTGACGAGCTGGTCTGACGACAGTCCAAACTCGCGGGCAAGATCCATTCTTGTCTCGCCGGCAAGGTAGCGCTCGACAACTTCCTTCTTCACCTCGAAGGGGTAATGCTGCTTAGTCGGTTTCTCCACAAGACATAGCCTGCCACGCAGCACAAACCGACGGTAGAGACTCCGCACGGCGTGTCTGGAGACCCCGAGAGCATTGGCAGCTGCTTTACACCCCATGCCCTGCTCGAAACACTCCACCAACTGCTCGCGCTGATATTCGCTCAACGAACTTCGTGCTCTCAAAGAAAACTACTCCCCACTAGTCGGTAACTGATTTCTCAGTCCAACTAATGGGGAGCAGTTCAGAATTTCCAGCTAGGAGGGGATTTCAATGTTTGAAGGGTAGCGCGCCAGGCTAGAGAACCATTGGTGCCACGATGACGCCGACGATGGCGGCGTTGAGCATGTTGGTGAGGAAGCCACCGAAGAGCGCGCGTGGGCCAAGCTTGGCCACTTCACCGCGGCGCTCCGGAATGAGGCCGCCGATAGAGCCAATCTGAATACCAATGGAGGACAGGTTGGCAAAGCCAGCGAGGGCGAAGGAGGAGATCAAGATGGCCTTATCGCTGAGCTCATCGACGCTTTCACCAAAAGCGGTGTAGCCAACGAACTCGTTGAGGATGGTCTTTTGGCCGATGAAGTTACCCACCTCGAGGGCCTCGTTCCACGGCGTACCGATAAGCCAAGCCACGGGGGCGAAGATGATGCCGAAGAGGCCTTCGAGCGACCAGTTATCTTGGCCGAAGAGAGAACCGATGCCACCGAGGATGGCAGAGAGCATCACAACCGTCGCGATGAAGGCGATGAGCAAGCAGGCAACCGAGATAGCGATTTTTCCGCCGGCCAAGGCACCGCTACTGATGGCGTCGATGATGTTTTTAGATTCGGTATCGCGGACGTCTTTCACGGTGGCGTCGAGGTTCGTCTCTTCCGTCTCTGGCATGAGGCCCTTGGCGACGAGCAGGGAGCCCGGCGCATTCATGAGCGATGCGGCGAGCAAGTACTCCAGGGGCGCGCCCAAGAGGGAGTAGCCGATCAACGTGGATCCGGCCACGGAGGCAAAGCCGCCGACCATACAGGTATAAAGCTCGGATCGGGTGAGCTTGGGAAGGTAGGGTTTAATCACCAGTGGGGCCTCGGATTGCCCGAGGAAGATCACGGTGGTGGCCCAGACGGATTCCACCTTGGAGGTGCCCATGAGCCACTTGATGGCGGAGCCGACGTATTCCACGAAGTACTGGATAACCCGGAGGTAGTACAGGGCGGCGATGATGGCACCCAAGAAGATGATCACGGGCAGTACATTGAGGGCAAAGACGAAGTCGTCACCGAAGAGTCCACCGAAGACGAATTGGGTGCCCTCGTTGGTAAATTCCGTGAGCTTTGTCAGCCCATTGGCGATGCCCTTGAGGGCTTTGAATCCAGGATCCCACGCGAGGACTAAGAAACAGAAGACCACCTGCAGGACAAGGCCCACACCAATGGTGCGCCACTTGATATTTTTACGCGAGCTCGACAGGACGTAGATCACTGCAAGAATGGCAATGATGCCGAGCAATCCTTGTAAGCGTTCCATATTTTCTGACCGTTCTTTGAAGGGACTTTTTAGTTAGAGTGACTCTGGGCCAAAGGAATGGGGGAGGATCTCGGCAAAGTCATGGCTACGGGGCTTTCCATCTACGGAAACGATGACGCGCTCGCAGTTAAACTCCCGCAGGACCTGGCGGCAGGCGCCACAAGGGTAGCAAGGTGCAGACTTTAAGCCGATAATAGCGACGGCTTTAATCTGCGGAATGCTGGGCAAGTGGCCATCGGTAGCCGTCACGTCGGCGGTGGTGACCACGTGGGCGGCGGCATTGCGCTCGGCGCAAATGCCTAGCGGGCTGGAGGCGTTTTCGACATTGGAGCCGGTGACAATGCGGCCATCGGCAAGCAGCAAAGCCGCACCGACTGGGAAAGAGGAATAAGGCGCCCAGGCGTGGTGGGCTGCTTCTTCTGCGAGGCTGAGCAATTCGGCATCGGTAGGGGGGCGAATCCGGGGTGGCGTTCATTGCGGTATGGACTTTCTTTCTACGGGGGAAGAGAGATTGGGTTAATCCTCTATTAGAACAAAAAGAAAAACACTCATTGACATCTGTTCTATAGGGAATGATAATTGGACGTGGTGGAGTGTACAACCACTATATATAGTGTGGTAAATCACATCATGTGCTTGTATGTTTCGGTGTCCAAATCATTACAGGAGGAGTCGTCATGGCTGAGAAATTCGATGCGGTAGATGTTATTCGTACCAAGCGCGACAAGGGGGTATTTAGCCCGGAGGAAATCGATTGGGTCATCGATGCCTATACGCGCGGGGTCGTGGGCGATGAGCAGATGACCGCACTCAACATGGCGATTTTCCTCAACGGCATGAACCGCGAGGAAATCTCGCAGTGGACTAAGGCGATGATTGCCTCCGGTGAGACGATGAGCTTTGAGTCCTTGTCCAAGAAGACCGCGGACAAGCACTCCACCGGTGGCGTTGGCGATAAGATCACGCTGCCGCTCGCGCCTCTCGTTGCCGCCTTTGGCGTGGCGGTCCCGCAGCTTTCTGGCCGCGGCTTGGGCCACACCGGTGGCACCCTGGACAAGCTGGAAGCCATCCCGGGCTGGCAGGCGGATATTTCCAATGAGCGATTGATGGAAATCCTGGAGGATCCGGGCTGCATCATCTGCGCGGCAGGCTCTGGACTAGCGCCCGCGGACAAGAAGATCTATGCCCTGCGCGATATCACCTCCACCGTTGAGGCCATTCCGCTTATTGCTTCCTCCATCATGTCGAAGAAGATCGCGGAAGGTACCTCGTCGCTGGTCCTCGATGTCAAAGTGGGCTCCGGCGCCTTTATGAAGGATGAGACCTTGGCCCGCGAGCTGGCGCAGACCATGGTGGACTTGGGCAATGATGCCGGCACCGCCACCACTGCACTGTTAACGGATATGTCCACCCCTTTGGGCCGCAAGGTGGGCAACGCGCTCGAAGTTGAAGAATCCGTCGAGGTCCTAGCCGGCGGCGGGCCAAGCGATGTCGTCGAGCTGACCCTGGCACTTGCGCGCGAGATGCTGGAAGCAGCTGGCGTGCACGATGCCGACGTGGAAAAGGCGCTCAAGGATGGCCGCGCTATGGACAAGTGGAAGCAAATGATTAAGGCACAGGGCGGCGACCCAGACGCCAAGCTTCCTGTGGCGACGCATACCCACGATGTCATTGTTGAATCCGATGGCTACCTGACCGAACTCGATGCCCTGTCCGTCGGTGTAAGCTCCTGGCGCTTGGGCGCGGGCCGCGCGCGGAAGGAAGACCCAGTACAGGCGACCGCGGGCATCGAATTGCACGCAGTCAAGGGTGAGAAGGTATCTAAGGGTCAAAAGCTTTTCACCCTGCACACGGAGACTCCGGAGCGCTTCGAGCGTTCCCTCGAGACTTTGCAGCAGAGCTTTAAGATTACGGACGCCCCGCTGGATAAGGAGCGCCAGATCATCCTGGACCGCATTGGTTAAATCAGAATTAACGGAAGCGCAATCGACCCGATGATGATGATCGCCATGACGGCGAGGAAGACCTTCGCCTGCCACGTGGCGTAGTTGAAGGACACTCCGACGCCTAGGCGCTTGTCCACCAGCACCGCTGGGTCATCGGGATTGTAGTACAGGATCCCCCACTTATAATGCTCGTCATTATCGGGGGATTCTTTGTCGCTATCCGGAAATTTCACCCCGCGCAGCTGTTCCTCGAGCTGCGATTGGGCGCGCAGGATCATCGCCACGATGGCTATGGTGCCGCTAATGGTCATCACCACCATGGTGATAAAGGAGAGCCCAGCCAGGTCCTGGTAGCCGGGTACTGGGCTGGTGATCTGTATAAACGACAGCCCGAGAGACATGAGAAGCAGCAGGGTGCCCATCGCTTCGTTGGAGGCTGCAAGGTTTGCTTGATTCCGTAGCCGCGCCTTGATGGAGCGCTCCGAGCGTGGCTGAACCGCGGTGCGTTGGATAAGCCAGCAGATGCCGGCGAAAAGCAGCCATACTCCCAGCGTGATGAACGTGATGAAAAAGACGCTGCCGATGGATTTATCGCTCCAGCTATCGGGCTCCATAGAGTCATCCCAGTGTACTGGGACGGGATCGGGGATATCGGACCAGTGGGCAGCGACGATGAGCGCGCCGGCGATGATGACCAACAAGGAACCTAGCATGGTGAGCCAGGGAAAAGATGGGGTTGGTACATCAATATCCTGCACAGCGTCGGCGTCTCGCCCCGCTACTCGGGCACTGACCGCGGTTTCTACCCCGTCGAACCAGCCACCGTCCTTCTTAGCCGCGATGATGTGGCGGCGCTGCGAGAGATAGGCCCACGTGCTGCCGATAATGACCAACAGGGAAGACAAGGCCGCCACCCATGAATGGTTAACGTAGAAAAGCGAGATAACCGTCGCGGCGATGCCCACAATCCACGTCCGGGTTTTGAAACCGGAAATTGCGTCGACCACAACCGGATCAGAAAGGTGGCTTTGGGGAACGCGAACGCCGAGCGGGGCACCTTGTGCCGCCAGCGCCGGGATTGTGGTCATTATCCACGTTATGGCCAGCGTAGTGGCGGCCATGAGGATGGTGAGAATCATGATAGCTCCTTCAGTGTGGAGTCGAGATAGCCGTGGAGCTCATCGGTGGAAAAGCCCTGGGCGCGGGCAAGCGCCGCCACGCGGTGAAGGCGTTGCCGTACCTGCTGTTCTTGCGCCGCGGTGTGCGCGCCGAGTCGAACGATTGACCCCGACCGGCCCGCAGTTTCGACGAGGCCATCAGCCACGAGCAGGTCATAGGCGTGTTTCACGGTGGCTGGGTTGATGCCAATATCCGCGGCGACATGGCGCACGGGATCGAGCTTTTCGCCAGCAAGCAGTTGCCCGCGGGCGATGGCCAACACGAGTTCATCGTGAATTTGCTGGAAGACCGGCACATCCGTGTCAGGGTTGAGAGTGATGAGCATGAGCTACCTCCTTCCACTATTTTTTGTACTACTAATAGTAGCACAATCTGTGTCAGTAAAAGTAATACAGAATGGAGGCTAAGATACCTAGATATGAACCTGCGAGGTTAAGTTGAGTTCCTTGCAGAAACCCTCATCGTGGCTGACCAACAAGTATGCGCCCTCGTAGGACTCAAGAATCTGCACGAGCCACTTTATGGTGGTGATATCCAAATTATTGGTGGGCTCATCAAGCAAGAGGAATTGAGGGCTGGGCTCGGCCAAAAGCACCCGGGCAAATTCCGCGCGGAAGCGTTCGCCGCCGGATAGCTGGCCGGTGCGGCGGTGCACTTGGTCATCGCGAAATAGTAGCTGTGCCAGTTGATCGCGGAGAAATTGTGGGTGAGCAGTGGGATTGGCCTCCGTGACCATCTCTAAAAGAGTGCGATCTTCTGGCAAGGTGATTTTCTGCCGCAAATATCCACAGTCCAAGCTGTACTCAACGTCACCGCGCACAACCTTATTAAGAAATGTGGTTTTCCCGCTGCCATTTGGTCCCATAAGGCGTACATGTTCAGGGCCGGTTAAGTCCACGATGCTGCTGGTGAGCACACGTGTGCCATTGGGCAACTGAGTGCCCGGGAGGTCGAGGTGGACGTGTTCGTCTGGGCGGATCTTATTTTGTGCAGCTTGATAGGCGTCAAATGCTTCCTTCACTGACCCTGATGCCTGAGCTGAGCGCTTAGCCGCGGTATTTTGGGAGCGATTCTTGTCGTTTCCCATTGCTAGCCCGGGTTTCCGGTTGTTGTGGGAAAAGGCTTTGCCGCGGCGCTTATCCCTGGAAATGCGCACCTGCATTGCCTCGCGCTCGCGCACTTGCTTGCGGTGTTCGGCTTTGGCCTCGCGAGTTTCTGCTTCAGCAACGCGCTGTTCGTTGTCTATCGCCTCCCGGTAAGCGTGATAATTTCCGGAAAATAATCTCAAATCTCCCGCGTAGAGCTCTGCAATGTACTCGACATGGGAGAGCAGGTCTAGGTCATGGGAGATGACGAGCATGGGCGTAGAAGAACTGGAAATAAGCTCGGTGACCTTGGACTTTCCTTCCGCGTCAAGGTTATTGGTTGGCTCATCGAGGATGACAAAGTCCGGGTGATCAAAAAACGCGGCGTTTAACGCGATGGTCACCGCTTCGCCCCCGGAAATCGTGCCGATGGTGCGATCTAGTGGGTAGGGGATGCCAGCATTATGAAGGCACGCATGAATCCTGTCTTCGATATCCCAGTCGGTGCCAATAATCTTCAGCAGCTCCTCGGAGTAATTTCCCGCTTCTAGTGCGTGGAGCGCGGCAATCGTTTCCGCTGCGCCAAAAACGTCGGCGATGGTTAAAGAGTCATGTAGACCAAGATCTTGGTCTAGGTACGTGACTTCTGGTGCCGAGAATGTGCCCGAGGATGGTGCGATCTGGTGGGACAGGACCTTAGCAAGGGTTGATTTTCCGGATCCATTATCGCCAATCATCCCAGTAACCGAGTCAGGGATTGTTGCGGAAAGTTGAGAAAAGCAGGGCGTGCTGTCTGGCCAGGACAGGCTGAGTTGAGAAAGAGAAATCGGCATGAAGAATCCACCTTTAAAGAACGAGTGTGCAAGGGACGTCGTATTAGGCGGAAATCTTCATAGCTTTCAACAATAGCAGCTGTGGTGCAGAACACAAGAGCCCTAGCTAAAATTCATCTCTTGCAGGAACCGGAGGCCTGCAAGAGACAGACGCCAGATTAGAAGCGGCGGAAGAACTTACCCTGGGTGAGCTCCTCGAACCCCGGTAGTGGCGTGGCGGACGCGATGCCGGGGGCGGTTTGCTCGGCCGCGAGGTCTGTAGCGTTGGCAACGAGCAGGTCGTGGGCGCGGGAAGCCTCGTCGTCGGTGCCATTCGTGGCGACGATGAGCTCGGGGATGTCCTCGGGATCGAAGGGGGTGAGCCAGGTGGCATCGTCAAGCGGGTCAGCGCCCGAGTCCCCAAGGAAGGCTGGGCCCTTGGTGGCGGCGGGGTAGTAGCGCAGGAGCGCGGCCCCCACGGGCTCTACAGTTGGATCCTCATTGGCGGCAAGGGGCAAGGCGATGACGCCGCCATCAACGATGGGGGACCAGTCTGCGATATGGGAGGGGAAGAGGCCCGCAAGGTAGTCGCGGTCCTTTTCCTTGGCCAAGCGAACACCAAGAGAAGAATCAGTCATTCTACCAGGCTAGCTGGCGCGGCTACTTAATTTCCAGCAGCTGCGCGCCCTTGGTGGTGGACGAGCCGGCCTCGACCGCCAAGCCGGTCACGGTGCCGGACTTGTGGGCCTTGACGGGGTTTTCCATCTTCATTGCCTCAAGGACCAGGACGATATCGCCCTCTTCTACCTCTTGGCCCTCTTCTACGTTGACCTTGATGACTGTTCCCTGCATCGGTGCGGTCACGGCATCGCCGGACACTGCGGCCTTGGCGCCGGCACCCTTGCGCTTTTTCCGCTTGCGCGCGCCAGTAATGCCAAAGGTGGCGGGCAAGGCCACCTCGATGCGGCGGCCATCGATTTCCACGGTGTGAACCTGGGAGGCCTCGGGCGCGCCGGCTTCCGCATCGGTGGAATCATCGTGCGGCGGCAGCTGGTTATCCCAGGCCTCCTCAATCCACTTGGTGTAGACATCGAAGGAACCATTTTCCGCGGTAAAGGCGGGATCGGCGACGATGGCCCTGTCAAAGGGCAGCACGGTGGGCAGGCCCTCAACCTGGTATTCAGACAGGGCGCGGGCAGAGCGCCGCAGGGCGGTTTCGCGGTCCGGACCCCAGACAATGAGCTTGGCCAGCATGGAATCGAATTGCCCGCCGATGACGGAGCCCTCGATGACGCCCGAATCCACGCGCACTCCTGGGCCGGCCGGCTCGGAGTACTTGACGATGGTGCCAGGGGCAGGCATAAAACCGGCCGCGGCGTCTTCGCCGTTGATGCGGAACTCAAAGGCGTGCCCGCGCGGCGTTGGGTCCTCGCTTAGCGAAAGCTCTTCGCCCTGTGCAATCCGGAATTGCTCGCGCACGAGGTCCAGCCCGGTAGTTTCCTCAGAAACGGGGTGCTCTACCTGCAGGCGGGTATTGACCTCGAGGAAGGAAATCAGGCCATCGGCACCGACCAAATACTCCACGGTGCCGGCGCCACAGTAGTCAGCCTCACGGCAAATGCGCTTGGCGGATTCGTGGATGGAGGCGCGCTGCTCGTCGCTTAGGAAAGGCGCCGGTGCCTCCTCTACGAGCTTTTGGAAGCGGCGCTGCAGGGAGCAATCACGCGTGCCGACGACCACAACATTGCCGTGCTTATCCGCCAAGACCTGGGCCTCAACGTGGCGGGCCTTATCGAGGTAGCGTTCGACAAAGCACTCGCCGCGGCCAAAGGCAGTGGTGGCCTCGCGGGTAGCGGATTCAAAAAGCTCCGGAATCTCTTCAGTGGTGTGTGCCACCTTCATGCCGCGGCCGCCGCCACCAAATGCCGCCTTGATGGCTACGGGCAAGCCGTGCTCATCCGCGAAGGCTTTGACCTCGTCTGCGTTGGCTACCGGGTCCTTGGTGCCGGGGGCCATGGGGGCTTCGGCCCGCTCGGCGATGTGGCGGGCGGTGACCTTATCGCCCAACGCGCGGATGGATTGGGGAGGCGGTCCAATCCAGGTCAGTCCGGCATCGATAACCGCCTGGGCAAAATCGGCATTCTCGGACAAGAAACCATAGCCGGGGTGGATGGCATCCGCGCCGGATTTGTGGGCGGCATCCAGAATCTTGTCAAAGACAAGATAAGAATCCGCAGAGGTAGAACCGCCGAGGGCAAAAGCTTCATCTGCCAGCGTGACGAATGGTGCCTGCGCGTCCGGCTCGGCATAAACGGCGACTGAGGAGATCCCGGCATCGCGAGCAGCACGAATAACGCGTACGGCGATCTCACCTCGGTTCGCTACGAGAACCTTGGAGATCTTCTTGGTTTCTACTGCCACGGCAGTAACCTCCTGAATACACTTCGTTTACTACGGGATCTATTGTTGCACACCAAAATATTAATTCGTCCGTTTGGCAATAATTGTTACGTTTAAACAAAAATAAACCCACATCGTCACGATGTGGGTAATTAATGACCGGACGAAAATCTACTTTTCAATCGGCATATTGACCATGTTGCCCCACTCAGACCATGATCCATCGTAGACCTGCGCCTTTTTAAAGCCCAAAAGGTAGGTCAGCACGAACCACGTAAACGCGGCCTGCGCGCCCACGTGGGAATACAAAATGGTGGGGGTATCCGGCTCCAGCATGCCGTAGTTGACCTTGAGGTCATCAATGTTGCGGAAGCAAGAATTGGGGTAGGTTGCGCGGTCCCACTCCAAGTTGATCGCACCCGGAATGTGGCCGTGGCACATGGTCGTGCCATACGGCGAGTTTCCATTCGGGTCGAACTCCGTCGCCTCACCCGCGAATTCCTCCGGCGGGCGGGTATCAACCAGGGAACCAGTTGCCTCGCGGACATCGGAAACAAAGGCGCGCAGGACGGAATCGTCCCGGGTTACCTCGGGATAATCCGACTCCGGGAATTCCGGGACCATGAAGGAGGTATCGCGTTCTTCTGACATCCACGCATCGCGCCCGCCATCGAGAAGGCGAACATCCTTGTGTCCAAAGAGGGTAAATACCCACAGCGCATAGGCCGCCCACCAATTGGACTTATCGCCATACAAAACAACGGTATCGTCTTCGTGGATGCCCTTTTCCCGCATCAAGCGGGTAAATTCCTCGCCGCTGATAAAGTCGCGCGTCAGCGAGCTCAACAGCTCGGTGCGGAAATTAATCCGCGTGGCCGTGGGAATGTGCCCGATATCGTACAAAAGGGAGTCTTCATCGACCTCGATGACGCGCAGCCCTTTAACGCCCAGGCGCGCAGACAGCCACGGAGCGGAGACAAGCCGCTCTGGGTGCGCATATTGCTGGAATGGGGGATAGGGGTCTACTTCTGCCACTGCCCGCCTGCCTTTCTAATAAAACGGGATGATTCGCTCCCACCACTCTAACCCGATGAATGCCAAATTGATCACTTGGGAGGCCGTAGTGTGGTATTCCATACAATAAAACAGCCAAGTGGGGGCGGGAAAGCATTAAACATAATAGTGCTTTTACTTGGAGCCGCGATTCTACAAGTTTTCCCGCTGCATTACTTAAGGAGCGCACCCAGCAGCTCTCGAAGATTAATCGGGGCAGCGAATTTTAATCATGTTTACACCGCGCCACGCGCTGAAAAGGTCTATAGTCAGATCGTTCTGTTTCTCCCTAGACCTAGGAATATGGGCTGCGATTATGGCTGATCATAGCGACAACACCACTAACGACAACGAGGAATTCTCGAGGGGCTTCGTTGCCCGTGATTTCTCTGAGGGTCCGCGCAATGACACTACCGAGGATTTCGGTGCTTTTGCGGACAATGACGCGCGAGCTTTCGGTTCCCATGGCACCCCGCAGGCTGGCCAGGAACAAGGCTCGCAAAGCAGCCAAGAGCAGCACCCGCAATCGGGCCAGGAACAGGCGGCTTATCAGCACCCCGAGTACTCGCAGCAACCGGGTCCAGCGCAACCGGGGCCCGCGCAGCCGCCGCATTCCTATCCAGAACAGGGCAATTCTTGGCAGGGACAGCAGGCGTGGAACGCGCCGAATGGGCAGCAGCCAGGATTTACTGCGTATCCGAATAACAGCGGGCAGTTCCCGCCACAGGCTCCGCGCACGAAGACGCCAACCGATGGCTTCTTCTCCGGCCTCTTGGACTTCAGCTTCGATAAATTCATCACCGTAGGCTATGCTTCGGCGATTTATGTCATCGGCATGATCATCCTTGGCTGCACGTGGTTGTTGGGCCTACTTTTAGGATTCGTTTTCTTTGGTCCGTTCGGGATTATCACCGCCATCTTGGTTACGCTTATCTGCTTTGGCGAGCTCATTGGCTTGAGGCTCTTTTTAGAGTTCGCAGTCGCAAATATCCGGACGACGCAATATACCCGCGAAATCCTGCACCGGCTGAACTAGGCATAAGCTACAAGAAAAGCACATTCTCCTCTGGGATTGAACAGGGAGAATGTGCTTTTTATATTGGCCTAATAAGCCGCAGTGTGGGCTTAGTCGAGCAGCTGGGCAACGCTATCGGGGTCGGCATCGGAAAGCATCTGGCGGATGCGGTCGTACTCATCGTCCTCGCCGATGGCCTTGGCGGCGCGTCCGAGGGCGGCAATGGCGCGCAGGACACCCTGGTTGGGCTCGTGGGAGAAGGGGACTGGGCCCCATCCCTTCCAGCCGTTGCCGCGCAGGCGGTCCAAACTGCGGTGGTAGCCGGTGCGGGCGTAGGCATAAGCGGTGATGTACTCGTTGGGATCCGCACCCTCTAGCTTGTCGAGCTCCTGCTCCGCGAGCATGGCCCACAGCAACGGGGAATCCGGGTGGTCTACGATGCCGGTGGCAGGTGCGGCCGCGTCCTTGGTGCCGGGATCGGCGGGCAACTTTATAGGTTCTGGGGCAAGCATGTCTTTCATTTCCATAAGACACACTCTAGCGATGCTCGTGCGGGCCTACCAGAAATCAGAAACGTTAAGCCCAAAAGAGTAGAGCGCGCGGCGCACCACCGGCAGGGACAGCCCGATGACAGAAGAAGGATCGCCGTCGATGCTATCGATAAACCAGCCGCCCATGGCCTCCAAGGTAAACGCGCCTGCGCACTCCAAGGGCTCGCCGCTGCGGGCATAGGCTTCGATATCGGTGGCAGAAGCCTCCGCGAACCGGATGGTCGTGGTGGAGGTTTCCACGTGGCGCTGCGTGCCAAAAATCAGGCAATGGCCGGTAAGCAGTTGCGCGGTGCGGCCTGCCTGTTGGTGCCAGCGCTCGATGGTGGCGTCGATGGTGTGCGGTTTGCCCTGCAAGTGGTCATCCAATAGCAGCATGGAATCGCCGCCGATAACTGGCTCGTCGGGGTACTGGGTGGCTACCTTCTCGGCCTTGGCGGTGGCAAGCTTTGCCACGGTATCGGCAGGTGAGCGTCCCGCCAATTGGGCTTCCAAGGCGCGCTCGTCAATATCGGCGGGCTTGAGCACCGGTTCCACGCCGGCCCCGCGCAGGATGGAGGCTCGCGAGGGGGACTGTGAGGCCAAAATGAGGCGCATTAGTAATACCGCACGGTGTGGAAGGCGGAAGGATTAAAGACGCGCTGCGCGCCGTAGTGGTCGAAACGCTCACCGGGCCTGCCCCAGTGGTTGCGATCCCCAAAGGCGCCGGAATGGTCCTTTTGCATCTGCTTGAGCACCGTCGATAGCGCGGCGCGCTCTTCTTCCGTGGGGTTTCCCTTCAGGACTTTGATTTCGGGTTCAGACATCTTTTCCTAAACAGTTCCGTGCTTCTTTGGTACTTGTGCCACGACCTTGCGCTCTAGCAGGCGCAGGCCTTCAACCAGGTAGTGGCGGGTGGCGGAAGGCTCGATGACATTATCGGCCAGGCCGCGCTCGGCGGCGGCGTAGGGGTGCAAGAAGAGCTCGTCCATTTCTTCCTGCTTGTCCGCATCGCCGTAGATGGCCAGCGCGGTTTGGGCTGCTTCGGCGACGGCGATTTCTGCGGTCGGCCAGGCATAGACCAAATCCGCGCCCAGATCCTTAGAGCCCATAAACGCGTAAGCCGGGCCAATGGCCTTGCGGGTTACCACCGTAAGCTTGCCGACGCTCGCTTCCGCCTGCGCATACGCAAACCCCGCCGCCCGACGCAGAAGACCGGCCCTTTCTTCCTCCGGCGTGGAAACGAAACCGGGCGAGTCCACGAACTCGATGATCGGCGTATTGAAGGCATCGCACAGGCGCACAAAACGCGCCGCTTTTTCCACCGCGGCTGAATCCAGCGCGCCATTGAGGGACAGCGGTTGGTTGGCAACGATGCCCACAGCGCGGCCATCCACGAAGGCAAAGCCCGTGATGATATTGGGCGCGGCCTCTGCCGAAAGCTCAAAGAAGGAGCCCTTATCGACGACCGCGTTGACCACCTCGCGCATGTCATAGGCATCCGCTGCTGAATCCGGGATGACGGAATCCAGATTAAACTCGGCGACCTCGCGCGTATCGATGCGCGTTGCCTCGGCGCGGTTATTAGCCGGCAGGTAAGCCAGTACGTCGCGGACCAAGGCGAGGGCTGCTTGCTCGCTTGGGGCGCTGAGCTGCGCGGTGCCCGATTGCGCGTGGACTGCGGCACCGCCAAAGGTGTCCGGTTCCGCTTGGGCCACGTCGCTGGCTGCCTGGTGCAGGCTGGTGCCGTGGGTGACAATGAGGACATCGGCAAGCGTGGGCGCAAATGCCGCAATGCCGCTGGTATCCCCGGCCACCACGGAGATCTGCGGGATAAGACCGGAGGCCTCGGTCGCGCGGGCGAGGATGCGGGCGTAGCCAGCCAGCGTGACGATGCCCTCTTGTACGCGCGGGCCGGTGGAATCATAGATGCCGACGATGGGCACGCCGGTTTTCAGCGCAAGGTCATAGACCTTGGTGAGCTTTTCCGCATAAACCTCACCCATCGTGCCGTCAAAGACGGTGGCATCCTGGCTGAAGATGCACACGCGACGCCCATCAATCGTGCCGTAACCGGTCACGATGCCATCGGTGTACGGGCGATCGTGCTCGCGGCCAAAGTCGGTGGAGCGGTGGCGGGCTAGTGCATCGGTTTCTACAAAGGAACCCTCATCGAGCAGCTGATTCACGCGAGTGCGGGCGGCTGGCTCGCCTTCCCCCAACGGCGCGCGGGACTCGGCGAGCTTGTTGTCCAGGTCCTCAATCTTGCCAGCGGTGGTCTTCAGGTCAGTCATAGGCGCTGAGTTTACTAGTGGAAGGCCAAAGATGCGGAAATCGTGCGGTTTGGGCATCGTCACAGTGTCGGTGGCGGCGCGCTATCGGTGCGGCATTAGCGCGACCGGAGTATCTGCCAGGCGTTAGGAAATATTAGCTCCCCTTTATGGGGGTAAGGGTGAAATGTGTTGTGCAGCGTTCGTTACCGGTAAGGGGCGTTTTCCCACCTTAACGACGATAAATGCCATAAAGAGAGATAGCTGTAACTGTTGAGGAGCTATAACGAAGAGCTTAATATCAGCTGTGTCTTCATGAATTTTTCTCGTATCCTTAAACAACCACAAGGACGGTCTTCTGGTGATTTCAAAGGGACTGCGACTTGTCGCGCCGCTTGCCATCGCGATACTTCTCGCGCCCGCGGCACATGCGCGCGATATTCCCCCGATGCCACAGGCATATCCCATTACCAACCTCTATAAAAGCTGCAGCGCCGCCGGAGATAACACCGAACGCGAATGGCGGTTTGCTGAAACAGGACGTCGCTACATGAGCGACGGAACCTTGCAATTCAAAAACACCACCGACCAGGAGGTGCCGTACACCGCAGAGGTAGAAACCGGCACCAATCACGAAATTGATGCCAACTCCAAGGCCAAGTTGCCCTCTGGTTGGGACACCACCGCCAAATCCGATATTGGCCTAAAAATGGCCAATGGCTGGCGAGATAAAGAAACCTTCGGGCCCGTCAAACTCAAGCCGGGTGAATCCTTCCGCGTGGAATACGGCGTGGTGGAAAAGGACTTTATTTCCATGTTCGTCGGCTGCAATGATGACCGCCTCGAAAACATTCCCGGCGCCAACGTCATCCGCGGTAAAGGCCCAGCAGAGCGCTATGCCTTTGCCTATATCATCAAGGCCGATGGATCCGTATCGGACCTGGCAATGGAAATTCCGTCTCGATCCGGCAGCACTAATTCTAAGCCCATCGAAGGTAGCTACACTGCGGTTTCCGGCCCCAGCTTGGAAAAGATTGCTGATCCGAACAAAGACGAGATCATGCAACCAGCCGCTGAACCCCAACGCGATCCTGCTTGGCCCAAGGAAGGCGAAAAGTGCGAAGCCAACGATAACTCCTGGTATCCGCTGGATATCACCGCGGTGAAGCCAACCTTCCGCAAGCCCGGTTATTCCACCGACTTCCTCAACTGGTCTCAGGGCGACTATGAATTTGCTCCGGTAACGGACTTCGTGGTTGGTGCCCAGCACGATCCATATACCAATTGGCGAGGCAATAGGGGCGATATCCCTCAGGGGTGGCTCGAGTCCGTGGGCGCCATCAAGCGTGCCTACATGCCGGTCGGTACTGAACTCAAACATGTAAACCTTGCACCCGGAGAGCGCGTTCGCGTGGAGTACGGCACCACCATGACCCGTATCAACTATCGCGAAGTGCACTGCGGAAAATCCGGCAAGTACGACCTCACCTCGAACTATAAACAGACCACCGCCCCGAGCGGTTTCTGGGCCGAAGCCACAATCACTTCCAAAGACGGCAGTACCCGCACCGTAGACGTCACCCCTGACGAATACCGCGATCTGCCCGTACCCACCCAAACCATCTACTAACTACCTGCTAGGAGTACATCTCATGCGCATTTCCAAGATTGCGTCCACCACCGCGGCTTTAGCCGTTGCCGCCGGCGTATTCGCTGCCCCAGCCGCCAATGCATTGCCGCAGCGCGACCTGGGCCCTGCAAACCCCACTACGATTGGTGAACGTTGCGCCAATCCTGGCGATACCGGCCAGACCATTGATATTAAGCGCACCTATTTCGACGGTTCCGCCGGCACCTGGACCGTTTCCAACTACAACGACGAGCCGCTTCCCGTAACCCGCTCCATCAAAGAAACCAAGTCCAAGACCTGGAACGTTTCTGCTGGTGTGGACTTCAAGCTGTTGGATCTGATTCACTTCACCTTCTCCTCCAGCTACACCTCTAGCCAGACCTACGAGGTAGGCGAGCAGGTGGGCCCATACGATATCGCCCCGGGTAAGACTGCCGTGCTGAAGGCTGGTTGGGTAGTCTCTGACTTCGAGGGTCAAAAGACCGTGTGCGGTTCCGACCACACCTGGCAAGCCAATGGCGGTAAATTTACCGCAACTCTGCCCAAGGAACGCCACGTCGCAGTCTCCACCCGTGATAACAACGATTGGGGTTAAACCGTGAAGGTGAAGTCCATCGCTAGTGCAATCGCAGCGCTGAGCTTGGTGGCCGTTCCCGTAGCCCATGCCTCTGACTTCGGCGGAGACTTTGAACTGCCCCAGCGCTGGAACGATGACTTTAAGCCCGGCACGCATTGCGCAACGCCGGGGGAGAACTCAACCTATGTCACCGCGAAGCGCCGCTGGTTCAAGCAAACCGATGCCGCAAGCGTGGCAAACCACAATGCTGAGCCGGTGCCGGTCAAACACACCGTATCCAAAGCGCGGACGGAAACCGTTGAGGTTTCCGGCTCCGTGCAGGGAGAGGGAGATTTGGCCAAGATCCTGACTAAGACCTACGGATTCAACTATGTAAGCGAACAACACTGGAAGATTAACCAGGTAGTTGGGCCATACACCTTGCCTGCAAATTCCCAAGGCAAGTTGGTGTGGGGCTTTACCATGCTGGATACCGATGGCCAGGATGTGCGCTGCAACCGAGATCAAGTATGGGAAACGGTAGGAAAACCATATTCGGCCACTGTCCCTGAAGCTCGCTATTCCGAGCTGCGCTTAGAAGACGCTCCGGACTGGAGTTAGTTCATCAGAAAATGAGCCCAGCCGCACCCTGTGAATGGGGTGTGGAGCTGGGCTCTTTTTTGTAGCAGCTACGGCGCGCACTGCTTGGTTTGTAGAAGTGCATCCTCCAAAGTGCATCCTCTGAAGTGCATCCTCCAAAGTGCAGGGTCCTCTGCAACATTTGAGGAAGATTTGCGATATCTGAGGGCCGGGTTTGCTCAGTTATCGCAGTGGAGGATGCACAAATTGCAAAAGCAGGCCCATCCACCGGCATGGCTGGCCGTGCAGCGGTCATGCCGGGCCAAAGACAGCCGCTCTAGGCCGGCAACCAGGCGTATCCGTAAGGTCCGAGCTCGACGGGGCCTAGGTCAACGGAGCGGTCGCTGAAATTGTGCAGGCACAACAGGTCGCCGCGCTGGTAACCGAGCACACTTTCCTTACCGGTTTCCACTGGCTCGCAGGGTGCCGTTCCCAGGTCGGGGTGCGCGTGGCGCTCTGCAATCATGGTGCGCACGCTGTGGAGCAGGGAAGTGGCATCGTTGAGCTGAGATTCCACGGACGTGCCGCCGACGATAGGCAGCCGCGCCGGGGTGCGCGCGCTAAAGCCCGCGGTTTCGCTATCGTCCCACTGCATGGGGGTGCGAACGGCATAACGATCCGGCAAAGAGGTGTCATCGAGCATGCCGATTTCATCGCCATAATAAATAAATGGCGCTCCCGGCAGGGTCATCAGCAGCGAAAACATCAGCTCCACCTTGCGGCGGTCCCCACCCATCAACGGCATGAGCCGCCTGGCGATGCCCACGTGCGCCCGCATGCCTTCCTCTGGCAGGTAGGTCTGATACATCAGCTCACGGACATCATCGTCAACCATTTCCAAGGTCAATTCGTCGTGGTTGCGCAGGAAGGTACCCCACTGGCAGCCCTCGGGCAGCGGCGGTAGTTGGTCGAGGATGTCGTAGACGGGGGTGGCATCGCCAAGCGCGAGCGCTTGGTACAGCCGCGGCATGACCGGGAAGTTGAAGACCATGTGGAAGCGGTTGCCGGAGCCGTAGAAATCCATGGTCTCCTTGGGCGGCTGGTTGGCCTCCGCAATGAGGACGGCCTCGGGATAGTGGGTATCCATAAAGGAGCGAATCTTTTCCACGAACTCCACCGTCTCCGGCAGGGATTCGCCGCCGAGCTCATCGCGCTCGAAGAGGTACGCAATGGCATCGAGGCGCAGGCCATCAAGGCCTTTGTCCATCCAGAAGGACAAGATATTAAAGACCTCATCCTGCACGTCCGGGTTATCGTAATTGAGATCCGGCTGGTGGGAGTAAAAGCGGTGGAAATAGTACTGCTGGCGCTCCTCGTCCCAGGTCCAGTTGGAGGTCTCGACGTCGGTGAAAATGACGCGGATTTCGGGGTAGCGCTCGGGGTCATCGCCCCAGACGTAGAAATCCCCAAACGGGCCATCCGGATCGGAGCGCGAGGCCTGGAACCACGGGTGGTCGGAGCTGGTGTGGTTGAGCGCCAGGTCCGTCATGATGCGCATATCGCGGCGGTGCAATTCCTCAACCAGTTCCTCGAAATCCGCCATCGTGCCGTAATCGGGGTGGATGGAGTAATAATCGGCGATATCGTAGCCGTCATCGCGCAGCGGCGAGGCATAAAACGGCGAGAGCCAGAGGCAGTCCACGCCCAACCACTGGAGGTAATCCAGCTTGTCGATGACCCCGCGCAGCGTACCGATGCCCTTATTTTCGGCCTCGTTATTGCCAGAGTCCTTAAAGGAGCCCACGAGGGCTTGATAGAAGACGGCGTTGTGGTACCAGCTCATTGCAGATCCTTTCTTTTTGCCCGCCACGCAAGATAGGTCAGTGCGCACAGCGCGCCGGCCACTAGGCCGGGCCATACGGCGGGAGAGTCTTCAAATAGGTTCACCACGGCTTGGATAACCGCAAGACACGCGAAGAAGCCGAGGAATCCGAGAAGCGAATCCCACAGCAGGGACCGGCGCATTAGGCCTTGACACCTCCTGCGGTAAGCCCGGCGACGATGCGGTGCTGGAAAATGAGCACCATGATGATAAGCGGAATGGTCACCAATGCACCAGCCGCCATGGTTGCGGCATAAGGGTACTCGAAGGCCGAGGGGCCAGAGAAACGGGCGATGGCCACCGTGACCGGCTCGGTCGCAGTCGTGGACAGCTGCTTGGCCAACATGAATTCATTCCACGTGGTGATAAAGGCGATGATCGCGGTGGTAAACAGTGCCGGTGCGGCCAGAGGCAGGAGGATGAGGCGGAAGGCCTGGGCACGTGAAGCGCCATCCACACGGGCAGCCTCCTCAAGCTCCCACGGCAGCTGCCGGAAAAAGCTGAGCAGGGTATAGACCGTTAGTGGCAGGGCGAAGGAGATATTTGGGATGATCATCGCCCGGTAGGTGCCGATCCACTCTAGGCGGCCAAAGAGCTGGAAGAGCGGGGTAACCAGCGCGATGGCAGGGAACATGGAGGCCGCCAGGATGATGCCGGTGACAATACCCTTGCCGGGAAAGTCATAGCGGGAGAGCGCATACGCGGTAAATACGCCGACTAAGACGGCTACCGTGGTGGTTGCGAGCGAGATGAACAGCGAATTGCCCAGCGCGCCGAGGAAGTCATTGCCCTTATCCGTTGCGAGGGCATCGCGGAAATTATCGAGCGTGATATGCGTTGGCCAGGGCGTGGTATCGAAGGTGAATTCCTGGCTGCGCAGGGCGGTGACCACCATCCAATAAAAAGGGGCAAGGCCCCAGAACATGATGAAGATAATGCCCGCGTAGTGTCCGAATTTACGCATTATTTTGCACCCTTTCTGCCGGAGACATCCGCGCCTAGGAAGCGGATGAGGATGAAGGCGACGAAGAAGATGAGCAAGAAGATAAGGGTGGATAGCGCCGAGGCGGAATTGAAGTTACCTTGGCGCATATCTTCCACCACCAGCTGGGAAATGGTGGCGGTAGGGGAATTAGAGGAGCTCGAAATCATGATGACGGGAAGGTCATACATGCGCAGCGCATCCAGGGTGCGGAAGAGCACGGCCACCATCAGGGCTGGGCGCACTAGCGGCAGGGTGATGCGGAAGAAGGTTTGGATGCGGTTAGCGCCATCGACGCGGGCGGCATCGTAGACATCCTTGGGGATTATCTGCAGGCCAGCCAGGATGAGCAGGGCCATAAACGGTGCGGTCTTCCACACGTCTGCGATGATGACGGCAAAGCGCGCATAAAACGGGTCCGTGGTCCAGGCGATATTCGCGCCCAGCAAGGAATTGACTATGCCGTCCGGGGCGAACATGAACTGCCACAGCTTGGCCGTCACGGCGGTAGGAATGGCCCAGGGGATAAGCACGGCAGCGCGCACTAAGCCGCGGCCGCGGTACTCGCCGTTCATGATGATGGCCATGAACATGCCGAGAATGGTCTCCAGGGCGACCGTGACCACGGTGAAAAACAGCGTGATTTTTACGGCGGGCCAAAAGTCGGTGGCGATAACTCCGGGCGGACACGTCGTGATTTCACCCGCACCGGACACACAGCGGTTATTGATCCAGTACAGGTAATTGTCTAGCCCGGCAAAACTGCCTTCTTCAAAGAGACCCGTTTTGGGGTTGAGCTGCCGGTTTCCCTGGAAAGACAGGATGACCGCGCGCACGATGGGATAGCCGATGATAATGCCCAGTACGATGAGCGCCGGGGCGATCAGCGCGGCCGGGCGCCCGAAATTGGCAAACCTGGAGGTGCTAGAGGCGCGCTTGGGCTTTTTCGATCGAGGGTGCTTCTGTTGCGTCGGCGAAGTGGTGACCACGGGAGTTCGCCTTTCTGATTCAGATGATTTCTAGTGCGCTAGATTCTATCCCCAACTGGGACGGGAAAACCACAAAGGGTGAGGCAGTGGCATATGCGCCTTCCTCACCCATTTGTGTACTAGCGGTTCGCTATATATTTCTCGCTTTTCAGCATGCTCCCTGCCCGTAGGATACGAGGTCCAGGGAGGGCTTCTTTAACCCTGCGAAGCAGAATCGATGGCCGCCTTCATATCGGAGGTGGCATCCTCGACGGACTTGCCATCGGTAAGCGCGGCATAAGCGTTGTCCTGAATGGCCTTAGAGATGGCGGAATAGAACGGCGATACCGGACGCGGTGCGGCGTTTTCTAGGGATTCCTTCAGCGCTGGCAAGTAGGGGAATTCCTCCTGCAACTGTGGATCATCGTAGATGGAGGAAAGAACCGGCGGGAAGGACTGCTCAGCAAAGGACTTCTGGTTCTCCTCATTGATGATGAAGTTCATGAAGTCCAGGGCGGTGCCCTTGTTCTTGGAATTGATGTTGATGCCGTTGTTGTAGCCGCCCAAGGTGGACACGCCAACGCCATCCTTGCCCAGCGGTGCTTGGACCTCAACGTCAATGCCGGCATCTACGGCATTGGTGTACATGTAGGGCCAGTTCACTGCGAAGGCGGTCTTGCCTTCGGTGAAGGCCATGTTGGTCTCTTCCTCGGTGGCGGCGGTGGAGTCCTTGGAGATGATTTCGTCTTCATAAGCATCCACCATGGCCTGCAGGCCTTCCTGGGCTTCCTTGGAGTCGACGGTGGCATTGCCGTCATCGTCAAGCACCGAGCCGCCCCAGCCCTCCATGAAGCCGGCGGTGTTCAAAGCCAAGCCCTCGTACTGCTTGAGCTGGGTGGTCAGGCACTTCTTGTCATCTTCCAGGGCCTTGCAGGCGGATTCGAGGTCAGCGAATTTCTCCGGGGTAGCGTCCGCGAGCTCAGTATTGCGGAAGAGGAGCTGGCCGTTGGTGTTTTGCGGGAGCGCATACAGCACGTCGTTGTAGATGGCCGATTCCACGGTGGCGGGCAAGAGTTCCGAGGTATCGGTCTCGAAGTCACCGTTAAGCGGCTGGAGCCACTGGTTGGCGGCGAATTCCGCGGTCCAGACCACGTCGAGGGCCATGACATCGTAGTCATCATTGCCAGCCTGGAGGGACTGCACCAGGGTTTCGCGCTGGGCATCGGCCTCGCCCGCGAGCTCCTTGAGGGTGACCTTTTCATCCGGATTTTCTTCATTCCACTTATCGATGATGGGAGTGATCTTATCCGTGTCGTTCTTGCCCATGGCAAAGGTGATGGGGCCGTGGGAGTCAGCGCCGGAACCGGATGCGGAGCCATCCGCGTTATCTGCACCGTCGTCAGACGTGGAGCAGCCTGCCAGCGCCAATACTGCCGTGGTGGCGACTGTGGTGCGAATGAAGTACTTCTTCATGGGAATTCACCTTTCAGAAAGCTTGGGTGTTCCTTAAAAATAATTTACAAACACCGCGCGCAGAATAGATTTTGATTATTCACCTCTAAATGGGGGGTAATTTAGGAGGTGGAGATACGTCGCCCGGTTTCTGGGTCAAAGCGGTGTGCAGCGCTTGCATCAAAGGTCAATACAACCTCCTCACCGCGCTGCGGCGGGGTGCCTTCACACCGGGCCACGAACCGTGCGCTACCCACCGTGGCGTAGATAAAGGATTCGGAACCCAACTCTTCAACCAGGTCGACCACGCCGCGCAGTCCCTCAGCCCCCTCATTGAGGTGCATATTTTCCGGGCGCACCCCCAGGCGCTCGCCGTCGTGGTCAAAGATATTCATTGCAGGCGAACCAATAAAGCCGGCGACGAACTCGTTGGCCGGTTCCGCATAAAGTTCGCGCGGCGGGGCAACCTGTTGCAATTCGCCATCTTTCAGCACCGCGACTCGGTGCCCCAGCGTCATGGCCTCGACCTGGTCGTGGGTGACATAGACCGTGGTGGTACCAAGGCGCTGCTGCAGGCTCGCAAGCTCCGTACGGGTTTGCACGCGCAGCTTCGCATCCAGGTTAGAGAGCGGCTCATCCATGAGGAAGGCCTTAGGGTTGCGCACAATGGCACGGCCCATGGCAACGCGCTGGCGCTGACCGCCCGAGAGGTCCTTGGGCTTGCGCTTAAGGAACTCGCTCAACCCCAGCATCTCTGCGGCTTCCTGGACCTTTTGCTTGATTTCAGCCTTGGGGAGCTTCGCCAGCTTGAGCGAAAAGCCCATGTTTTCTTCCACCGAAAGGTGCGGGTAGAGCGCATAATTTTGAAAAACCATCGCAATATCGCGATCACCCGGTTCAAGGCCCGTGACATCCGTATCATCGATGAGAATCCGGCCACTAGACGTTGGTTCAAGGCCGGCCAGCGCGCGCAGCGTCGTGGACTTGCCGCAGCCAGAAGGGCCCACCAAAACGAGGAACTCGCCGTCCGCGATTTCTAGGTCCAATTCCTTCACGGTGGGCGCCGCCGCGCCGGGGTAAGTGATATTTACCTTTTCAAAAGTGACCTTTGCCATGCGCAACACACTAGCACCACCAGCGGACGGTATCTTGGAATCTATGACTGCACTTGATAAGCACCGCATCCGCACCGCCCTGGCAGAGGACTTCACCACCATCGATTTTGTGGATCAGACCGGTTCCACCAATACCGATCTGATGCAGGCCATCAATGTCACCGATGGCACCGTGCTGCTTGCCGATGAGCAGTTGTCCGGCAAAGGCCGCCTCGGCCGGGCGTGGACGGCGCCAGCCGAATCCCAGGTGATCTTTTCCGTGCTGCTTTTGCCCGATTCTCTCGACCACTTGGGCACGCTTCCGCTGGCTGCGGGCCTGGCCGTGACCGATTCCATCGAGGGCTCCGTGCTGAAATGGCCGAATGACGTGCATATCGATGGCAATAAACTCTGCGGCATCCTTGCCGAGGCCGGTCCCGTGGGCCAAGCCTTCAAGTCCGCACCGAAGACTGAGGTCAATAAGGCAGAACTGAATAAAACTGAGTTGAACAAGGCTGAGGTCAACAAAGCTGAAGTCAATAAAGCCGAAGTAAATAAGGCCGTCGGCGGGCAGGCGCCCTCTGCGCGCGTGGTCGTAGGCATGGGTATTAATGTCACGCTCAGCCGCGAAGAATTGCCCATTGAAAAGGCCACCTCGTTGGCTCTGGAAGGCCGCGATACCGACCGCACCGAGCTGGCCATTACCGTGCTGAAAAACCTGCGCCGCCGCATTACGCAGTGGGAGAACCAGGATCCGCAGCTTATGCAGGATTACCGCGCGGTGTGCTCATCCATTGACCAGGAGGTGCGGCTGGAGACCCCGACTGGCGATGTCATCGGCCGTGTTGAGGGCATTGGTGAGGACGGCCGCATTAACGTCGCAGGCGAGTACTACTCCGCCGGTGACGTGACGCATCTGCGTCCGGCGCGATAGGCGCCGCACGTTAGATGTCGCACGATCGGCGCCGCGCGATAGTCGCCGCGCGATAGGTATCGCGCGGCAGGCGACGCGCAGCAGGCGTCGGGTGGTAGTTCGCGCAGTCCGAGTAGCGCTGCCTCGCACTGGTACTATCCATGGCTATGGGATTGATGAAGATGGGCCAAGGCGAGGTCAAGCGCGCGGATGTATCCGCGCCATTTCGCGCGCTCGTTTTCCCATTTCTGGAGCTCATCCTCATTACGGGCGTGCTGTGGATTGCCATCGGCTGGTGCGATGCCCAGGGAGTAGAACCCATGCTGCGCAACGGGCTCGTCGTCTTGTGGGCCGGGCTGAGCACGTGGCGCTTTCTCATTCCGTTTTATAAGGCTCGCCGCAAGCGGTTCATCGTGACCAATCGCCGCGTCATTGTGCGGGAAGGCCGCCACATCGATTCAATTCCGCTGGAAGATATTCGCGGCGCCCGCAAGCGCCGCGGCGGTATCTCCATTGCGCTCAATGGCTGGGACAGGGCCATGTATTTTCCCACCGTAGCCAAGTCAAAGCAGGTAGCAGAGATTATTAATGATCGCCCTTGGTTTTAACCTCGGTCGAGTGTAATTGCTTATCAAGATCCTCCGGTGCGAGGTTAGCGCTGCTGAATTCTTGGGTCAGCGGCAGGCGCAGTTCTAGATCGGAACCGGGGCAGAGCTCGATTTTCGCCTCATCCACGGTGTAATCCAGCACATGTCCGCCGGACTTACGCGCGGCGTCGATAAAGTGCACGTGGCATCCTGGCACCGAAATCCCGCGCTCGTACACGGGAGTGCGGAAGCCGCCGATGACGCCTTCGACATCGCTAAAGTGCAGCTCTTTATCGCCACCGACCGCCTTGGTCATTGGGGGATAGGGCTTGGTTTGTTTGACCACGGTGCGCGTGGTGACCTCAGAGAACCTGCCCGTGATACGGACCGCGTACATGTAGTTGGCGGAAGGTTCCACCTCATCGATGAAGGCGGAAAGCTCGTCGCGGCGCAGGCCCCGTGGGGCATCGACAAGAATGCGCGGCACAAAGTTGGTGGCCACGGCATAAGGGGTTTGCTGGTCCAAGTCCGCAACCCGTGCGGAGCCATCGCCGCGCAGTTGGTAGCAGGTCCCGTCCAGGATAATCATTTCACCATCGAGGCCATTAAAGGTACCGATGCCGAAATTGCCCTTTCCTAGCAGCTCAGAGATGGTCATCTCGCCGTCATAAATGCCATCAAGGAGGGCGCTCATGAGGGAGTTCTGGAAGATCGAATGACGGGTAAACATGGTATCCAAGCTAATATTGTGGGCGTGAGTGTCTCAAAACCTATTGTAACTGTCTGTGGCGATGGTCAGCTGGCGCGCATGATGCAGCCTGCCGCCGCTGAACTCGATATTCATCTGCGGATTCTTGCTGGTAGCCCGGATTCTTCGACCGCGCAGGTCACCCCGGACATCGTGGTGGGCGATTATCACAAGTACGAGGATCTGCTCGCGGCAGCCCGCGGCGCGGATGCGGTTACCTTCGAGCATGAGCATGTGCCCAATGAGCATTCCGCCGCGCTTATCGATGCCTCCTTTAACGTCCAGCCCCAGCCCAGCGCCCTGCGCTATGCCCAGGACAAGCTGGACATGCGGGAAAAGCTCTCCGCACTGGGGGCGCCCGTTCCGCGGTTTAGCGCAATCGAATCCGTTGCTGATGCCCGCGCTTTTTTCGATGCCGTAGACGGGCGCGTTTGTCTCAAGGCCCGCCGCGGTGGCTATGACGGCAAGGGCGTGTGGTTTCCCTCGGATGCCGATCTTGATGAGCTCGTCGCCGAGCCATTAGATGCCGGCACGCCGCTCATGGCCGAAGAGAAGGTGGATCTGACCCGCGAGCTGTCCATCTTGGTAGCGCGCCGCCCATCCGGTGAAGCCAAGGTCTGGCCCATTACCCAGTCCCGCCAGGCCAACGGCATCTGTGCCGAGGCCATCGCGCCCGCGCCCGATCTCTCGCCTGAGCTGGCAGAACGCGCCTCTGCGCTGGGGCTAAGCATTGCCGAATCCCTCGGCGTGACCGGCGTGCTAGCCGTGGAGCTTTTCGCCTTCAACGGTGAAGGTGGCGAGGATATCTCCGTTAATGAATTGGCCATGCGCCCGCACAATACCGGCCACTGGACCCAGGATGGTTGCGTGACCTCGCAGTTCGAGCAGCACCTGCGCGCCGTACTCGACCTGCCCTTGGGTGCGGTGGACGCCCTAGCCCCGGTGACCGTTATGGCAAATGTGCTCGGCGCGGACGAAGATCCCAAGATGCCTATGCCGCAGCGTGTGCGCGAGGTCATGGAACGCTACCCGCACGCCAAGATTCACCTGTACGGCAAGGACCACCGCGCTGGACGCAAGATCGGCCACGTCAATGTCGCTGGTACATCACTCGATGAGACCCGCGATGCCGCCCGCCAGGCCGCGCACTTTCTCATGCACGCAACGTGGGCATAACTCTTAAAACCTAGAAAGGACATTATGGAACCGCAGGTAGGAATCATCATGGGCTCGGATTCGGATTGGCCCACCGTCGAACCCGCAGCGGAAGTCCTCGCGGACTTCGGCATCCCCTTTGAGGTTGGCGTGGTCAGCGCCCACCGCACCCCGGAAAAGATGCTGGCCTATGCCAAGGGAGCGCACACCCGGGGCCTTAAGGCCATCATCGCCTGTGCCGGTGGCGCCGCCCACCTGCCGGGCATGGTTGCCGCGGCCACGCCGCTGCCCGTTATCGGCATCCCGCGCGCACTCAAGGACCTCGATGGCCTAGACTCCCTGCTTTCTATCGTGCAGATGCCTAGCGGCGTTCCAGTGGCCACCGTCTCCATCGGCGGCGCAAAGAACGCCGGCCTGCTGGCCGCCCGCATCCTGGGCGCCGGAGACCCAGCGCTGCAAGACAAGATGGTTGCCTACCAAGAAAAGATGGCAGAGGAAGTCGAGCAGAAGGATAAGAACCTGCGCTCGAAGCTGCTAGGGGAGTAGGGAGGAGCTCCTTTCTTTTTCGGCTAAAAGAGGGGGAGACTCCAGCCAGCTACCGTTTAGAATTCTTGGAGTCATTGTGGAACCACTCTTTGATCTGCATCCAGAGCAATCCACCAATAAAAACGACGAAACCTAGTACATAAGAAACCCAGAATTCTTTCGGTACCGATTCTTCGCCATTGAAAAGCCACTCAGTGCCGCCAAGGTAAAGAGCAAAAGGTAAGGGGACAAGCAGAAATATCAATAGCGAGATTAAAAAGGCTTTCCATTTTTTAGGCTCGCTCTTACCGCTTCTCTCTTTATTCTTACTATCCTTTCCAAGGCTCTTATGCATGATGGCTGATGTGACCTTCCATTGCAGTGACTTTAAAACTGGACGCTTTTATTTCTGCGTGACCTCTGACAATTGTGAAGAGGTCGTGGGATAGGACGGCTGGGCGCCGGCGCTGGTGGCGGCGAAGGCACCGACGCGGGCGGCGAAGGTGGCGGCATCGACAAGCGTGGCGCCTTCAAGGAGCTTGGTGCAAAAGGCTCCGGCAAAGGCATCGCCGGCGCCGGTGGTATCGACCGCGGTGATCTGTGGGGTGGGGATGTCCGTGTTGGAATCGGGCGTTGCTACGTAGGCGCCTTCGGCCCCGAGGGTCAGCACCACCGATTTAAAGCCTGCGGAAACCAGGCGGTGGGCGAGCTCGCGCGGGGTGCCGGTGGAAGAAAGACCTAGTTGCTCGAGGATGAGGCCGGCCTCGTGCTCGTTGGCCATGAGGGGATCGGCTTGCAGGAGGGCGTCGCGGTCTACCTCGATGACCGGGGCGAGGTTGACAACCACGCGTCCTTGGGCGGCATCGACTGCGGCTTTGAAACCGGAGGCGGGAATTTCGCCCTGGAGCAGGACCACGTCCGCATCGGCGATGGTGGATTGGCGGGCGGTGACGAAGGGGGCATCGACAAGAGCGTTCGCGCCGGGGGAGATGACGATGGTGTTTTCGCCATCGGCGGAGACCGTGATGACCGCCAAACCGGTAGTGGTATCGGACTGTTCCACCGCGCTGAGATCGATGCCGGAGCTGTGCATGTAGTGCATGGCGGGCTCGGCGTAGGGGTCGGAGCCGACCGCGCCGACGAAAGCTACGTTGGCGCCCAATTGCGCGGCGGCGACCGCTTGGTTCGCGCCCTTGCCGCCAGCGAGGATCTCGCCGCCAGAGCCCAGCAAGGTTTCGCCGGGGTGCGGGTGGCGTTCGGCGTGGACAATAAGGTCAGCATTAATCGATCCGACGACGGTGAGTTTGCTCATGGAATTCCTCCTCTGAATCGGATTCTACGGTGAATGCAGTGGACATGCGGGGAATATATCGCGTATCGATTATCGATCCTTGAGGCGGGCGCTTATTTTTGATGGCCGCGATGAGTTCTGCGGTGGCTATCTTGCCCATGTGGTCGACGTTTTGGTCCACCACGGAAATGGGCGCCGGTTGGAAGCGCAGGTAAATGAAGTCATCGAAACCGACGAGTGCGACTTCCTCTCCAATGGCCTTGCCGGAATTATGACAGGCTTCTAAGGCGCCCGCAGTCATCATTGAATCAGCGGCAACGATGGCCGTGACCCCTGCATTGAGTAGTTCGATCGCACCCTTGTATCCCTCTCGGTGCCGGAAGCTGCCGTGGTGAATGTGGATATCAAGGTCGCGAGCCGCTTCTGTGAATACAGCGAGGCGCTGCCTGCCGGTAGAGGTTTCTTGGGGGCCGGAAAGATAGCCAATCGAGGTATGGCCTTTGTCCTTGAGCTGCGCAATTGCCTTATGCATTCCTGGAGTGGGATCAGAAATCACGGCGGGAAATTCCCCCAGTGTTCGGTCAATCAATAGCAACGGCCGATGGGAGTGGGCCTGGCGGATGGCGTCTTCTGCGTCATCGAGGGGAACAGTAATTATTCCATCGACCTGCCGCTGCGTGAGGGCATCGAGGGCGCGTTCCAAACGCGCAGGATCCTCGCCGCAGCTGGTAATCATGGTGGCGACACCGTGAGCATTAGCTTCTTGTTCAATTGCGGCGGCCATGGCGGCGAAATACGAGTTATCCAGGCTTGGTATGACGAGGCCGATGGCATTGGACCGTGCGTTGCGCAGCGCGCGTGCCTGGGCATTTGGGCGGTAATTGAGCTGTTCGGCTGCTTGTTTTACGCGCCTGCGGGTGGCTGCGGAAATAGCTGGATTTCCTGCCAGCGCGCGCGAGGCGGTGGAAATGGACACCCCAGCTGCGGCGGCTACGTGCTTGAGGGTGGTTGCGGCCAATTCGGCTCCCAGGGGTAGAGCAGCTTCGACGGGTAGTGCAATCGATTGCACACTTGTGTCTCAAGTTACGGTTCAGTACCTGTGTCTGTCAAGGGTTCGCGCCGGTCTAAGCTAATGAGCATGGAAAATTCCCCGCGCGATCCGCTCCTTGTTTTGGGCTCCCGTGTCACCCACGGTCATCCGGGCGCCATGCTGCGGTCTCGTTTGGATAAGACGCTTGAACTCTATTCTGGGCAGACGGTCATCGTCTCTGGCCGCGGGGAAGCGGGCGCGATGGCCGAATACCTCATCAAGCGAGGCGTTGATCCTGGGAATGTGCTTGTGGAACCGGCCGCTACCAGTACAAATGAAAATTTAGAAAACGCACATAGTCTTGCACCAGATGCCGTATTGCAGGTGGTCACCAACGATTTCCATGCCCTGCGCACCACATTGTGGGCCTGGCATTTAGGCATTGCAATTAATGTTCACCCCGCGCGCACGCCGTGGCTGTCGATGCCGCGCAATTACCTACGCGAGGTTGCGGCGACCCCGCATTCCGCAGCGCGAATCCTGTGGCGGCGACTGCGGAGGTAACTGGGGCTATACCGCCTTGAGCGCCTTGCTGATCCCGCTTTGCAAGGTAGCCCGCGATTGCTTCATGGGGTGCGCAATGGCGCGCAGCCCCATATACGCAATCTGATCGGCGGCGCGATTGAGCGGATCCCCGGCATGACCGAGCACACGGCGAATATCCACTTCGCAGGCGCCTTCTAGGTCGCCCCAGGCCTGTTGGAATCGGGAGCGCGCACCAGAAGAGACACCGCGCCACCTGCGTCCCGGACGAGCCGCCTTCGAGCCTTTCTTGTGCACAATGTGGTTGACAGCATCCAATGCCGCAACAGAATCGGATTCGATCACGGCCTTCGTCGCACCTACCTTGAGCAGGTACTTTAAGGCGAGTGTGAGCGCTTCTAACTCCAGTTCATCCGTGCTAGCTTTCGTCTCGCGGGTGCGCAGGCGGTAGTCACCGTTTCCCGCCACGAAACACATCGAACCCTTAAATACGGTATCGGAGGAAGCATCGGTAGCGATGCGCACCACCGCGCCCGCCGGCCAAGATGTCGTATGCGAGAAATTCGGCCACCATTTCGCCTCTGGCGTTTCGACCTTGTTTGCTTCCTTCTTCTTCGGGGCCTCGCCCAGCTTGCGGGCCTTCCGCGCGGTCAAGCCAGCTTGTTTGCGGCGTGCGGAGCTCGCGCTTGCCGATGCCCGATTCTCCCCCGCAAAGCTCCCCGTCACCGTATAGCCGCGCTTCTCGAGCGCCGATCGCAGCGCATTTTGCCTGCGTCCAGTGACAATCCAGGTACGCCCATCGATTCCGCGCAGGGCGCGCTGTAGCTCGCTTACTGCAACTTTGACGATATCGCCCTTTTTGATCTGGCCTTTGCGTACGAAGCGTGCCTGCGGAGTGTTGACCGCGATGACCCACCCCTCGATGGTTCCGTCTTCCGCTGAATCCCAGCGTTCATCCCACAGCGCGATCGCCACATGGACCGGCGCAGACACCATGTCCTTGGTGATTTTGCGGGTGCCGTAGGTACGCGATTGCGTGCCGGTGAGTGCTGAGAGCTCGAGGGGTTCCATTGGTTCTAGTAAATCACGCCCCATTCCAGCGGTGAGCTGCACGCGCCTGATGTGGACTCGATTCGTGACTGTTCGCGATAGTTTTAGGACTCGTTGCGGCCCCTCCCGTAACAGTGCAACAAAGAGCTGTGCACTGGGCTGCTCAAAGGGCTCTTCAGGATGCCTTGCATAAGCTGCTTCAAGAAGCTCTGCAACCGGCTGCTCAAAGGGCTCTTCCGGAAGCGTGGCAACGGGCTGTGGGAAAGCCGTTTCAGGATGCTCCGAAAGTGCAGGGTCTTATGCAATATTTGAAGAGAATTTGCGATATTTGAGGAGCGAGTTTGCTCAGTTATTGCAGTGGAGGTTGACCATAGGAGGCTGACCTTCCAACCCTGACCAAAACGACCGACTACCTATCCTTCGCAAAAGGTCCTAGTCGCCCGTTCCGTGGGATTAGACCCGTTCAATGCGGATGCCCAGCGGGGAGCTCAGAATATGACCATTTGGAGCATCACGCTCAGCAGTTTCTCTAGGAAGCAGCGAAGATAAAGAGCATGTTAAATCATGAGTTAATTAATCTTCGCTATGCAGGTTCAACTAGTCCTTACTATCCCGCGCTGTACACGGGCGAATTAAAGCGAGTCGCTCCATGGATTGCAGTGAAAACAACGACGTGGGAAAGCTGGCCATGGCATAAGCAACAGCTTGCCCTTACTTTAGCGGCCGGCTTAAGTGCGCACCGCGCGTCATTGGTGGCTAAGTCAGCTGCGCGTATTTGGGGAATTTGGGTGATTCCCAGGAGAAAAGAGCTCGTTGAGCTCGCTTCACCTTCAGGAAGCATTCCACCGCACACGCAGTGGCCGCGAAAGTATTACCGAATGTCACGTATAGGGGAGACATCGGTAGAAAGGTCCGGGGTTCGGGTGACTAATCCGGCACGAACGTGCTTGGATATCGCTAGGTTACATGGGTTTCCGGAGGGGCTTGTAGCGGTCGATTCCGCATTGCGTGCGGGCCTAGTTTCGATAGAAGATCTGAAGGAAACTCGGGCAGCAATGGCTCGGATGAAGGGGCCTATCCCCATGAGAATGGTGGTGGAGCATGCGTATGCCGGTTCTGAATCACCGTACGAGTCGCTGTTGCGGGCGTTGATTATTGAAAGGATTCCCACGGCCACTGTGTACCCACAATTTCGTGTATTGGGAAAGTACCGGGCTGACTTATGTATCGATGGGTGGCTCATTATCGAGGTCGACGGGGATACCAAGTACGACGGTACTTATGGGAAAGCACCGGAAACAGTGGTCAAGGAACAGATGCGCAGGCAACGAGAAATCGAAAATCAGCAATTTAGCGTATTGAGATTCGGGCCAAAAGAGCTGGTCAATGAGCCGAATAGGGTAGTGGAGACAATAGTTGAATACCTGGGGCGAAAGGCGGGAAAAGTAGCGTAGATCACCCCCGAAGCACCCCTAGCTATAGATGTTGTTGAACAACCTCCGCAATAACAATTATGATGATGCGAATCACATTTAAGAGAGACCGGCGTCACGAAAGGTGAAACTAGTGAGTGCTGAAAAACAAGTTTCCGCCTCGGCACAGGCGGATGCGCAGGCGGATGCGAAAACCCCGCCCAAGGGCATTGGCGCCATGGCGGGCGCCATGTTCCTCATGGCTACCTCGGCCATTGGCCCGGGCTTTTTGACCCAGACTTCGGTCTTTACCGTCCAGATGGGCGCTTCTTTTGCCTTCGCTATCGCGCTGTCCATCTTGGTGGACATTGCCATCCAGCTTAATGTGTGGCGCGTGCTCTGCGTGACGGGAATGCGCGCCAATACCTTGGGCAATACCGTCCTGCCCGGATTGGGCTGGGTGCTCGCAGGCTTCGTCTTTTTCGGCGGGGCGATTTTTAATATCGGGAATATCGCCGGCGCAGGCTTGGGCCTGAACGCGATGCTGGGCATCGATGCCCGTATCGGTGGCGTCATTGCGGCGGCGATTGCGGTGTTCATCTTCCTCTCCCGCCGCGCTGGAATGGCGCTGGACCGCCTTGTGGCCGCCTTGGGCGCGGTAATGATCCTGCTTATGTTGTATGTGGCCATCGTCAGCCAGCCGCCGGTAGGGGAGGCGCTTAAGAATACCGTCGCGCCGGGTGAAATCGATTTCTTTGTCATCACCACCATCATCGGCGGCACCGTCGGCGGCTATATCACTTTTGCCGGCGCGCACCGGTTGATCGATGCGGGCTTATCTGGCGTTGAAAACGTCAAGAACATTACGCGGACTTCCGTCAGCGGCATCATCGTCACCGGTATTATGCGCATGCTGCTCTTCTTGGCGGTATTGGGCGTGGTAGCTACCGGCGTCACGCTAAAAGAAAATAATACTGCCGCCGATGCCTTCTACCACGCGGCCGGTGAATTCGGCCTCCGCGCATTCGGCATGGTGCTCTTTGCCGCAGGCCTCTCTTCCGTCATCGGTGCCGCTTATACCTCGGTATCCTTCGTGACCACCCAGGAAACTTCGTCCCGGACCCGCAATATCTTCACCGTCATCTTCATTACGGTCTGCACGATCATTTTTGTAATAATCAACTCCGCGCCGCAAAAGCTCTTGATCTTCGCCGGTGCGATTAACGGGCTCATCCTTCCCATCGGCTTCGCGCTGGTGATGTGGGTGGCCTGGCGCCGCAAGGACCTGCTGCAAGGTTATAAGTACCCAAAGTGGCTGCTTATCCTTGGCAGCCTGGTCTGGTTGCTCACCATCTTCATCGGGCTTCGAGCAGTTTCAGGAATCACAGCAATATGGGCATAATGCATACGCCAGAAGAGGTACGCGAGTTTGCGCGAACCCACGAGATGACCACCACCGCCGGGCACGCGCGAGGCTACATGCAGGCCAACCTGCTCTCGCTGCCCAGCGCATACGCCTTCGACTTCCTCCTTTTTGCCCAGCGCAACCCCAAGCCGTGCCCCATCGTCGGCGTGCTTGAGGCAGGTCAGTACACCTCGGATTTGCTGCCTGGCGGCGATATCCGCACCGATATCCCGGCCTATCGCATCTTTGAGCATGGTGAGCACACGGCCACGCTTGCCGATGCCACCTCCCATTACACCCCTGACATGGTCAGCTTCCTTATCGGCTGCTCGTTTACCTTTGAAACAGCGCTGGTAGATGCGGGCATAGAGATCGCGCATATCAAACAGCAGCGCAATGTGCCGATGTACCGGACGAATATTCCTACTACTCCTGCGGGCGTATTTTCCGGACCGATGGTGGTATCGATGCGCCCGATTCCGGCATCGCAGGTCTCCGATGCGGTGCGCATTACCTCCCGCTATCCATCCGTGCATGGCGCGCCGGTGCACGTGGGGGATCCAGCGGCTATCGGCATTGCGGATTTAGCGCACCCAGACTTTGGTGATGCGGTGGATATTCCAGAAGGCTGCTTGCCCGTCTTTTGGGCGTGTGGGGTCACCCCGCAAGCCATCGTGATGGAATCAAAGCCGGAGCTGGCCATTTCCCATGCGCCGGGCAAGATGCTGGTGACCAATGCCCGCGATGCGGAGTACCTCATCCCTTAGGCATTGTCCCCGCTACTTTCTTAGTCTGTGAAGGACAAGATGGTATCGCAGGTTTCTAAGAGGCTATCGCGCAAGCGCGTGGTGGCCTCTTCGCGTTTTCCCTCCGCGATGAGCGTGGCCACATCAACGTTGCCTTGAATGTGCTCGGCGTGCAGCTGCGGGTAGCGGGGAATGACCAATAAGAAGGTAAGCCGCATGCGCGCGAGCAGGTTGCTCATCTGCTCATCCAAGGTGGGAGAATCAAGTCCTGCTACCAGTGCTTGGTGGAAGCGCTGGTTAATGGAGGAGACTTCCTGGTGTTTATCGCGCCTTGCGCATTCGAAGGCGGAGGATGCGAGGGAGATGAGCGAGGGGGCATCGGCAAACGCGCCCCACCGCGCGGCAGCCGGCTCGATGGCGGCGCGGGCGGCGAATAAATCGCGGATATAGGCGGCGTCCGGGGTGGCGATGAAAACGCCGCGGTGGGGGATGCGTTCAACCAGGCGTTCGGCGGTAAGCGTGGTGAAGGCCTCGCGGAGGGTATTGCGGGAGCAACCGAATTGCTCGGCTACCTTTACCTCGCTGAGTTGCTCGCCGGGCTGAAAATTGCCGGCCGATATCTCTTGGCGCAAGGCGGTGGCGACGGACTGGGAAAGCATGCCCCTCACCTTACTGAATGGGTGAGGCGTCAACGGCCATTCCGTATGACTTAAAGATCTAAAAGTTCTAAAGAGGCGGCGAAGTTCTAAAAGATCTAAATGGAAGGTCTGGCATAGTGATTCCGGATAAGAATCCTTTTCGCCCCAGTTTTGGCGCGTCGCCGGTGCAGCTGGCTGGGCGCGAATTTGAAATCAGCTCGTTTAACTATGGGCTCGTGGGTGGTGTGGGCAGCATGCAGCGCGCCTTGCTGGTCAGCGGTACTCGCGGGGTGGGCAAAACCGTGCTGCTCAATGAGTTCGAAGAATCCGCGCGCCGCCTAGGGTGTGTTGTTATCCGCGCCTATGCGGATGCCCAGATGGTAGCGCAGCTGCGCGATTCCACGATTCCGGAAGCCATCGAGGAGCTGGACTATACGGAGAAGACGGGCCGCAAGATCACGGGATTCTCTGTGGCGGGCGTGGGATCTGTGACGACACAATTGCCCCACAACCAGGCCCAGCCCAGCTTGGTCTCGCGGCTGCGTAGCCTCTTGAAGGCCGCGCGTGCGCATGATGCTGGCGTCTTGTTGACTGTCGATGAGGTGCAAGCGGCTTCCGTGGATGAGCTTGCGCAGCTTGCCACCGCCATCCAGGATCTCATTCGGGGCGAGTACGATATCGCCTTCGCCGCCGCGGGATTGACCTTCGGGGTAGCAGAACTATTGGACCACGAGGGCACCACCTCTTAGCGCCGCGCTCAAAGGCTGGATTTGGGGCTGCTTGATGATGCCACCGTAGCTGAGACCCTGCATAGCACCGCCACCGCGGCTGGGCGCGGTTTCAGCGAGCGCGCTTTGGAAGAGGCGACCGCATTGGTGCAGGGGTATCCGTACCTAATGCAGTTGGTCGGCGCTTTGGCGTGGACCCATGCGGTACTCGATGGCGCGCGAGATTCCAGCGCATATGGGCAACTAGGTGCACAAGATTGCGTTGAAGAATGTTCCTGACGCCCAGCGCGCTTTTCTCAACGCCATGGCGGAGCTGGAAGCCGAACACGGACCTGATATTCCCACCGGTGCCATCGCGGCGCACCTGGGCAAGACTCCCAATGCCATTTCCATGGCCCGCAAGCTGCTTTTAGAACGCGATCTCATCGCCAGTCACCGCTATGGAACCGTGCGCTTTCTCTTGCCCTACCTGGGTGAGTATCTGCGCGGCCAAGCACCCAGGTAGGCAGCACGCGCTAGTCGATGGTCGCAATCACCGTCGCGGAATCCAGGCGGTCGCCCTCCTTAGCGAGGATCTTGATGGTGCCGCCGCGCGGGGCCTTGATGGCAGATTCCATCTTCATGGCCTCGACCGTGGCGATGGAATCGCCCTCGGAGACGCTATCGCCATCGGATACATTCCAGGCCACGAGGTTGGCCTCGAAGGGGGAGGTGACCGCGTTATCGTCGGTGGACTGCGCCCCGGCCGTCGAGGGAGCGGTGGCACCAGAACCGTCCGCGCCGCCCGCACCAGCGCCGGCACCGGCACCGGCGCCTGCGAGGAAGTCCATGGGCACGCCGATATTGACGAGCTTGCCATCGATTTCCACCGCGACCGTCCGGCGCTTGGTATAGATAGCCTCGACCTTGTCTACCTGGTTGGCGGCAGAAGGCCGGTAGTTGTGGTCGAGCCAGTCAGTAAAGACGCCGATTTCGCTGGCGCCGGCATCGGCCTCAGCGGAAGACGCAGTGCCAATAAGTGCTGGCTCGTCCATCATGTCGCGGTGGAAGGGCAGCACGGTGCGCACGCCGGAGACGTCAAACTCGCGCAGCGCCTGGCGCGAGCGGGCGAGGGCTACCTCGCGCGTGGGGCCCCACACGATGAGCTTGGCAATGAGCGAGTCATAGTACGGCGGGATAATGGATCCCGAGCGGACAGCCGAATCGACGCGGATGCCGGGGCCAGTGGGCGGCTCGAAGGAGACGATGGTGCCGGGGCAGGGGGCAAAACCGTTGAGGATGTCTTCGGCATTGATGCGGAACTCAAAGGCGTGGCCGGTGGAATCCGGATCCTCAGAGATAGACAGGGGCTCGCCTGCGGCGATGCGGAATTGCTCGGCGATGATATCGGTGCCGGTCACGACCTCGGTTACGGGGTGTTCGACTTGGACGCGGGTATTGACCTCCAAAAAGGAGATGGTGCCGTCCTCGGAAACGATGTATTCCACGGTGCCGGCGCCGGTATAGCCCACGTGGGAACAGATGGAGCGCGCGCCTTCGATGATGCCGGTGCGCTGGGCATCGGAAAGCGCGGGCGCCGGGGCCTCCTCGATGAGCTTTTGGAAGCGGCGCTGGGTGGAGCAATCGCGGGTGCCCAGCACGCGGACGTTGCCATGGGTATCCGCCAAGACCTGCGCCTCCACGTGGCGCGGGTGGGTCAGGAACTTCTCCACGTAGCACTCGGCGCGGCCGAAGGCCTCCATGGCCTCGCGCCCGGCGGAGTTAAACGCGCCCTCGATCTCATCCATGGAGTCCACGACCTTAAGGCCGCGCCCGCCGCCGCCATAAGCGGCCTTGATGGCAATGGGTAGGCCATGTTCCTCGGCAAAGGCGCGGGCCTCCTGCCAATCATCGATGGGATCTGAGGTGCCCGGAGCCAGGGGCGCGCCGACCTCCTCGGCCACGCGGCGGGCGGCAATCTTATCGCCCAACAGCTCGATGGATTCCGGCGATGGGCCGATCCACACCATGCCGGCATCGGTGACGGTGCGGGCGAAGTCGGCGTTTTCGGAGAGGAAACCGTAGCCCGGGTGGATGGCATCGGCGCCAGCGCGCACGGCGATATCCAGCAGCGCCGGGATATTCATGTAAGTATCGGCGGCGGTATTGCCGGGCAGCGCATAGGCTTCATCGGCAACCTGGGTGTGCAGGGCACCGGCATCGGCCTCGGAATAAATGGCGACGGACTTAATGCCTAAGTCGCGGGCCACGCGGGCGATGCGCACGGCGATTTCGCCGCGGTTAGCAATGAGGACGGTCTTAATCTGCATTTTCTTCTCCAGTATTTAAAGCTTGAGGTGTCACGAGGCGGAAGGTCACGCGCGCGCCGGGCGGGAGCTGCGCGGCGATGTCGATATCTTCTTCCAAGACGGTGGCGATGACGGGATAGCCGCCGGTGACGGCATGGTCGCGCAGGAAGACCACCGGCTTGCCATTCGGCGGGATCTGAATGGAACCGGCCACCATTCCCTCGGAGGGCAACTCGCCGTCTTTCACGCGTTGCACGGTGATGTCTCCGTCTGCGGAGGCTTCAGAAGCCTCCGCGCCGTCTTTCGCCCCGGAAAGCCTGAGGCCAACGCGGTTGGAATCAGAGGAAACGACCCATTCGGTATCCAGGAAGGTAGAGATATTATCGCCAAACCAGTCATCGCGCGGACCCAGCACGCAGCGCAGCGTCGCGCGCGTTTTGCCAGCGGAATCAGCGGATACGCGCAGAGGATTGACCAATTGCGCATCCGTCATGCCGGTCGAGCGCGGCAGCACGCCGATGACATCGCCCGTGGTGACGGGATCGGGGCCGAGGCCAGAAAGCACGTCGGTGGCAGAGGACCCCAGTTCGGATTCGGCAATGATGCCGCCGCGAATGGCAACGTAGTTGCGCATGCCTACCGTTGCGGCACCGACCGTCACGGTCTGGCCAGCGGTAACGAGCACCGGGCGGGCGAGGTGCACGGGCATCTCACCCAGGCGGACGCGGGCGGTGGCGCCGGTAACGCAGATGACGGTATCGGTCAGCGCGCGCAGCTTAATGCCGCCGATATTTTCTAGCACCGTCGCACCCCGCGGATTGCCCACGGCGACATTCGCGGTTGCCGCGGCGGCGTGATCGGCGGCACCGGAGGGCGTTACGCCAAGGTCGCCTACGCCGGGGCGGCCAAGGTCTTGAAAAAGCGTGAGCAGGCCGGCATCGAGGACCTCCATGCGGGGCAGGCGGGCCGGCGAGCGCTTGGATTCAGCGCTGCGATCCACCAAGTCCGGCAGCTCGTCCACGGCGCGGTAGCGCACGCGGTCACCGGGCTGCACCAATGCGGGTGGGTTAGCGTGCGAATCCCACATCGGGGTATTGGTGGTGCCGAGCAACTGCCAGCCACCTGGTGAAACGCGCGGGTAGACCGCGGAGAACTCGCCCGCGATGCCTACGGCGCCAGCCGGAACGGCCGTGCGCGGATCGGAGCGGCGGGACACGGCCTTGGCCTGGGCAGGATCGGAGGGCGCGCAGTAGGTAAAGCCGGGAGCAAAGCCGCCAAAGGCGGCAGTCCACTCGGTAGAGGTATGCCAGTCAATCAAGGCCTCGCGCGACATGCCGAGGAGCTCGGCGGCGGCGTCGACATCCTCGCCATCGTAAAGCACATCGATGTCTACCGTGCGCGCCTCTTTTGCGGTAGCGGCGGCAGGGGAGAAGTCCGTCAGGAATTCTGCGGCCGCGCGCGCGGAATTCGGCGCCTCAAAGGTAATGAGCAATGTGGTGGCAGCGGCAATGCAATCCACCTGGTTCTTGAGTGGTTTAGCAGATAGCGCCGCATGCCACGCCATGACCTGCTCGAGCCCGTCCAAATCAATGAGCAGGGCGCGGGTGCCAACGAAGTGAATATGCGGCATTAGATAAAGCTCCGAATGTCGATTCCTTCCGCGCTGAGGCGCTCGACCACACCGCGCAGCAATTTCACGGATCCCGGTGAATCACCGTGGGTGCACACGGATTGGGCATCAACATCGAGCGTGGTGCCGTCGATGGCGGTAATGGATCCGGTTTGGGCGACTTCTAGCACGCGCTTGACGACATCCCCTTCATCCCCCAATACCGCATTGTCCTGCTTGCGTGAGACCAGCGTGCCATCGGGGTTGTAGTTGCGATCCGCAAACGCCTCGCGGATGACGGTGAGGCCTTGCGATTCCGCAATATCGACCGCGCGGCCGCCCGGCAGCAGCATCACGGGTAGATCCCCGAAGGCCTTAATGCCCGCAATGACGCCCTTGGCCTGTGCCTCGTCCTTGACGATGGTGTTGTACATCGCCCCATGCGGCTTCACGTAGGACACCCGTGTGCCATTGGCGCGCGCCAGCACGTCAAGCGCACCAATTTGGTAGGTGACCTCGTCCGCGAGCTCTGCTGCGTTGTAGTCGATGAAACGGCGGCCGAAGCCGGCTGGATCGTTATAGCCCACGTGTGCACCGACCGTCACTCCCGCACGCGCCGCGGCCTCAAGGGTCTGGGCAATGGAGTGCGGGTCACCGGCGTGGAAGCCGGTGGCGACATTGGCGGAGGAGACCATCTCCAGCATCGCAGCATCATCAGCTACCGGGTTGCCAGCGGTGGTTTCACCCAAGTCCGCGTTGAGATCAATGTGGAGCGAAGCCATTCAACACCGTCCTTAATTGTTGAACAATAAGTGTGAATCTTAGTGTAACCCGTGCCACTGCCATTTGTGAAGGCGGTTACGTTTTCGGGGGCGTGGTATCGGTGGAACAGCTCCTTGCTGGGCAGGCTGAGGCCAAGGTAGAAGACTAAGACTCCACGGCGGCTTGTGGCTCGACTTGGAGAACAGAGGCGATAACCTCTTCTGCTTCTTCACGAGAGCTGGCCGCGTGCAGTTGGGCGCGGAAATCTTCCTTCATGATGGCGCGGGCGAGGGTGGACAGCAGCTTCAAGTGCTGTTTCCCAGCGTCATCGGGAACGGCGATGAGGAACGCTAAGGTCGTGGGTCCTTCTCCGGTGCCCCAGGTGATGCCACCTTCGGGAAGCCGGGCGAAGGCCAGCGTCGGTGTGGTAACCCCAGCGGAACGAGCGTGCGGGATGGCCACGCCGTGGCCCACGCCGGTGGAGTGTTGGGACTCGCGGGCAAGGGCGGCATCGGCAACCGCAGCGGCGTCGCTAATGCGGCCATCGGCGGCGGCGAGGGAAACGAGCGACTTGATGACGGCCTCGGAGTCATTACCGAGTGGTTCATCGAGGCTGATGGTAGAGGTACCGAGAAGCGGGAGCACTGTGGGCTCCTCCGTGTTCTCCTCTGTTTCCGGGGAGCGTTGGGTCAGGCGAATGAGCAGGAGCATGAGCGCGGCACACACGGCAACGCCGCAGAGCATGGACAGGAAGAACCAGGCCACCTGATCCACCGCGCCGAGAACGGCGACGATGGGGCCGCCGTGCATGACATGATCTTGGACGCCAAACGCGCCGGCCATGGCACCGGCGACGGCACCGCCCACCACGTTGGCTGGGATGACCTGCAGGGGGCGCGCCGCGGCCAGGGGAATGGCGCCTTCGGTGATGCCGAAAAATCCCATAAATAGCGCGGCGATACCGGAGTCCTTTTCCGCCTTATTGAACCAACCCCGGCGCAAGAGGGTGGCCACGCCCACGGCGAGCGGCGGGACCGCAATCGCGGCGGCGGCCATACCCATCGGGGCGGCATTTCCCGCAGCGATCATGCCGCCGCCAAACAGGAAGGCAGTCTTATTGAACGGCCCACCCATATCGAAAGCGATCATCGCGCCGATGATAAGCCCCAGCACAATCGCAGACGAGCCCTGCAGCCCGCCGAGGTATTCGGTCATGGCCTCAAAGGCGGTGGCAATCGGGGCGCCGATGAAATAGATGAAGGCCAAGCCCACTATCAGCGTGGTGAAAATCGGGATGACGATAATCGGCCAAATCGGCGCGATGAATTTGTGCACCGGAATCTTCTTGATCGCGAGTGCCACGTAGCCGGAGAGAATACCGGTGACGATACCGCCCAAGAATCCGGCACCGGCCTCGGACCCATACAGCGAACCGGTCGTGGCGATGAGCCCGGTGATAAGGCCTGGCGCTAAGCCCGGCCTATCCGCGATGCCAACGGCAATGTAGCCAGACAAGACCGGCACCATCAGCGAAAATGCCAGGCCACCGAGCTCATTGAGGGTATTCCAGAAGCTATCTTCAGGAATGGACAGCCCTTCCGGCGTGGGCGTGCCACCCAAGGACAGCGCCACGGCGATGAGCAATCCGCCGGTGACCACGAAAGGAATCATGTGGGAAACGCCGTTCATCAGCGCCTTGTACATGGTCTGCCCAATACCGCGCAGCCCCGCATCTTCCGCGGCGTCCTCCGCCTCGCTTGCCGATGCCCCCTTATCCTCCCCCTTCCATGGTGCCGCCTCCAAGGACTTGGTCAACAGCTGCTCGGGGTGTTTGATGGCCTCGTCCACGCCGGTGGCCACCAAGCGCTTGCCGTGGAATCGGTCCTTTGCGATGACGGTATCGGCACCGATAACAATGGCATCGGCTTGCTCAATGTCTTGCCTGCTGAAGCTGCCCTCCACGCCGATCGAACCGTGCGTTTCAATCTTGATGCGGTAGCCCAGCTTTTCGGCGGCAGCCTCTAAGTTCTCGGCGGCCATATAGGTATGGGCGATACCCGTTGGGCACGCCGTGATGGCGAGAATGAAAGGCGAAGAATCTGATGTGCTCATATTCTTATTAAAGGCACCCGGTTAAATGAGCACAAGGAAATTGGAAGGTTCTTTGCGCAGGGGCCGGCGTGCAAGGGCCCTATGCGCAACCTCCTCTATGGAGGGTCCGATGTATGGGGGCTAATGTGCAGGGGCCTATGCACAACCTCCTGTGTGCAGTGTCCGATGTGCAACCTCCTCTGCGTCAATTGAAGGCGCGATGCGATTTTTGAAGGGCGAGTTTGCTCAAACTGTGCAAAGGACCTATAGCATCGCGGAGATCGCACAAGCGCTGACCGGCGGTACCCTAGAAACAGAACTAGAACTAGAAACAGAACCGAAACCGCCCGCACTTGGGGAGCACGAATGAATCGTGCCCACTTGAAACGAAGAAAGCCGCATCGTGAGTACAGCATCGCCGGATAATATCCTGCTCTACTTGCCAGAAAAGCAGGAAGAGCAGATCCAGGAGATCTTTGCCGGTCTGGCCGAGCGCGGATTCCCCGTGCAGAACCAGCGCCCGCATATTACGGTGACCTTCGCGCCGGAGATGGACCCCGACGTTGTAGAGCTTGCCGCGGAGCTTTTACCGGCGGTTATTCCGGCGACGTTTCGGCGCGTGGGAAATGTCATCTTCGGCACCAAGCGGAAACGAACCGTGGCGTGGTTATTAGAAACTAGCGATGAACTCGAAATGGCAGCGCGGAAGATTAGCGCCGCCAATCCCGAGGGCCGCGGTCCGCGCTGGACCCCGCACTTGACGATGGGCCTGCGCTTACCGCGCGAGGATGTGGGTGGCTATTTAACCGCGATGGATGAACTGACGTCCTCGCACTTCAAGGAACTTAACGCAGTAGAAGCTGCGTATTGGCGCCCGCGCACGCAAGAAAAGACCGTGCTAGCGGGAGGCTAGCCAGCGCGAAATCGATTTAACGTATTGCGTATATACATCTAATACCCGCGGAATTGAATTGGAGACGATTCCCAAATCAACTTCAACGTATTGGTGAGTAATGACATTGCGCAAAGCCGCACTCTTATAGAAATCCTGCTCCAAGTCAGCGGGTAAAACGCCCGCGCGGATGAGATCTTCGAAACCGCGACGGCTACTAGAGTCCGCAACGTTTAAGGTCGTTGCCGCAATGTGTTGGTTAATATCCGTGGCAAGATCGATTACTTGCTGCAGCATGAAAAACACGGCATACATTTGTGAAAGGTCAGAGCGCAGTTCTTTCGCATCTGAATCCCGGTATTTTTCAAGCTCGCCAAGTATGCGCCGGAGGGAGACAAGCCTTTTGCGGATAGTGTCTGATTGGAAATCCCGTGGACTCATGACATTAAGCTCCTGAGCTCGAACTCGCGACGGTACGCCGTATTGATGTACTCCCGTGCCGCCATCATTTGCAGCGTTCCATACTTGGAATTGGACGGATCGACCAAGAGCTCGCACTTTTGCAGAGCTTCATGTTGCGCCACCGTGTCTGCGGTATCCAGGCACATGAGATCGATGCCGTCGCCATAGCGGGCGTAAAACGCCGTGGCAACGTCGAGCACGTTGGGACGCTCAGCTTTTGCGCGCGAGAAATCGACCGAATAGGCAAGGTCAACATCATTAGCATTGGTGGCATCTACGTGCGCGCTGCCAAAAAGAACCAGCAGGTCAATGCCGGTATCCAAGCAGAATGGCTCCAAGGAGCCGTCATCGGCCTCAGCGCGCAACCGCGCGGCAAGCTGTGCTGTAGTGCTCATAACGATCACCTTACCAACGACGTCAGCAGGCAGAGACGCGCAGAATTGCGGTGTGCTTAAAGCAGTGCCTGAATTTCGCGGGCGACGCGCAAGACGGTGAGATCCTGGCGCGGCTTGCTGATGACCTGCACCGCATCACCCACTCCCGTGGTGTCCCTCGTGCGCAGTGGGATAGTGATCGCCGGCCAACCCAACACATTGAAAGGCTCGGTCCAGCGGCGCAGGCTGGCGGCGGAGTCGGCGGTATTTTCTGCAGTGATGTCGTCCCATTTGATGGGGCCGGCGTCGAGGGTGGGGGTGAGGATGATGGGGGAGGCATCGAAAAGCGCCAGTGCTTTCGTACGCAGTTCTTCTACCTGCTGTGCTGCAGCGTCGTAGTTTGCCCGAGAAATATCCTGCCCGCCGAGGACGCGCTCCAAGATGACATCCTGGTACTTATCCCGCTGGTCAAGGTAGGGCTGGTGGACGTCATAAGCCTCCTTGAGGCGCATCGGAGCGTAGAGCTTCGCGGTGGTAGCGAGGGTGGATTCGAGCTGGGAGTAATCGAGGCGCTCCACGGCTGCGAACGTGGAATCCTGCAGCGCAGACAGCAGACCAGCGAAGCGCTCACCTTTGGTTTGCAACGCAGAGACATCGATGGTGGATACATTCTCGGCCGGAGTCGGTGCCTCATCCACCGTGGCTAGCAGGGCCTGCTCGATGAGCTCGACGGAGCTGGCGAAGAAACCGATGCAATCGAAGCTCGGCGCGAAGGGGAAGACGCCATCGAGCGGGATCGTACCGGTGGTGGGCTTAAATCCCAGCACGCCCTGGCTGGCGGCCGGGACGCGCACGGAACCGGCGCTATCGGAACCCACCGTGAGATCGAGCGCCCCAGACGCAACCAGCGCCGCCGACCCAGAACTAGAACCGCCGCCGCAGACCTGCGGATCGCGCGGATTGATGACGCGGCCATACGCGGAGGCATCGCCCAAGATGCCATAGGAAAATTCCTGGAGGTTGGCCTTGGCCACGGGAATCGCGCCGGCATCCATTAGCCGCTGTGCCACCGTGGCATTCTTGGTCGGAGCCGGTCCCATATCCACGTTGGTGCCACAGGTCGTTGGCACCCCGGCGATATCCACGATGTCTTTAAAAGCAACAGGCAATCCGCGCAGCGTAAGCGCAGTATCTACGGCATCCTCATCAAAAGGAATGGTGGAAATCACCGCGTTAAAATCTTGCTGTGCCTGGGTCAGGCGGTCAGAAATTGAAGGCATGGCGGGGCGAATTCCTTTCCACGACGGTTTATACCGTTTACGGGGTGAGTTGCTGCTTTCCAGGGTACAGCTGGTGAGCACAGAGGAATTGAAGCTGCGCCGCACGATGAGACCGTGGCAGTCTTCACCGACCAAAAGTAGGCTCGAGACATGACGCAAAAAATTATTCTGGACTGCGATCCCGGCCACGATGATGCGGTGGCTTTGCTCCTGGCCATGGGGAACCCGGACATTGATTTGCTGGGCATTACCACCGTCGGCGGCAATCAGACCTTGGACAAAGTCGCCCGCAATGCGCTGGTGGTCAAGGAGATCGCCGGCCACCCAGAGATTCCGGTCTACGCCGGCTGCGTTCGCCCGCTCGTGCGCCCCGTGGAAGTCGCCGAGGCCATCCACGGCTCCACCGGCATGGATGTTAATGGCGTCGAGCTTCCGGACCCAAGCACCGCGCTTGCCGATGCCCACGCCATCGACTTCATCATCGACACCATCATGGCCCATGAACCCGGCACCATTACCTTGGTTCCAACGGGTCCGTTGACCAATATCGCTATGGCCGCGCGCAAAGAACCGCGCATCGTCGAGCGTGTCAAAGAGGTTGTGCTTATGGGCGGCGGCTACCACGAAGGCAATTGGTCCCCAGTCGCCGAATTCAATATCAAGATCGATCCTGAGGCAGCACATATCGTCTTCGAAGAGCCGTGGCCAGTCACGATGGTGGGGCTAGATCTGACCCACCAGGCACTGGCCACCGCCGAGGTCGAAGCCGAAATTAAGGCGTTGAATACGCCCGTCTCAGACTTTGTTGTCGGTCTCTTCGGTTTCTTCCGCGAGGCGTATCAGCAAAACCAGGGCTTTACGGATCCTCCGGTTCACGATCCGTGCACCATCGCTTACCTCATCGATCCGAGCATCGTGCAAACCCGCAAGGCGCCCGTGCACGTCGAGCTCGCCGGCGCGCTTACCACTGGCATGACCGTGACTGACCTGCGGGAACCCGCTGATGACAGCTGCCATACCCAGGTCGCTACCAAGCTGGATCATCCGGGATTCTGGCATTTGGTCACTGACGCCCTCAAAAATCTCGCCTTTAAAGATAGATATTAGGGAAATCGTGTCAACCGGACGCCAGCTCGACAGATACACACCTGAATTGGAGGTCCCCAACAGTGAATTGAAAAAAAGTCTTTGGATTCTGGGAAGTATGTGTAATGGACATCGGATTTAAATCCGGTCATGACTTCTGAAACCACAGTGAGGTTTCTGCTGTCTGCTATAATGTGCTCAAGTTCAGGAATTTTTCCCCTTAATTCGGCCCAGTCACTCGAAAAACGATCGTCGTAAAGAGTTTTTACTGAATCGACCACGATTAAGGCGTTTTCATTGTGTTTCCATACAAATGCTGAATTGCATTCGTCATCGCTGAGGAAGGAGTGGTCGGGTTCTCTTCCCTGAACTTTTACTGTCGAAATAGGCCACTTTGGTTCAGGCTTTTTGAACTTTTTAGTGGCTAGATTTTCAAGAGCGATCAAAAATCTGTCGTTTTGGACTGTCCTTGGGAGGTAAGAGTGTCTTTCTTGCTCGATTAATTCGGCTTGCGCTATCTTTGAGGCAAGAACCTTTTCGGAGTATGGTCCATTTTCGTACCCAAAAATATCCCAGTAAACGGGAATATTTAGATCGGGCCGTGCCGACATCACCCCAGTTAAGCGGTGTCGCCCGTTGGTGACTTGCCATGGAGAATTATTTTCAGGATCTCCCCCAAAGCAAGTACTTGCTTTGGGAGGATCTGTGAGCCAGCTTTTTAAAATCCTGGCTGTTGTAGGGGATACATTGGAAATGTTGAGGTCGTGAAAGAGGAATGGCCTTAGATTATTTGCTATTTCATACCAATCAGGCTGACTTGGATAACGATGCTCCTTGGTCGGATCCTCAACCTTTGCCCCGAAACTGTCGAGTCTTTGTTTTGAGAATTCAAACCAGTGTTCATTAATTGTGTGCCGACCCATATGATTAAGATATCATATAGGAATAAGTGTTCTAGGAAATTTTAGCTAATACCGTCGGAATGTTCTGTTCTTAGCTTGCCTTCTCGCTATTCTGAGCGGTAGTAGAGGAGTGGATAAACTCGAGAGGAAGAATCCAACCCGAGGAGTCACCATGGACCAGAACAAATTCCGTCATGTCGTCGTCATGGGAGTATCTGGCTCCGGCAAGACAACGGTGGGGCAGGCCCTGTCGCCGTTGGTGGGGCTAGAGTACCGCGACGGCGATGATATGCACCCGCAGACAAATATCGACAAGATGGCTGCGGGAACGCCGCTGAATGATGAGGACCGGGAGCCGTGGCTAAAACAGATTGGTCAGTGGCTGGCGGATAGGCCAGAAGGTGCGATGGTGGGGTGCAGCGCGTTGAAGCGAAAGTATCGAGATCTGATTAGAAAGTACTGCCCAGGCGTGGCGTTTGTGCACGTACATGGTGACTTTGATGTGTTGTATGAGCGGATGCAACACCGGCCGGGACACTTCATGCCAGCGTCGTTGTTGCAGTCGCAGTTCGACACCTTGGAGCCGCTGGAAGAGGACGAAACTGGCCGCGTCTTCGATGTGACGCGGCCAGCGGAAGATATTGCAGAAGAGGCTGCTGCTTGGATAAAGACCGGCGCTTAAAAGACTGCAGCCGCGCCGTAGAGGACTAGGACGAGTGCGAAGCCGATGACGGAGATGAGCATCTGATTAACGGTCCATGTCTTCAGCGTTGTCATCGTGTCCATGCCCATCAGGCGGCCGACGAGCCAGAATCCGGAATCGTTGACGTGAGAGCCAAAGACAGAACCGGCTGCGGTGGCCACAACGATGAGTGCGAGTTGGAGCTCGGTGAAACCGCCAGCTTCCACGGCGGGGACCATCAGGGCAGCAGCAGTGGTGAGCGCGACGGTGGCTGAACCTTGTGCCAGGCGGAGGGCTACGGCGATGAGATAGCAGGCCAGGATGACGGGGATGCCGAGGCCGGAGAGGGAATCGGCAAGCGCATCGCCGATGCCGGAGGTACGAAGCACGCCACCGAACATGCCGCCCGCGCCGGTGATGAGCACGACAGAACAGATAGGGCCAAGCGAGGAGTCAACGAGTTTTTCCAGCGCCGACTTTTCCACGCTGCGGCGCAGGCCCAGCACTACCAATGCGATAAGCACCGTAATCAGCAGTGCGATTGGGGTTTGGCCGAGCATGATGAAGGACCTGACCCACGTTGCATCGGCATCAATAGTGCCATAGGAAGCTAGGGCATTGAGCCCGGTATTGAAGAAGATAAGCACCATCGGGATGAGCAGGATGGAAATCACTGTGGTGGCGGAGGCAGGTTTTAAGGGTTGTTCTTCCTTTTCAAGGACAGGCCCGGCGATGGCGTCAGTGACCTTGAATGGGAACTTCTTTCCGGCAAAAAGTCCAAAGCGGTAGCCGGAGATATACCAGGTAGGCAGGGCCAACAGCAGGCCGACGAGCAGCACCAGGCCGAGATCGGCGCCGTAGAATTCACTGGCGGCGACAGGACCGGGGTGCGGTGGCAGGTAGACGTGCATGACAGAAAATGCGCCGGCGGCTGGCAGGCCAAAAGCAAGGACTGGGCCATTCAAGCGGCGGGCGACGGCAAAGATAACTGGCAGCATCACGATAAGACCAGCGTCGAAGAAGATAGGAAAGCCCATAATCAGCGAGGCAATGCCGAGTGCAAGGGGTGCTTTATTTTCGCCAAAGCGGCGAACCATGGCATCGGCAAGCGACTGAGCACCGCCGGAAGCTTCCACGAGCCGGCCGATCATGGCGCCGAGTCCCACCAGAAGCGCCACCGAGCCCAGGGTGGAGCTGAAACTCTCCGTCATCGTAGGGACAATGCCTTCGAGCGGTATGCCAGCCGTAAGTGCTGTCAGCGCGGAGACCACCAGCAGAGTGAGAAAAGCGTGGAGCTTGAAATATATAACCAGCACCAAAATCACAGCGATTGCAGCGACCGCAATCCCTAGCGGCGGACCAGTGGACAATGTGGGTTCCCACGTCTCCATAGAGAAGGCTCCTTTTCTTGTGCAAACCTTTGAATACGGGCAACGTTAGCAGTAGCTCTGCTAGCCGATGCCCACATTTCCCCAACGTGGCTTATCCACCGCCCCGAAACTGGGCATATAAAAATCCCCTGGTTCCAGTGAAGGACCAGGGGAGAAGCCGAGGCGTGCTTAGTCGAACTGACCTTGGATGATGGCGGCCGCATCGAGCGGGGTTACGTGATAGGAGATCGGGTTCTGGTTGGAACCTGCCATAAGTGCGCCGGCGCAGGAATGTCCCGCGCCCATCATGTGGCCTAGCTCGTGAGCAATGGTGCCTTGGAGCGCCTCAGGGTAGGTGGCGTTGGGCATCTTGATGGACACCAACTTGTGATCTGGGTAAGCCGAGCCTTGGACGTAGCCGCGGGGATCCGGATTGTAGATGATGGAAATGGTGTCATCATCAGCTTCGGAAGGCTTTACTTCCTTAAGGGAGGCTTTTCCCTCGAGAGCCTCGTTCCACTCGGCAACGGCGGCGTCCAGCTGCTTGCGGTATGGGAAGTTATCCGCCACTTTGTACTTTAGTACGCCATCGCTGAAATAAGGTTTCACAGAGTCCTCATCGTGGAGGATAGAAGGATCTGGAACCGGCTTGCCCTCGTTAGCCAGCTTGGTGATGGCCTTGCAGGTTCCAGGATCGATGATGGAACGTACTGGGTCGCTCTTTGCGTTCGCGGCCGGCGCGGCGATAGTGCCGAGAATGGCGGTGGTGGCAAGGGCGGTGACAGATATCTTCTTCAGAGAGCGCATCGGCAGTTAGTTACCTTTCGATTGGCTTTATCGTTCGTGGAGTGCAGTTGGCCTTAGCAATATCCGCGGGAAACAGAATTGCGTGGATGCCTCAGGCAAGCGAGTAACAATCAATTTTTGCTACACCGGGCAAAATAAAAATTTACATTGTTAGCTTCGCTTTGTCGACTCTAATTTAGACGCTCACCAGTAGTAGAGCTAAATAGGTGGATACGGTCAGGATCTGGGGAAATGCGGAAAGTGTCACCAATCGTGTAATCACGGCGAGCACTTACCAACATCCCAGTTTGTCCGCCCATGCGGGTCGTCGACTGGAGATTTTCGCCCGAGTCTGCCAAGTCGCCATAGAGGTAGGTTTGATTGCCTAGCTCTTCAACGTGCTTAACGGTAAATTCCGCGCCTTCCTCTGTGTGCACCCAATCTTCAGGGCGAACGCCAACGGTAACGGATTGCGCACCATCGAAGTCGTAATTGGCCAAGTTGATGCGAGTAGATCCAAGTGAAAGCTGACTAGAGGTGTGCGCGAGGTTGTAGATATTCATGGCAGGGGAGCCGATGAAGCCGGCAACGAAGACGTTCTGGGGGCGGTCGTAGATTTCACGAGTGGTATCTACTTGTTGTAGGACACCTGCATTAAGCACCGCGACGCGGTCACCCATGGTCATTGCTTCGGTCTGGTCGTGGGTTACGTATACCGTGGTCGTGCCAAGACGACGTTGCAAAGTTGAAATCTGCGCGCGGGTGGATACGCGCAGTTTTGCATCTAGGTTGGATAATGGCTCGTCCATGCAGAATACAGCTGGTTCGCGCACGATGGCGCGGCCCATCGCTACGCGCTGGCGCTGGCCACCTGAAAGATTTGCGGGCTTTCGGTCAAGCAGATCCTCCATCTGCAAGATTTTCGCGGCTTCTTGCACCCGCGTCTTAATCTGGTCCTTGGGTACTTTCCGGTTCTCCAAAGCGAAGGACATATTCTGCGCGACCGACATATTCGGGTACAGGGCGTAGTTCTGAAAGACCATGGCTACGTCTCGATCTGATGGGCTGACTCCAGTGACGTCTTTTCCTCCGATCCGAATGGAACCTCGGTCGGTCGGCTCAAGGCCCGCGAGCATTCGTAGGCTGGTGGATTTTCCGCAGCCAGAAGGCCCGACGAGGACCAAAAACTCGCCATCGGAAATATCTAGATTAAGACGGTCAACTGCGGGGCGCTCCGCGTCTTTGGAGTAGATGCGGCTTGCTCCATCAAATGTGACAGTAGCCATGGTGTTACCTTTCAGATACTAAGGAAAATTGGCAAGATTAGCCGTTAATGACGGGCTTTACCTGGTTGTCATAAATGGACTGCAGAGTCTTTTCCAGATCCGTGAGCACCTTGGTGACATCGTCGCGGTTGGTGACGATCTTCTCGAAGGCACCACCAATCTCCTGATCTGCACCAGGGAGGAATACACGAGCGTTGTCCTGTGGGCGTGTTTCTGGAAGCTGCTTGATAGCAGTCTCGAAATTAGGGTTCTCTTCCATGAATTTCTTCTGATCTTCGTTGTCGGCAGCAGAAGAGCGGACTGGCATATAACCCACATTTTGGGACCAGTATGAGGTGTTTTCCTCGTTCGTGATGAAATCAATCAGCTTAATGGCTGCCAACTGGCGGTTTTTGCTAATACCGGAAGGAATGGCGAGGCCGGCACCTCCGGTGGGGCAAGCGCCGTCTCCCTTTGGATTGGGAAGGAATGCGGTTCCTAACTCGAAGTCAGCGGTATCAGTGATACCTGCAAGATCGCCTGTGGATAGGACAGTGGCTGCAGCGCGTCCGGTACCGAATTCCATGGCCATGTCATTGCCCATGTAGGAATAGCCATTCTTGCTATCGGTAACATCCTTGAGCCATTCCACAGCCTCGATGGTTTTGTCATCAGTGAACTTCAAATCCCATTCATCGGAGTAGGCGCCGCCCTTAGACCACAAGGGGCCTTGGAAAATCCATCCCAAGTAGCCGACGGCATCGCCCCAGCCAAAGGGCTTCATTTTAGAATCAGCGCTGGCGAGCTTTTTAGACCACGCATCCATTTCGTCCCAAGACTCTGGTCCGCGGTCCGGCAAGCCAGCCTTCTTCCACGCGTCCTTGTTGTAGTAGAACAGGGGAGTCGACCGGGCAAAGGGAAGCGCGAAGTGGCCGCCGTCGTAGTTGTAGTCCTCATAGAGCGGTTGGACATAGCTTGAAAGGTCAATATCGGCTTCTTTGGCTAGATCATCAACATTGGCAATCTGCCCATTGATGGCGAAGTTATACCACCACACATCAGACAGAACCACGATGTCTGGAAGATCAGATCCTGTGAGTGCAGCATTAAACTTTTGTGCTGCTTCCTCGTAGTTCTTTCCTGCGTCAACAAGGTTGACCTTGATACCAGGGTTTTCCTTCTCGAAGCGAGAGATGATTTCTTTTTCGATGTCCTTTGAGGAAGCTGGGTGGTTGGACCACCACGTCAATTCCGTGACCTCGCCACCATCGCTACTGCCTTGGGAACTAGTAGATGAGGTGCCAGCACAAGCGGCAAGAAATGTAGCGGTAGAAGCAGTGGAAGCTAGCGCGAGAAACTTACGGCGAAGCATGGGTATCTCCTTATATAGAAGTCAGATTGAGAAGGATAGGGTGATAACGGCGAGCGTGATAGGGATAGAAGCCTTCTAACCTTTGACGGCGCCAGTGGTGAGACCTTGAATCATGTATTTCTGCAGGCCAAGGAAGATGACGACCATTGGAAGAATGGTGAGAACGGTTGCTGCCATTACTGGTCCCCAGTTAGTAACGCCATCATTGTTTTGCAGCATGGTTAGACCCACCTGCAAGGGAGCAACCCGTTCCGTATCCGCCATCAGGAATGGCCACAAGTAGGTATTCCATTCGTTTACTAGTGTGATCACGGAAAATGCTGTCAGTGTTGGCCAAGAGACGGGAAGCAGCACCTTGGTGAGCAAGCGAATGGGGCCGGCACCGTCCATGCGAGCAGCTTCCACAAGCTCATAAGGCAAGGAAAGGAAGTGATTGCGCATGAGGAAGGTGCCGAATGCAACACCAGCCAGTGGGACGATGATGCCGACAAAGGTATTACGCCATCCCAAGGAATTGACCAAGGCGTAGTTGGAAATCACCGTGATTTCTGCAGGGACCATCAGGGAAGAAATCACCACGATGAAGACTAGATTGCGTCCTGGAAAGCGAAGGATAGATAAGGCGTAGGCGGAGATGACACCAAGCACAATCTTTATAGCGGATAGGACCGCGGTAATGAAGACGGAGTTGCGCAGGTAAGTCCAGAAGGGAACGCGCGTTGTGGCGTCTGCGTAGTTTTTGGTTTCCCACGTCGGCGGTAGCCAGTTAACTGGGTCGGTGTAAATATCACCTCTGGCCTTGAAAGAGGTCATTAAGATCCAGAACAACGGCAGTCCCACGAGCAGGAGGACGAGGATAATTCCTACGTAGCCACCGATGAGCTTGGCACGCCTTGATACAAGGGAAGAGTCTGTGATCATGTGAAGATTTGAATCAGCCATAGGGTGGGTTAACCGCGCTTATCCATGATGCGGACCTGAATCAACGTAACGACGAGCAGGATGAGGAATAGGATTGTCGCAGCAGTGGCGCCGTAACCAGCACGGAAGTTGACAAAGGTTTCGTTATAAATCTGAAAAACCAGCGTCTGGGTGCCGTTTCCTTGAGGGCCGCCTCGGGTCATGACGTTGATGATGTCGAAGACCTGCACAGAGTTGAGCAGTACCGTAATGGAAAGGAAGAAGGCGGTATTGCGCAGTTGTGGCATTGTCACGCACCAGAATTTGCGCCAACGCCCAGTTCCATCAATGGCGGCAGCTTCGTCTAATTCTTTATCTAAGCCTTGTAGAGCAGCCAAGTAGATGACAAACGTGTATCCCAAGTTCTTCCACACGAATGTGAATGTCACCATGAACAACGCCCAGCTAGGCACGGCGTAAAAGTTTGGAGAACTAATGCCAAACCACCCAAGGATTTCTTGAATCAATCCGAAGTTGGGGTCGAATACGAATTGGAAGGCGATACCAATCGCCGCACCGGAGATGGCATAAGGCGCAAAGACCACCGAGCGTGCAAAGTTGCGGCCTCTGATTTTTTGATTGAGAAGAAGCGCAAGCGCGAGCCCAATCACCATGGAGCCGATGACCGCGAAAAAGGTGAAAATGACGGTATTTAAGACGATCGTCTTTGTATCGTCACGCGTGAACCACTCCACGTAATTATCAAAACCAACAAAAGTGGAGCTTGTACTAGAAATATTCCAGTTAAAAAAGGAAAGCCGAATATTATCCAGCAGCGGCCGGTAGGTAAAAATGGCCAGCAAGATGAGATTGGGCGCCAAAAGTACGGCAGCCAGCAACCATTCCTTATGCCGGCTCTTTGTAGCCTTTCGCACGAGCTCCGATGAATTATCGTTGCTCGGGCCGGTGGCCGTGGCAGTCGCGATGCCGTTCTTAGTGTCGGCGTGGTCATCCCTGAGAGTCACCCAGTCAACGTAAACCGCGTAGATTACGGGGTGTTTCACATAGTGGAAACTCTTGATGAATTGCAAACGTCGAGCCCGTAAAGACTAGGGGACTGTTGCGTACTCGATGGAAAAACAACTCCAGCGCCCGGGCCTCAGTAAAGGGCCGCAGGGCGCTGGAGCTGGTTCTCTCTATCTCTCTTGCGTTCTCTCAAACGCTAAGGAAAGTATGGCGCTAGACCCTGTTATAGGCATTGAAAAAAGCTGAAATTTTCCTGAAAGTTAGTGGAGGCTAAGAAGGCCACGGGGTAGGTACGCGGTGCGCTAGTCTGGAGGGTAGAAGAATTAGCCAAAATGTGGGTGGAAGCTGGGGCAATGGCCGCCGAGAAATGGCCTGGATCGCAGCTTTCCCGCGAGGTAGAGGTGGAAGATTTGTCGTCGCAGTATGATCCGAATTTTCACCGGCAGATGGGCGTGGAAGCTGACGTCGTCTTGCGCGTCGGAATGATGCTGATGGGGGCTGGCACATCGGGGTACCGCGTGCTGCGCGGCATGAAGCGCAGCGCCCGAGCGCTGGGGTTTGATCACTTGGATGCCAACGTGGGGCTGACCCAGATTACCTGTACCTTTCACCGGGGCGATTCCTTTCGCACCGTGATTGCGCGCACGCATTCGCCGGCCGTCGATGCCTCCCGCATTGAGGCATTGGAGGATCTCACCCATAACCACCTGTATTCCGGAATTACCGCGGAAGAGCTTTCAGGGATGCTCGATTCCATTGAAAGTGACGTGAAAAAGCGCTGGAGCGTGTGGGTCCTATCCACAGCGGCCGCGGTCGCGTGCGCAGCGTTTGCATTCCTGAACTTCTTTCCGGTACAGGCGGTAGGGCTCGTGGCGCTGGCCGCATTCGTGGGGCAGTTCGTGCGATATGAGGTGCTCCACCAGCACGTGCACCAAATTGGCGGGATCATCGCCGGTGGCGCGGCAGCTAGCATCACGTTCTTTATCCTCATCGAGCTCCTAGGATTTGCCGGGGTGGTAGAGCCGAGCTCGCTTTCCTCGGGCTATGTAGCGGCGGTGCTCTTTTTGATTCCGGGGTTCCCGCTGTTCTCGGCCCTGATTGATATTGCGCGCTTTGACTTTGATGCGGGCATCGCCAGGCTAGGGTATGCGTTTACGGTCATCTTTACCGCTACGTTTACCGTCTCCATGGTCAGTTGGCTGACAGATCTCAGCCCAGATCCGCCGGTTCCCGCACCGGATACGCGGTGGTATCTACTGGCTTCTGTCGCCAGTTTCTTCGGCATCGCGGGCTTTGCCTTCCTTTTTAATTCCTCGCGCCGCATGGTCCTAGTGGCCGCAAGCGTGGGGACAGTGGCCAACGCGGTGCGCCTGGGTCTGCTCGAGCTGGGTACGACCATCTACTTTGCGGCTTTTATTGGCGGGCTGATCATCGGACTCTTGGGTGCGGTGGCCTCGCAAAAGGCGCGGTTGCCGCGCATTACCACCACCGTGCCTGCCGCCGTCATCATGATCCCCGGGGTGACGATGTTCCGCGCGGTCTATTACCTCAATGATGGCCAGATGGATCAGGCGGTGGCGAATGTGGCCACCGGCTTGATGGTGGTAGGCGCCATCGGCGCAGGGATGGTATTTGCCCGTCTGCTTACGGACCGCGACTGGGCGTTGGGGCGGCTCATTGACTTCGATAAGGAAATCCCACGAAAGAAGCCCGCCTAGCGCGGGTGGCCCGGCTTTGCGGCAGCCACCCGCAATGGCAGCCAGAGACGGCGGCCAGAGGCACTAGGCAATGCGGCTGCCAAAAATACGGATAGGAAAACGCCAGCGGCACCCGGTTCCTTTCGGTTCCGAGTGCCGCTGACGTCTCTCTCTACAAGGGTGTTTCCATGTATCGGTGTTCACCGCCCTCTGGAAACTGAGGGGTTCTCTCTATCTCTCTCGTATGCGCTCTCTCAAACGCATGATTTAAGTATGGGGCATGTGACTGGAACAGCCATGGAATCTGCCTGAAAGGTTGCTGCTAAGTGCTGTGAGTTAGGTGGGGAAGGGAGGCATCGGCAAGCGAAGCTTATAGGCGAGGCTATAAAAGCAGATAAAGGTGATCTAAACCATAGTTATTTCTGTAGGCTCGTCGTTATGGGTGCAGATGATGCTGCGCCATTTTTGCGAAAGAAGCTCAACAGAAACGAGGTGAGGAGCATGGCTCCTCTGATAGCCCCACCGCCAGCGAGTGATGAATCTGCCCCAACGGATGTGGACGTTCCTGGTACTTCACACGAACAGCGCGTTTCCGCCATCAAGGCCGCATTCATCGGCACGTTTATTGAGTGGTTCGATTATGCGGCCTATATCTATATGTCCGCGATTATCTCGCGCGTCTTCTTCCCGGAAATGGAAGGCCGCCGCGCGCTGATTTTGACCTTCGCGCTCTTCGCGCTGTCATTCTTGGTGCGCCCCATCGGTGGAATCGTGTGGGGACATATTGGTGATAAGCACGGCCGCATCCACACGTTGACCTATTCCATCGTGTTGATGTCACTGGCGACCGCCTGCATCGGTCTATTGCCTGGGTATGCCACCATTGGCTTTGCCGCCACGCTATTGCTCCTGCTGTGCCGCATGGTGCAAGGCTTTTCCGCCGCCGGTGAATACGCCGGCGCCGCCACGCACCTGGCTGAGATTGCCCCACCTGGGAAACGCGGGATTTATGCTGCGGTGGTGCCCTCGGCCACCGCATCCGGGCTGCTCTTGGGCTCGCTCATCGCGGCATTTCTTACTGGCGTGCTTGATGATGATGCCCTGCATTCCTGGGGCTGGCGCGTGCCCTTCCTGGTGGCGCTGCCGCTGGGCTTGTACGGGCTATGGATTCGCCGCCACACGGAGGAATCCACCCGCTTTGAAAAGCACGCGGAAACCGAGCTTTCGCCCCTGCGTCAGGTGCTGAAATACCCCAAGGCCCTGGCCATTGCCTTTGCCGGCGCGGTGCTCAACGCGATTGGTTTCTACGTCATCTTGACCTACCTGCCCACCTATCTTTCAGAGGAGCTGGGCATGGCGGAAACCCCGGCGTTTATCGCGTCCTCGGTGGCCTCCGCGTTCTACGTGGGCTTCGCGCTATTGACAGGCCTGCTGTCCGATCGCCTTGGCCGGCGCACCACCATGCTGTGCGCCGCGCTCTTTATGGGCCTTGCCATCATTCCGGCATTCATGCTTCTCGATGGCGCAGGCATCCTGCTTGTCATCATCATTCAGGTGTGCCTGGGTGGGGTGCTGGCGCTTAACGATGGCGTCTTGCCCTCCTTCCTTTCCGAGCAGTTCCCCACGCACGTGCGCCTGTCTGGTTTCGCGTTGACGTTTAATACGGCCAATGCCATCTTCGGTGGCACCGCACCGATGATCGCGACGTGGCTGATTGATACCACCGGAAATAAACTCGCCCCAGCCTTTTACCTTGTGACGGCTGCAATCGTGACGGGTACCGCCGTGCTCTTCGCGCCGCGCAAAAACGACCTGGTGGCATAGCCCTTAACCCCCGCCCCCAGAACCAGTAAAACGCCAGCGGCACCCGGTTCCTTTCGGTTCCGAGTGCCGCTGACGTCTCTCTCTACAAGGGTGTTTCCATGTATCGGTTTGCACCGCCCTCTGGAAACTGAGGGGTTCTCTCTATCTCTCTCGTATGCGCTCTCTCAAACGCATGATTTAAGTATGGGGCACGCGGCTGGAACAGCAATGGAATCTATCTGATAGGTCGCTGAAAAATACTGAAAGTTTCCTGTAAATCCATTTGCGCTGGTAAGCGGCCCTCAAAGATTATCCTTCTAGCAGGCCTTCATCGATGAGGAAATCCTGTGCCACGGCGGTGTAGTCCTCACCGTCGACGTCCACGCGGGCATTAAGCTCCTGCATCTTCTCATCCGTCAGGAGTTTCGCGAGGGGAGCGAAGAGATCCTTGATCTCTGGGTATTCTTCCAAGACCTCGGTGCGCACGACCGGGGCGAGGTTGTACTTGGGGAAGAAGAGCTCAGGGTCCTCCAGCACGGTGAGGTTTAAGGACTTAATGCGGCCATCGGTGGCAAAGATCGAACCGAAGGTGCACTCGCCCTTATTCAAGGCGGCATAGACGGCGCCGGAATCCATAATCCGGATGCGGTCGCGCGGTGGTTGTTCAATGCCATAGCTATCCAACATGGTAAGCAGGCCGTCATTGCGGGCTAAGAACTCGCTATCGGTGCAATAGGTCTGTTCATTGGTGGGAATACCCTTGATATCGGCCAGCGACTCAAGGCCGTACTGTGCGTGGGACTGCTCGCTAATGGCCAGCGCGTACGTATTATTCATCGGCGCTGGGGGTAGCCAGGTAAGTCCATGGTCCTTATCGGCCTCCTTCACTGCCTCGTATTGCTCCTGCGAGCCGGGGACCGGATCGGCGTTGCCCAGGTAGGTAATCCAGGCGGTACCGGTGTATTCGAACATGGAGTCCATATCGCCGACCTCCAGCGCTTGGCGCGCCGAGGTAGAGCCGGGGATATTGGTCAGGTCCTTTACGTTGGCACCTGCGGATTCCAAGAGGATCGCGCCAATCTTGCCCAAGATGACCTGCTCGGTGAAGTTCTTGGAACCGATGGAAATATTGGCACCGTCCAAGTTGATATCGGCCAGGTCGCCCTTTAATTCCCCACTCGGGATGAGTCCACCGGCGGTGCCGAGGCCGCACCCGGCGAGGAAGAAGGTGCCTGCGGCGGCGAGGGTTGCGAGGAGGCGTTTCATTTGATCATTCCCTTCGGGGCGAAGACAACCTCAAGAACGCGGCCCACCCATTCGACCGCTAAGGCTAAGGCGGCGATGAGGACCGCGCCGGAGATGAGAATAGGGTTGCGGTAGAGGGTAATACCGGTGGTAATCAGCCCGCCGAGGCCGCCGGCATCAATAAAGGTGGCAAACGCACCCGCGCCGACCAAAAGCACCAGGGAGGTGCGGATGCCGGTCATGATGACCGGCAGGGCCATGGGCAGCTCGACCTTGGTGAGCACCTGGATTGGTGACATGCTGAGGCCGTAGGCGGCCTCGACAAGTTGCTTATCCACACCCCGCAAACCCGCAATCACGTTGGCGAGCACGGGCAAGAAGGCATAGAACCAGAGGCCGAGGATGGCCACCGGCTCACCAAAGCCGAGCCAGATGGCCAATAGGACGATGACACCGACGACGGGCGCGGCCTGTCCAATATTCGCGATGCTGGTGATGATCGGCGCCATGAACTTGGTGGACTTGCGCGTTAGCACGATGCCCAGCGGCACGGCCGTGGCGATGACCAGCAGCGCGGAGATGACCACGAGGACTAAATGCTCGCGGGTCATGGTGAGCACAGAACTAATCTGCAGGGTGCGCTCTTCAATATCATCCAATTCGGCCGTGGCGTGCCAGATGAGCCAGCCGCCCACCGTGAGTACGACCAGGATGGGGATGCCGATGATTAGGAGGCGGTCTTCACCAGTGAGGCGTTTAAATTTCTCCACCGGAATCCACCTCCTGGTCATCTAAAGCCTCTTGGGCGGCGGCATTCATCTGCTGGATATAATCCGTGACCGTTTCGTAGTACAAAACGCCCACGAATTCACCGCGGCGGGTAACAAGCGCCCCGCTGTGGGAGGAAGCAAGCATGGCAGACATGGCATCGCTAAGCGTAGAGCGCGCATCCACAACGGAGTTGAGCTCGAACTGCGGCTCCGGAATGGTCTCGTAGCGCTCGAGCTGGCGGGCGAAGATCCAGTCGCGGGGATGGCCCTTGTCATCGACGATGACCACCATTTCTTCGCCGGCTTCGCGCAGGCGCGCTAGGGCCTCGGTTGTGGATTCACCGATGCGCGCGGTGGCCTGATCCGCAAGTTCCAGCTCGTCCGCGCGGCGCAGGTTGAGCTGCTTTAGGGCGGAGCCGGAACCAATGAAGTCGGCCACGAAGTCATTCGCGGGCGCGGCGAGGATATTTTCGGGCGTATCGTACTGGCTGATCTTCCCGCCTGGCTCAAAGATGAGGATGCGGTGGCCCAGCTTGATGGCCTCATCGGTATCGTGCGTGACGCAAATAATGGTCTTTTTCAACTCGGATTGGATATTGACCAATTCATCCTGCAGGCGGGTGCGGGTGATGGGGTCGACAGCGCCGAAGGGCTCGTCCATCAAGACCACCGGCGGATCCGCAGCCAGGCCGCGGGCGACGCCGACGCGCTGTTGCTGGCCACCGGAAAGCTCGCTGGGGAAGCGATCGCGGTAGGTTGCAGGATCGAGCCCGACCATATCCAAAAGTTCATCGGTGCGCTGAGCAATCTTATCGGCCTTCCACTTCTTCAGCTTGGGCACAAGCGCAATATTATCCGCGACGGACATGTGCGGGATGAGGCCGCCGCCTTGGATGACGTAGCCAATATCGCGGCGCAGCTGCGTGGGGTTTTTCTTGGTGGCGTCCTCGCCATCGATATAAATGGTGCCGCTGGTCGGCTCCACCAAGCGGTTAATTATCTTCAGCGAGGTGGTCTTACCGCAACCGGAAGGCCCGACGAACGCGACCAGCTCGCCCGCCGGAATTTCGAAAGACAGATCCTCGACGGCAGGGGAACCTTGGCCCGAATAAGCCTTGGTGACGTGGTCAAATACGATGCTGGCACCGCTATTGCTCGCGTCCGCGGCGTGCGTGGACGAAGCGTGCGTTGAATCGGACATTCTTAAATACCTTTCGGGGTGGTCAATTTTTGGATTCCGGCGAGAATCGCATCCACGATGAGCGCAATAATGACGACGCCGATGGTGCCCACCAGCGTGAAATTAAGTGCGTTGGTGCCACCGATTTGGCTCAGCCCTGAGTAGATATATCCACCCAGTCCTGGGCCGAGCGCATAGGCGGCGATGGCGGCAACACCCATAGACATCTGGGTGGAGACGCGGATGCCAGTCATAATCACCGGCCAGGCCAGCGGCAGCCGGATGCGGAAGAGGATAGCCGTCGAGCTCATGCCCTGCCCGCGGGCGGATTCGATGACATCGTCGCTGACATTGTGCAAGCCGACGATGGCATTGCGCAGGATGGGAAGGACGGCATAAAAGACCACGAGGGCAACGGACGGTATGGTGCCGATGCCAAAGAGCGGGATGGCAAGACCAAGGAGCGCCAGCGATGGCAAGGTCAGGCCGATGGAGGTCAGGGCATTAGCGATAGCCGCACCGCGCGGGCGCTGGGCTACGAAAATGGCAATAATCAACGCGATGACCAGGGCCACGGCAACTGATTGGATGACAAGGCTTGCGTGCTGGTAACTGCGGAAAAGGATATCCTGCCAGCGCGCAGCGATAAATTCGTTCATTTCATCACCTAAAAGAAAGAGAATAGGGCGCAGGGAAAATTATTAGGGGCACAGACTCTCTGGTCCTTCCTCTGCGCTGATGATGTGCTTCTAGCGTACAAGCTTTTTTCAGCGCGAAACAATAGCTGGACAGGCTGGAGACAAAACCGGGGGCAGTGATTACCACGTCATACCGGTCTTATTGGAGGCCTAGAAAAACAGCACTTGGCCAATAAGGGCAAGGGCAGCGGTAATAGCTACCACCGTGACGATGCGGTTAAGGCGCTTGGTATCGATGAAGTGGTTTAGGTAGTTGGCAATGAACAGGCCGATGACCACCAAGGGGCTGTACGCCGCTGCGGCATAGACCTGCGGCTGGGTGACCTGGCCGCTAAAGCCCAGGATGAAAAGGGACATGACGGTACCGATCACAAAGGTTCCGGCGAGGCTGCCGCGGGTGCGCTGTGGGTCAAAGCGCTTCATAATCAGCGCCATCGGCGGGCCACCGATGGAAGTAGAGGTTCCCAGGAATCCGGAGGTAAGCCCGGCCAGGACGGTATTGCGCTTGGTGGGCTCGGGGCTCCAGCCGAGGCTGGAGAGGGACATCGCCAAGAGCACCGCGCAGCCGATGAAGATGGAAAGGCCATCGTGCGAGAGAGAAGCGATCGCCCACGCGCCGGCAAACGAGCCAGGAATGCGGGCTATGACGGATATGCCAACTAGGCGCCATGAGGTTTCGCGGTACGTCCGCGCCAGCGTATAGATGGAAATGCACAGCGCGAGGAGCAAAATGAGCGTGGGGACTAAATCCGGGCGCAGGAGCGCGATGATGGGGGTGGCGATGGTGCCGAGCCCAAAGCCGATCGAGCCCTGAGTGATAGTGCCGACCAAAATGAGCACACCAATAAAGATGTAGACCCACGCGTCTGAAGAGATTCCCAAGAACATGATGGAAGGCAAGTATAGGGCACTTGGCCTAGAGCCGGGCGGTTACTTTCTCATTCGCTGCAATTTCATCCAGGCGGGACGCGGGGCAAAGTCCTGCGACGATGACGGCGGAGCCGCCGGCCGCTAAGGGCTCGAGGACGGCGCGGGTGAAGGAAGATTTATCGCTCCAACCGGTGGATAGCAGCCGCTCGGCGCCGCCGGGCGGGGTCACCAATTCCGGCAGGGGTTGGGTTTCACCAAAGTACTGATCTCCATAAAAACGGACGGTGGGGCCGAAGTCAATGGCACCGGTGGGCAGTTCTCCGCCGGATTCAACGATGCCGCGGCCAAAGGGATCATCGCTGATGAGCACGATATCGGCCTGTGGCTGCCGCTCTTGGGCAGCGAGGTAGCGGGAGGGGGAGGTAAAGACGACATCGGCAAGCGCGGCCGATTCACCGAAATCAAAGGTGGGCCCGGCGGCAAGGGCGCCTAAGGCAATGACGGCGGCCTGCCACGAGGTGGGCACGTCGATGGCGATGGTGGAATCCGGCTCTAAGTCGAGCTCTTCTTCCAACATATTGGCGATCTTGGCCACCCAGTTATCGAGCGTCTGGGCGGAAAAATCCATGCGCGCGCCGGTGGATTCGTTATAAACAGTCAGCCGCGGGGTGGCGGCATCGGCGTTTAAAAGATGGGCGAGTAGTTCCATACCCGCCCATCGTAGGCCAGCCTGCTTAGTTCACGCAGCGCGGACCGTGGCCGCCGGCGTCGATTTCAGGCGCGACCTTGTTGGCACCGAAGTCATTGCCCGGTGTTCCTACCAGGTCGGTATCTTCTTCGGCTGCGGATTCCTCGGCGCTGGCCTCCTCATCGGAAGGGCCCTGGTAATCATCGGTGGCCACGACGAGCAAGGTATTGTCATCGAGCTGCGGATTTTCTACCACAGGAAGGCCACCGAGCTTTTCCGCCAGCTTCTTGGCATCTTCGCTCTCCGGGTCTGCGGCCACGACCTGGGACTCGGAGTAGATACCGGGCTGGGCGTTGGCGGAGCGCTCAACGGTATAGCCGGTGTTTTCCAGCCAGGTGCCAATGCCAGCGGCCAATCCATCGATATTGCCGGCATTGAGGACGTGGACCTCGTTATCGGAGTTGATATCGGCATCGTGCTCCGGCGCGTTTTCGGAGTTTTCCTCCTTGTTGGCCGCGTCCTCTTCGGCTTCCTCGTGCGACATGGCCAGATCCTCCATGAAGCGGTGGACCTCATTGGTATCGATGGTGACGATGGATTCGCCGTAATCGCCGCGGCCATCGATAGAAGTGACCGGGATAGTGGTGAAGGTGACATTGCCGCCGGCCAGGCCGGCCAGCTGGGTGACAAAGCCCATGATGTCCCAGCCATCATCGATGACCACGGAGCGCTCCACAGCCTTCGCAATCTTGGATAGCTTGGACGGGCTGGTCAGCGTGTCATTATCGAGCACCTTATTGACCAGCGAGGCCATATACGCCTGCTGGCGCACGATGCGGTCAAGGTCACCGCGCGGCAGGTTATAGCGCTGGCGCACAAAGGTCAGCGCCTGCGCGCCATCGAGGGTCTGGGTGCCCTTATGGAAATTGGCGCCGGACATCTCGTCCTCAACATCCTCGTTGAGGCACACCTCGACGCCGCCGACGGCATCAGTAAGCAGCGTAAAGCCCAGCAAGCCCACCTCGGCGTAGTGGTCAATGGACACGCCGGTCAGGGAGTGCACCATCTTGAGCAGGCCTTCGCGGCCGGCTTCCACGCCGTGCTTTTCGATGTCCTTATCCGAATACGGTTTCTTTTCGCCCTGCGCCTCCGCCTGGGCGTTTTCCTGCTGGAGCTGTTGCACCTTGTCGTTTTTGTGCGAGGCGTAGACGGCATTGATCTTCATATTGCCGTAGTCCGGATCGTTGACATAGGTATCGCGCGGAATGGAGACCGCGGTAGCGCGCGAGCCGTCTTCTGGAATGCGCACGAGCATGATGGTGTCGGTATTTTCCTCGCCCTCGGCAACGCCGGCGTGGAGATCCGCCAGCTCCTTTTCGGAGAGCGGATTGCCCTGGGCATCGGTACGCGAGTCCTTGCCCACGAGCAAGATATCGGCGGCGCCGTCCAAGGAAGGATCGGATAAACCATCCTCGCCCAAAGATAGGTCCGAGGCGGAGGACATGCCCGTATCCAGGCGCCCCACCGTGGCATAGCCCACGCCGGAGACAGCTAGGATGAGGGCAGAAATGACGGCCACGATGGTTTTGGTGGCCGTGGAACCCTTTTGCTTAACCGCGCTAGCGGCAGAGGGCGCGGGTTGGATATTGCGCGCCCGGCGAGTGTTCTCAGAAGTCACAAGTGAAGGCTTTCTACTTTCCGGGGATCTGGAGATAGTTTAGGGGAGATCTCGCCGAAATTAGGGATCCGTGACCAGTTTCGCGTGTTTGAAACAGTGTCTGTCTCCTGACGTGGCCTCTGGCATGACTAAGCTTGGGGCCCATTGTGACTACTGAAACTACAGCTCCGCTCGCCGTTATCACCGTGACCTACAACCCCGGTGAGTACTTGGCGCGCTTTATAGACTCCCTGCCGGACTCCGGTGCTAACGGCACCCAGGTGGTGCTGGCGGATAATGGTTCGACCGACGGTATCCCGGAAGCCGCCGCTGCGGAAGAAGAGGACGTGCACTTCCTCGATACCGGCGGCAATATCGGCTACGGCGCCGGCATGAACGCCGGTGCGCGGTGGGTGCGCGAGAACCAGCGCGTAGATGATGAGTTTTTCCTTATCTCTAACCCGGATGTCACCTTTAGTGAAGGCGCCATTGACCAGATGATCGCGTGCGCACGCCGCTGGCCGGATGCCGCGGCGGTAGGCCCGCGCATCGTGGAACCAGATGGCAGCAACTATCCGTCTGCCCGGTCGGTGCCCAATATATCCACCGGCATCGGCCACGCGCTGTTTTCTAACCTATGGCCCTCTAATCCGTGGACACGCACGTACCGCAACGATGCCGATATGTCCGTCCAGCGCCCCGCCGGGTGGTTATCCGGATCCTGCCTCTTGGTGCGCTGGGAGGCCTTCGATGCCATCGGCGGTTTTGATGAGCGCTACTTCATGTATTTGGAAGACGTGGACTTGGGCGATCGCTTCGCGCGCGCCGGGTATCAAAATATTTTCTGTCCGGAAGCCGTCATCAGCCACGCCAAGGGGCATTCCACCCAGGCGCACGCCGGGGCGATGCTGCGCGCGCACCACAGTTCCGCGTATCGCTTCCAGGCGGACCGTCACCCGGCGTGGTGGCAGGCCCCGCTGCGCGCCGCGCTGTGGCTGGGATTGCAGGCGCGGGGAGCGGTAACGGCCGCACGCGCCAGCACGGCCAAAGATTCGGAGGCCTGAAGCGCGTGCCGTTGACCTGGTTTCTGGCCGCGGCCGCATACACTGACCTTCGAAAAACCTCAGAATAAGATTGTCTGCATACAAAGGATGACTATGACTGAAGCAGCCACCACTCATGGTGCCACCACCGATGCGGTGATTTTGGTGGGCGGGCGCGGTACCCGCCTGCGCCCACTGACCATTGGTACGCCCAAGCCCATGCTGCCGACGGCAAATTACCCGTTCCTGCAGCACCTGCTCGCCCGCATCAAGGCCGCGGGCATTGAGCACGTGGTGATGTCCACCTCGTATAAGGCAGAGGTTTTCGAGGAATACTTTGGCGATGGATCCGAGCTCGGCCTAGACATTGAATACGTGGTGGAAGAAACCGCGCTGGGCACCGGCGGCGGTATCCGCAACGTCTATGACAAGCTGCGCAATGACACCGTCATGGTCTTCAACGGCGATGTTCTTTCCGGCATGGATCTAGAGGGCATCTTGACCACGCACCACAACAAGGGTGCCGATGTCACCATGCACCTGCTCAACGTGGCGGATCCGCGCGCCTTTGGCTGCGTGCCCACGGATTCTGAGGGCCGGGTCACGGCCTTTTTGGAAAAGACCGAGGATCCACCAACCAACCAGATCAATGCCGGTTGCTACGTCTTTGACCGCTCCGTCATCGAGTCCATCCCTGCAGACCGCGTGGTCTCGGTAGAGCGCGAGACCTTCCCGGGCTTGCTTGCCGATGGCCGCTTGGTCGTCGGCCACGTCGATAACTCCTACTGGCGCGATATGGGCCGCCCGGATGACTTCACCCGCGGCTCCTCCGACCTGGTGCGCGGCATCGCCCCATCGCCGCTGTTGGAGGGCCGCACCGGCGAGTCCCTCGTGGAATCCTCTGCGGGAATTGCCGGCGGCGTGCTGCTGCTATCTGGCACCGCGGTGGGCCGCGGATCCGAGGTGGGTGCGGGCTCCCGCTTGGAGGGAACGGTGGTCTTTGATGGCGTTCGCATCGAACCGGGCGCCATCATCCACAACTCCATCATTGCCTCGGGCGCCCACATCGGTGCCAATGCGGTCATCGAAAACTGCGTCATCGGCGAAGGCGCCCACGTGGGTGCCCGCTGTGAGCTCGTGGACGGCATGCGAGTCTTTCCCGGCGTGACCATCCCGGATGCCGGCATTCGCTTTAGCTCCGACGCCTAAAGCGCCCGCCGCCTTCCCTCCGCACCGCCTGCAGCTCGGTAACGCCGCGCGGTGTGGAGGGCTTTGTGATCCCTGCCCGGTCGAGATTTGGGAGACACGCCGAAAGTTCCTGAAAATTGTTGACAGAAAAACCGGGTACCACTATATCTAGTACCCCCTACCTACACCCCCGGATGGCACCGGGTGTTACTAATGTGACGGATGGGGATCGTGTGCAGCGTTTTTGCGATAAAGCGCGAAAAAGGCACTAATTCAGGTTGACGATATTTAGTGATCCGGTGTGAAATTACATCAGTGCAAGAAACGGCGACCGACGCACTTGTTTTCACGGATTGGTTCGCGGATTGACGGCGATTTAGCCGCACTTCAGCCTCGTGTACAGTCGGTTGCACTGATTAGGATTACCCAACCTCGGAGAAAGGAAAAGGCGTGGACAAAATGGCTAATAACAACGCCATTCTCCGTGGCGGTGCTGCTGCAGAGGTATCGCTCGATGAACTCTTCGGTGCCGTCGAGCAGGAGTGGCAGGATCAAGCGTTGTGTGCGCAGACGGATCCAGAGGCATTCTTCCCTGAAAAGGGAGGTTCCACCCGTGAGGCAAAGCGTATCTGCCAAGCCTGCGCGGTGCGCGATGAATGCTTGGAATACGCGCTGGAGCACGATGAACGCTTCGGAATTTGGGGCGGGCTTTCGGACCGCGAACGCCGTCGCCTTAAGCGCGAGATTGGTTAATTAAGTTGTGTGCTCTAGCCCTTGGCTGCGCCCCCTGAGTGGTGCGGTCAAGGGCTAGAGTTTTCTTTGTGGTGCGAAAAGGTGTCCCTACCAGCTATAGCGCGGGTCTACCTCCTCTGGGGTGAGGTTTAAGTAATTGGCCACCAGGGCGGTAATGACCGTGCCGAGGAGTTCCGCGCGCTCGGCGGAGGTGACGGCACGCTGCTCAATGGGCATGCGGAAGATAACGAGCCGGGCGCGAGTGGGGGTGCCAGCAGGGTCGACACCGGCGGGCACGATGCGGCCGAGCGGCACTGGGCCATCAGCAATGATCTCATCTGGCAGCACCGTCATATCCGCCGAAAGTCGCATGCGCGGGATGGTATCTACCGCAAGGTCGAGCCCGCGCAATTGCGGGGCGAAGGCGTGCTGAATGGGTGCGTAGGCCTCGAGGACGGCGGCATCGAAGAGCTCGCGGGCGCTGCGGTAGCGCGGGGTTTGCTGCGGTAGCAAGGGCCCGTGCAGGCCGCACCCGTGGCGGTCGCGGGCGGGGCGAATATGCGGGCGGGGGCGAGCGGCGGTCATGGCGTTGATTCTAAAGCTCGGTGACGGCGCAATAAGTGCAGCCACGCCGGGGAAGTACTATCTAAATCTCAACCAAGGGTTTAGACTATTGTCCGTGACTGAATCTCGCCATTGCTCCCGCCCAGGCTGCGGCCGACCCGCCGTGGCGACGTTGACCTATGCATATGCGGATCAAACCGCAGTGGTTGGTCCGCTGGCAGAAGAGGATAACCCGCATAGCTGGGATCTGTGCAGCACCCACCGCGACCGCATCTCTGCGCCGGTGGGGTGGGAGCTGGTGCGCGTAGACCGCATTGAGCTGGACGAGGATGATGACCTTATGGCCCTGGCGCAGGCGGTCAAGGAAGACGGCAGGGTAACCACGGGGCTTGTCGATGACCGCAGCGCCGGCTCCGGGGCAGATCCCATCGATTACACCGCCACCTTCGATGGCGCTGATCCTGCCAATTCTAATCACCCGGTATTTCGCACTCGCCGCGTGGCCTATGCCAAAAAGGCCCGCCGCGCTCACCTGTCCGTAGTTCCCGATGCGCACAGCGAAGATAATTCTGCCGAGAGGCAGGACACGGACTCTGAGTCTGACTAAACCACGGGCGCTGGGCACAGCGCCCGTGAAAGTTTGCGCTAGCTAGCTGCAGACACGGATGGAGCACTGCCCTAGTTGCCCGCAGGCGGGGAGTAATATTGCGAGGTATGCGAACTCGTGAGCATCTTGATGCAGTGATTAAGGCCTATGACGTCCGTGGCGTGGTGGGCGAAGATATCGATGAAGACTTCGTGCGCGATACTGGTGCCGCCTTTGCCGCAATCCTGCGCGAAGAAGGCGAAAACACCGTGGCCGTAGGCCACGATATGCGTCCGTCTTCTCCCGCGCTGGCGCAAGCCTTTGCTGAAGGCGTGGTGAGCCAAGGCCTCCACGTGACGCTTCTGGGGCTTACCTCCACCGATGAGCTCTACTATGCCGCGGGTTCTATGGAGTGCGCGGGCGCGATGTTTACCGCCTCCCACAACCCGGCGAAGTACAACGGCATCAAGCTCTGCCGCGCCGGTGCCGTCCCCGTTGGACAACGGACTGGGCTGGAAGAGATTAAGCAGATGCTTATCGATGGCACCCCAGACTACGACGGCCCCAATGGTGCCATCGCCGAGCAGGAAATCCTGACTGGTTACGCGGACTTCCTGCGCCACCTCGTGCCGCTGGAAGAATCCAAGCCGCTGGTCGTGGCCGTCGATGCCGCCAATGGCATGGGCGGGCACACCGTCCCGGCCGTCTTTGATGGCCTGCCCTTCGATGTCCGCGATCTTTACTTTGCGCTCGATGGCACCTTCCCCAACCATGAGGCGAACCCGCTGGATCCCAAGAACCTAGAGGATCTGCAGAAATTCACCGTAGAGCAAAAGGCCGATATCGGCCTTGCCTTTGACGGCGACGCAGACCGTTGCTTCGTGGTGGATGAAAAGGGCCAGCCGGTATCGCCGTCTGCCATCTGTGCGCTGGTGGCTAGCCGCTACTTGGATAAATTTCCAGGCGCGACCATCATCCACAACCTAATTACCTCCAAGACGGTGCCGGAGCTCATCGCGGAAAAGGGCGGTACCGCAGTGCGCACGCGCGTGGGTCACTCCTTCATCAAGGCTCAAATGGCCGAGCACAGGGCGGCCTTTGGCGGCGAGCACTCCGCGCACTACTACTTCCAGGAATTCTGGAATGCCGATTCCGGCATGCTGGCCGCCATGCACGTTCTGGCCGCGCTGGGGCAGACGGATAAGCCGCTTAGTGAGCTCATGGCGGAGTACTCCCGCTATGAGGCCTCCGGGGAGATCAACTCCACCGTGGCGGATCAACAGGCCGCCACCCAGGCGGTACTCGATGAGCTGGCGGATAAGATTGAATCCGTCGATGAGCTAGATGGCGTTACGGTCGAGCTCAAGGGCACGGATGCTTGGTTTAATGTGCGCGCTTCCAATACCGAGCCGCTGCTGCGACTCAATGTTGAGGCGAAGACCTCCGAAGAGGTGCAGCAGATCGTAGACGAGGTCCTCGCCATCATCAGGCGCTAATTACTGAATTACTGCGCGCGGGAGTGGGCGACCATGTCTTCCCACTCCACGTACTTCTTTCGCTCGCGGCCTTCGCGCTCGCCCAAAGCGCGCTCAGCGGCATCGAGGCGCTGCCAATCCTGCCACGTGAGGTAGTCGATGCCCTTATCTGCGAAGGCCTCGGTGATATCGTCGGCGGTGGGGGATGGTAGGGTGCCCGCGGCGGCATCATCAAGCAGCATGCCAATGGTTTCACTGGCATCGGACTTGGTATTGCCAATCAGGCCCACGGGCCCGCGTTTTACCCAGCCGGTGGTGTAGAGGCCGGGCACGATGGCGCCCTCTTCGTCGATGACGTGGCCGCCGTCATTGTTGATAACGTTTTTCTCGCTATTAAATGGCACGCCATCCACGGCGTCTGAGCGATAGCCCGTGGCAAAGTAGACCGCTTGCACTGGCCACGTGGTGAATTTACCCGTCCCGCGCACGCTGCCATCGCCGGTCAGCTCTGTGCGCTCCGTTTTAATCCCGCTGACTCGGCCGTTCTCACCGAGGATCTCCACCGGCTGCTCGAAGAGGTGGATCTGCAGCGTATGCGGGGCCTGTTTGGGATCGCGAATGGCATATTGCTCAAGAACCTGGCACACCAAATCCGTAGACTTGCTGGAAGCGCGAGCCTCTAGCGAGGCCTCGTCGTAATCAATATCTTCCGGGGAGACGACCACATTGATGTTCTCCGAATGGTCGAGCTCTTTGAGCTCTTGCGGGGTGAACTTGGCTTGGGCGGGCCCGCGGCGCCCGAAGACGCGTACGGTCTCTGCCTTATTTTGTGCCAGCGAATCGTAGACATTATCGGCGATTTCGGTCACCTTGAGCTCATCGCCCGTCTTGGCCAAAATGCGTGAGACATCCAGTCCCACATTGCCCACGCCGATGACGGCGACCTCGCTGGCGGAGAGATCCCACTCGCGCTCAAAACGCGGATTTCCGTCATAAAAGCCCACGAACTCACCGGCGCCGTGCACTCCCTGCAGTTGTGCCCCAGGGATATCGCGGTGGCGATCGCCTACGGCGCCAGTGGCGAAGATGACGGCATCGTAGTGCTGCTGGAGCTCATCAACCGTGATATCGCGGCCGATGTGCACGTTGGTCAGCAGGCGAATCTGCTCCGTATCTAAGACGCGGTGCAAGGAATTAATGATCCCTTTAATGCGTGGGTGGTCAGGGGCCACGCCGTAGCGGATGAGACCGAAGGGCGCGGGCATTTGCTCAATGAGATCGATGCGCACGTTTCCGCCGGTCTTTTTCACCAGAATGTCGGAGGCGTAAATGCCGGCAGGACCGGCACCAATGACGGCTACGTTTAAGGGTTTGTCTGACACGGTAAATCTGCCTTTCTAGTGTGCGTATTCTCCCGCGGCAATGTGAAGGGAAACAGGGTTCCTCAACGGATAGATATAAATAGACTAGATGGTCTATTTGTGGTGGTTGAGTGCGGGATTTCTCTTAACAGAGTGAACCGTATGGTCTGTTTGTGCACAAGTGGGATAATTAGATTCTTTATTAAATGCCTTTAATGCGCTGGTCACGGCGCTGGCGAGGGTGAAAATAAAACAGACCGCTTTGTCTGCGATCTGTAGACGGGTAGGTTTTCCTTCAACGCTTTGAAAGGGAGGTCTACACCACATTATGGCTACCGCAACGACGACCAAACGCAAGCCACGCGCCAATAAGCCCGAGGGCCAGTGGAAAATTGACGGTAAGGAACCGTTGAATAACGATGAGGCCATCAAGCAGGACGATGGTGGTCTCTCAGCCAAGCAGCGCGTAATAGACATCTACTCCAAGCAGGGATTTTCCTCTATCCCACCGGAGGATTTAGCGCCGCGCTTTAAGTGGTTGGGGCTGTATACGCAGCGCAATCAGAACTTGGGTGGGGAGATGACCGCCAAGCTGTCCAATGCAGAATTGCAAGATGAATACTTCATGATGCGCGTGCGCTTCGATGGCGGCCGTGCTGATCCGGCCAAGCTGCGCGCGGTGGGAGAAATCTCGCGCGATTATGCTCGCTCTACCGCGGACTTTACAGACCGGCAGAATATCCAGCTGCACTGGATTCAGATCGAAGACGTACCCACCATCTGGGACAAACTCGAATCCGTGGGCCTGGGCACCTTGATGGGGTGCGGCGATGTGCCCCGCGTCATTTTGGGCTCGCCGGTCGCGGGAGTGGCTGAAGATGAGATTATCGATGCCACCCCAGCTATCGAGGAAATCAAGAATAATTACTTACCGCGCGAGGAGTTCCATAACCTTCCCCGCAAGTTCAAAACCGCTATTTCCGGCAATGCGCGCCAGGACGTTACGCACGAAATTCAAGACGTTGCCTTCGTAGGCGTCAACCACCCCGAATATGGGCCCGGCTTCGATTGCTTCGTGGGCGGGGGACTGTCCACCAACCCCATGCTCTCGCAGTCATTAGGCGCGTGGGTGCCACTCGAGCGCGTTCCGGAAGTATGGGCCGGCGTGGTCAGCATCTTCCGCGACTATGGCTTCCGCCGCAACCGCAATCGCGCGCGCCTGAAGTTCTTGGTGGCTAAATGGGGCATCGAAAAGTTCCGCCAAGTGCTCGAGGAGGAGTACTTGGACAAGCCGCTGGCCGATGGCATCCCGCTCGAGGTCAATCCCGGCAGCCGCGATCACCTAGGTGTGCACAAGCAAAAGGACGGCAAGTTCTACGTTGGCGTGAAACCCACCGTGGGCCATGCAACGGGCGAACAGCTCATTGCCATTGCTGATGTGGCAGAAAAGTTCGGCATCTCGCGCATCCGTACCACCCCGATGAAGGAATTGCTCTTCCTCGATGTGGAGGAAGACGATATTCCGGCGCTCTCGCGCGCGCTGGATGAAACGGGCCTGTATTCCCAGCCCACGGAGTTTCGCCGCGGCGTCATTTCCTGCACTGGTCTGGAATTTTGCAAGTTGGCGCACGTGACCACGAAGGCCCGTGCCATCGAATTGGTGGACATCCTCGAAGACACCCTGGGGGATTTGGATGTACCCATTTCCATCGCATTAAACGGCTGCCCGAATGCGTGCGCGCGCTCCCAGGTATCCGATATTGGGCTCAAGGGCCAGATCGTCACCGATGCCGATGGCAACCGCGTCGAGGGATTCCAAGTCCACTTGGGCGGCGCCCTCGGCCTTTCCCCCGACTGGGGCCGCAAGCTCCGCGGTCACAAGGTCGTGGCCGATGAAGTACCGGACTACGTCATCCGGCTGGTCAATAAATACAAGGAACAACGCGAAGAAGGCGAGCAGTTCCGCCACTGGGTACTGCGCGCCGAGGAGGAAGATCTGCAGTGAATTTTCGCCGAAAACCTAATCCCAATCGCAATCACCCCACCTTTTGCCCGTACTGCGCCGGCACTGATCTTTTCCCCGATGAAGAAGACGACTTTGCCTGGAATTGCCAGGAGTGCCTGCGCGTATTTTCGGTCCGCTTCCACGGACAAGATGATGCCCCCGTAGCACCGGCCCCAGCAGTCTCTTCCACTGAGGCCCTGCAGCGCTCCCTAGCCCGCCGCGGACACTCCACGGCTCCAGTGGATTAAGGATGCACCATGACCGCACTCATTACCTTGTCCCACGGCTCGCGCCACTCGGGCGCCGCCGCCGGCATTGAACGGCTCACCCAGACCGCTGCCGCCGCGATACCAGGCCGACCGGCTTATCGTGCGGCGCACCTGGAGTTCAATACTCCCGATCTCACCGCCGCTGCGGTCGATCTCGCTCGTTGCGGGGAGGATACGGCCGTAGTCATTCCATTGCTCTTTACGCAGGGTTACCACCAGCGCGTTGACGTTCCCCGCGTTATCGCTGCGGCCGAACAGGCTTCAGGCCTGCGCTTGGTGCAAGGTGAGTGCTTAGGCGGAGGGCGTGCCGTACGAGATGTGGGCAGGCGGGAAGCCGCAGAAGCGCAATTGGCGGCGGTGCTCGCCGCACGCGCCAGGTCTGGGGATACCCACCACGTCATCTACTCCGTTGGTTCCTCTGATGCTGCGGCCAATGACTCCATCCACCGGCTCGCCGCTCGGGTATCCCAGCTCACCGGTGTACCCGCCACGGCCGCGTTCGCCACCCGCGGTGGCAGCAATGACATTCATGCATTGGCAAGAAGCACTGCGCGAATGCGGGTTATCCCGCTGTTTGTTACCGCAGGACTGCTTCTTAAACCACTGTCATCTACCCCCAGCAATGTCACCGTCGATCCCGTTCTTGGTACCGATCTCGCTGGCATCGTTGCTGCTCACTATCACATCGCCCAGGAGGTCGGTGTTCCATGCTAACCCTTATTTTAATCGCCGTGGCCGGTGCGGCCGCCCAGCTTGTCGATGGCGGCATCGGCATGGGCTTCGGCGTTACCTCAACCACCATCCTCCTCCTGGCGGGCCTGGGACCCGCCCAAGCCTCCGCCGTAGTCCACACCGCGGAACTGGGGACGACTGCAATGTCTGGCCTCAGCCACGCCCGCTTTGGCAATGTGGATTGGAAAACCGTCTTCCGGCTGGGCGTGCCGGGTGCCATCGCGGCGTTTATCGGCGCCACCGTGCTCTCCAATATCTCCACCGATGCGGCCGCTCCCATTACCGCGCTCATCCTGGTGGCCATCGGCAGCAACCTCATCTGGCGCTTTTCCCGCCCGCGCCGGGCGAAGTTCGTACAAAAACGCAGCCATTCCACCCCATTTTTGATCGGGCTCGGTTCTGTTGGCGGCTTCGTTGACTCCACCGGTGGCGGCGGCTGGGGTCCGGTGTCTACCTCGACGCTTATGGCAATTGGCCGCGAGCAGCCTCGCCGCATCGTCGGCACGGTAAATACCGCCGAATTCCTGGTCACACTGGGCGCCACCCTCGGCTTCGTCGTTGGATTGTGGCAGGATATCGTCGCCAACCTCTCCGCCGTGTTGGCCCTGCTCATCGGTGGTTCCATTGCCGCGCCGATTGCGGCATGGGTGATTTCCCGGATTGAGCCGGTCGTCCTCGGTGGCCTCGTGGGTACGGCTATCGTGGCGCTGAATATCGGCAAGGTCTTAGGCGGGCTAGAAACCTACTTCGGGCTGACGGTGCCGGGCTTCGTCTCCCCGCTGCTCATGGTCATGATTCTCGTCGTGGGTATTTCCGCTACCATCCACGGCGCGCGGGCTACCCGGGCTGCTCGCGTAAGGGAGCTGGAAGCCGAGAACGCCGAGACCAAGGCACACGCGGAATTTCATGCCGCAGGCTTTGCGCACAACGCGGCCGGTGCCTCCAAGGACGTGAGCATCGTGGAGGACTCCGCACCGCAGGCGGATAAGGCCTAATCCCCGGCTGGGCCGAGGCCGGCAACCTCGCCAATGACATAGACGGCGGGGGAGGAGACATTATGATCCTCCATCGTCTGCGCAAGTTGCGCTAGTTCACAGCGAAATTCCCGCTGCGTGTTCAGGGTGCCCTCCTGGATAATCGCGCACGGCGTCGACCCAGCAAGCCCGCCGTCTTGCAATGCCCTGGCAATCGCCGGGGCATTTTTCACGCCCATGATAATGGATAAGGTCGCGCCGGATTGGGCCAGGGCGTGCCAATCCACGAGGGACTTCTCGTGCCCCGGAGGCAGGTGGCCCGATACGACGGTAAAGCCGTGGACCATGCCGCGCTGGGTGACGGGGATGCCAATGCCTGCAGGCACGGAAATAGCGGAGGTCACTCCCGGGATCACGGTGGTGGGGATAGATGCCTGGGCTAGGGCCTGTACCTCTTCAAAGCCGCGGCCGAACACGAAAGGATCGCCGCCCTTGAGCCGCGCCACCTTCCGCCCGGCTTGGGCATGCTCGATGAGCAGCTCATTGATCTTGTCCTGCGTAATCGACTTCTTGTAGGGCAGCTTGGAGACATCGATAAGCTCCTTTGCGGAAATATCGCAGAGCTTATCCAACTGCGGGGCAGGGCCTAGGTGATCGGTCAAGATGACCTCGGCCTCCTGTAAGGCGCGCATGCCGCGAACCGTAATCAGGTCCCACGCGCCGGGGCCGCCACCGATAAGGGATACGGGATGAATCTGTGCTGACGTCATGCCGCACCATCTTAGTGGGAGCCCGACTATGCTAGAGCGATATGGATAACGGTTTCACTGATGGTTCCACCTATGACACCGAAACGGTGCGATTTTTTGATGTCGCCCACGAGGGTGCGCAGATTCGTCTGCTCGCCGGGCAAGTGGAGCGCTGGGGTGAAATCTTAAACGGGCTCAACCCGCGCTCCTTGGTCATATTACCCACCGACGCCATCGCCCGCGAGGCAGCGCACCTCGGCGTCGGCTTGGCCGAACCGCTGCGCATCCCGCTGGTGGTGACGGAATCGCTGCCGCAGTACGTGGGCGCGCTCGATATCGTCGTGGCAGTGGGCGAGCCCGCAGAATGCGATTGGGCCTCCCGCGCACTCATTGCCGCGAGCCAGCGCGGCGCCACCACAATTCTGGTGGGCCCGGCAAGCGGTCCCTTGGTAGAGGATTGCCCAGAGGACACCCTGATTGCCCCGTCGCTTCCCACCGCAGAGGGCTGCTCGCCGGCGCGATTTATCACGGCCCTATACGCGCTGTGCAGCATCGTGCATACCTCCCCGCATGCGGTGCGCGAGGAGCTAGAGGACCTCGCCGCCGCCGTGGACCGCGAAATCGAGCAGCTTTCTCCAGAGCGCGATGATGCCATCAATCCGGGACGGCAGCTGCGCGAATACGCAGAGGTTGCGCGGATTATCCATTCTTGCGTTATCGATCCCTATGCATATGCCGAGCGCCGCGAGCGCGTGCACATCGATACCCTGGTCGCCCGCATGGCCGCGACTATCTGGGCCGTGCACGGGCTGCCCGGGACCTTCGTCGAGCCCGCTGACCTGAGTGGCGCACTCGACCGAGGCGCCGAATCCAGCACGGCGTCCACGCCGGCCGATGACCTTTTCTACGATCCCTTTATCGACGGTGCTGGCGCGGAGGCACCTTTGATACCCTTAAAAGTGATTTTCTGGGGGCAGGAAGAGGCGAACCTGCCCGACTCGCTTGCAGTCCGCAGCACCGACCCGGAACCGGGCCTAGGGCACCTTGCCCGCTCGCTGCAGCTTATTACGCGGAGTTTTGCCGCGACCGCCTACGAGATTTCTAAAGGATAGAAATATATGCAATTACTGGAAGGCGCAATCCGCAACTATTCCTGGGGATCACGCACCCTCATCCCTGAGCTGCGGGGCGAAGAAGCCGCAGGAAAGCCGGTAGCTGAACTCTGGTTTGGTGCCCACCCCGGTGATCCTTCCACGGTGGAAGGCCAGCTTCTCAACGAGGTGATTGCGGAGGATCCAGAAGGCCAGTTGGGTACGCGAGTCTACAAAGAATACGGCGAAAAACTGCCGTTTTTGTTGAAGATTCTCGCCGCCGAAGACCCGCTATCTTTGCAGGCCCACCCCTCCAAGGAGCAGGCCGAAGAGGGCTTCTCCCGCGAAAACGAGGCGGGTATTGCCCTGCAGGCCGCAAATCGCAATTACAAGGACGATAACCACAAGCCGGAACTTATCGTGGCGCTCTCGGATTTCTACGCCATGGCCGGGTTCCGTCCCCTAGCACAAACCCGCGAGCTCTTTGCCGCCTTGGAGTGCCCAGAGCTTGAGCGTTATCTTGCCATGCTTGACGATGACCCCGCGGAATCCTCCGAATCCGCCAACCTCCGGGTGCTTTTCACCACGTGGATTACCATCCCTTCGGCCAAGCGCAAGGAGCTTATTAAGGCCATCATTGCCGCCGGCGAGCGCCTGATTTCCGCCGACCCGAAGGATTGGAAGGCGCGGGTCATGGCTACGGTGGTGGACCTGAATGACCGCTATCCTGGCGATATTGGCGTGCTTGGCGCGCTCTTGCTCAACCACATCGAGCTTGCCCCAGGTGAGGCCGTCTACCTCGACGCCGGGCAGCTCCATGCGTATGTCTCCGGACTTGGCGTAGAAATAATGGCCAATTCCGATAACGTCTTGCGCGGCGGATTGACCCCGAAATTCGTGGATGTGCCGGAGTTGGTGAAGGTCCTGACCTATGCGGCCGCCAATGAGCCGCGGGTGCAGCAAAAAGATAAGCGGGACCAGGATAACGTCCATGGTGCCGAGGCTTGGTCCTATCCGGTGCCCATCGATGAATTTCTGCTTGATCGCGCCGAGCTCGGGCCCGATTCTTCCGTCGACCTCGATTATGACGGCCCCACCATCGCCTTGTGCACCGCTGGTTCCCTTAACCTTCGCAATGCCGCAGGCGAGGAATTGATCCTTTCTCCGGGCCAAGCCGCATGGCTGCCGGCCTCCGATGGTGTGGTTACCGCCCAAGCTCACGCTGTACATGAGTCAAGTCCTGAGGACCGCACGGCGCAATTATTCGTCGCCCGAGTCTAATAGGTCTTATAACTGTGCCCCCTTGCTAGAAAATCCCAGCAAGGGGGCACTTTTAGGTGTTGGCGGCATTTGGGCCGAGGCTAACTCCTTGGTACCAGTTGCGCTAGCCGCATAGAGGACTTAGCGCGCAGCGGAAGATCCCGCGGCAGAGCTTCCCGTTGCCGGGAGATCCGTGGGCTCTTGGTTTCCCGTCTGTTGCGTAGTGGCAGGCTTCCCGGTTGCTTCCGGCTTGGCGTGGGATTTATTTTTCGCCTGCGGTGCGCTAGAAGGCGCGCTCGTTCCCGCACCGTGATCCTCTGTGGTGGCATTACGAGCAGACGGGGTGCGCTGCGCGCTCCCGTTGGTATATGACTTTTGTGGGGCCTGCGTTGATGGCGACTCCGGGTTATCGGATCCGGCGGGCTCTACCGGTTTTCCGGACTCTCCACCCTGTTCACTTTGACCTGGCTTCCCCTCGCTTGGAGCAGAAGATGGAGCTGGTGAGCTTGGTGCCGGGAAAGACGGTGCTAAGTTATCCGGCTTGCTGGGATTATCCGGCGCTGCCTGCATGGTGCCGGCACCGTTACCATTCTGCGGAGCCTGGCCGCCCTGGGCGGACGGGGCGTTATTAGCGGAAGCGTCTGGAGAGTAGACATTTCCGGGGCGGTACACCTTGGTAGGGCGGGTAGCCGCGTGGGGATGCGTGACGGCATTGGGCGCCAAGTATGGGTCCGTCGATTGCGGGCGCTGATGGTCCGATTCACCAGCGCCTGAATTAGACTCTGCGGAGGTGGAGTTTTCCGGCGAAGGCTTCTTATGTGTCGACGATGTCGTCGATTCTTCAGCGGAAGTATTTTTTGGTGCCACGCTAGAGGTAGGGGACTCATTCGCGGCGTTGGAGTAACGGGCGCTCGGCGTGCTCATGCGCCACACGCCCACTCCCACGACGACGGCGGCGATAAGGCCGAGCACGATGAACACGTACACGCGACGTGAATCTGGCTTCATCGTGCTCTCCTTTCTTAGTTACATAGGGTGGGTAACAAGTTGATAACGAGAGTATCATGCATTGGAATTTTCGCGACAGCCTTTAGAATCCGTGATATGTGAACAAAGCTCAAATGGGAAAGTGGATTTTCAATGCAATCCTTTTCATGCCCGATTTTTCTGCGCCGCAAAAGCGTGTATAAATGGCGCTAAACCCGTCGAAGGAGTGAGAAATGAGCAGCTGGGACGAAGAGATTTTTAGCACCGATCTCAACGTGGATTTTCTAGATGAATTGGCAAACCTCGATGAAGAAGGGGTAATCCGCGCAGTACAGGATGCCTGCGAGGTGGCTCGCAGCAAGAACGATTTAACCGAGGAAGAACAGCTCAACGCCCACGCTGCGGCCACGATCGCCGCCATTTGGGCAGGCGCGCCGTTCAGCGCCAGCGAAACCGTTGAAGACTACCCCTATATTAGGGACTTGGTGGGAACCGTTGACGATACCCTGACCGAAAATGCCCTTGAGATCCTGGATACCGTCGAAGAAGACTACGACGTGGAACCGTTTATCGAGGCGCTTTCTTAAAACCCACCTCCCTCGGTGCCGCTGGCGCCGCCTAGGAGCAGAAAGGATTCTGCATATCTCACCATGCTTATAAGCATTGAAGGCATTGATGGCGCCGGAAAAAATACACTTGCGACCGCAGTGCGGGACGCCCTCCAAGTCCCAGTAAAAACCGTTTCCTTTCCGCGTTATGAGACCTCCATCCACGCGCAGCTTGCGCGCGAGGCGCTCTACGGAAAGATGGGCGACCTTACGGATTCGGCCTACGGTATGGCCACGCTTTTCGCCCTCGACCGCTTTGGGGTAAAAGAGGAATTGCTGGCGGCGAAGCAAACGCGCGAGGTAGTGATCTTAGACCGCTATGTAGCCTCCAACGCTGCCTATTCCGCAGCCCGGTTGCGCGACGATAGCCTCTTCCAATGGGTCTATGACCTAGAATTTGGCACCTTGGGCCTGCCACAAGCAGACCTGCAGGTGTATGTGGATACGGCGGTGGAGGTGGCATCGGCAAGAGCGCAGTCCCGAGCCGCCAGTGATTCCACCCGCGAGCGCGACCACTATGAACGCGATGGGGGATTGCAGGAGCGCACCGCCGCCGCTTACCGGCGCCTAGTCGAGTCCGGGTGGGGCGGGCGCTGGATCGCCACCGCCGATGCGGATACTATTACGGCAGCAATAGATGACCTTGTAGGAGATTAAAACGTGGCGCCAACGATTTTGGTTGTGGATGATGATCCAGCGATCTCGGAAATGCTGACCATTGTCCTTGAATCTGAGGGACTCAATCCCGTCCCCGTCATGGATGGCAACGATGCCGTTCCTGCCTTCCGCCAGCACGAACCGGATCTCATCCTTTTGGACCTCATGCTGCCGGGTATGAATGGTGTGGATATCTGCCGCACCATCCGGCGCGAATCCGCGGTGCCCATTGTCATGCTTACCGCCAAGACCGATACCGTGGATGTGGTCTTAGGCCTTGAATCTGGCGCGGATGACTACATCACCAAGCCCTTTAAGCCGAAAGAGCTCATCGCCCGCATTCGGGCGCGCCTGCGCCGCACTGACTCCGCGGAACCGGAAACCCTTGAGGTTGCCGATCTGGTCATCGACGTGCCGGAACACACGGTGCGCCGTACCGATGGCACCGAATTAAACCTGACCCCGCTGGAGTTCGATCTCCTGCTGGAAATGGCGCGCCACCCGGGGCAAGTGCATACTCGCGAATCGCTGCTGGAATCCGTCTGGGGCTACCGCAATGCCTCCGATACTCGTTTGGTTAACGTGCATGTGCAGCGCCTGCGCGCCAAGATCGAGCACGATCCGGAAGATCCGCAGATCGTGCTGACGGTGCGCGGCGTGGGGTATAAGACCGGCAAGGCCGGTGCCGGGGAGTAAGGAAACATCAGAATTCTGGACCGCGTGCGGCGCATTCGTGACGCCATAGTAGATACGCTGCGCACCTCATTGCAGGCGCGCGTTATCGGCATGATTGTGGTCGCCTCCTCGGTGGTCATGATCATCTTGGCCTATGCCTTGGTCTCCGTGCTGACCCAGCGGTTAGTATCCCAAAAAGAAGACGTGGCGCTGCAGGAACTCGAGCGCGCCCGCACGGCGGTGGAGCAGCAAATCGATGCCACCAGCTCGGCAAACTCGGTGCAGGTGCGCATCAATTCCGCGCGCGCTTCCTTGGATCAGCTCTCTGCACAACAAGGCGATGCGCAGGCCGTATATGAACCCGTCATCGTGGTGGAAAACCAAGATGGATCCATCACCACCTCGCCGGAGGATTTCCCGGTGCCGGAACAAATGCGGCAGATGGTGGGCCAGGACCAGATTGCGCAGCAGTATTACCCTGTCCCGCGCGGCAATGGCGATTACTATAATGCGCTCATGGTGGGCACTCCCACTGATGCAGAGATTCCGAATTTGCAGGTCTACCTGGCCCTTTCCATGGAGTCGGAAGAATCCACGATGGCGCTTATGCGCGGGTTGCTCTCTGCTGCCGGCGTGGTGGTCGTGGTCTTGTTGGTGGGCATTGCCTGGTTGGCTACCCAGCAGGTCATTACCCCGATTAAGTCCGCGTCCCGCATTGCCCAACGCCTAGCCGCGGGCCACCTTAAGGAGCGCATGGCCGTGGACCGGGACGATGAGATGGGCCGCCTTGCCGCTTCCTTTAATAATATGGCGGATAAATTGTCCTCCCAGATTGCGCAGCTGGAGGAATACGGCGATTTGCAGCGGCAATTCACGTCCGATGTCTCCCATGAGCTGCGCACCCCCATTACCACCGTGCGCATGGCCGCAGACCTCATTGAATCCGAGGCCGATAGTCTGCCCGCGGGCGCCCAGCGCGCCTCCAAGCTCATGTCCAGGGAGCTGGACCGCTTCGAGGAACTGCTCGCGGATCTGCTAGAAATTTCCCGCCACGATGCCGGCGTGGCGGATCTATCCACCACGGCCATCGACCTGCGCTCCTGCGTGGATGCTGCCTACCGCCAGGTCGAGCACCTGGCCCAAAAGCTCGACGTGGAGGTCGTTCGCAATATGCCGGACGAGCGGATTACCATCCAGGCCGATTCGCGCCGGATCGAGCGTATCCTGCGCAACCTTTTAGCCAATGCTATCGACCACTCCGAGGGCAAACCCGTGGTGATCGATATTGCCACCACGGATAAGGCTGTCGGTGTGGCTGTTACGGATCACGGCGTGGGCCTGAAACCCGGGCAGGAAGAACTAGTATTCAACCGTTTCTGGCGCGCGGATTCTTCCCGCAAGCGCCACTCCGGCGGCACCGGGCTAGGCCTTGCCATCGCCCGCGAGGATGCAGCCCTGCATGGCGGCACGCTCGATGCCTTTGGCGTATTCGGCTATGGTTCCCGTTTCCGCCTCATCATCCCGCGCGAGCCGAATACCGAGATTGGTGATGAGCCCATCTCCCGCGAGATTCCAGGTGCCCCAGGCACAGCTTCAGACTCTGGACACGCTGCGCTTTCCGATGCCCCTGCTACCGCCGACCCCAGCGGCGCAACTGGCGCCGCGAATGCTAGTAACGCGGATATTAGTACCGAGGAAGCTGGGGAAGCGGAAGCTGATGCAACGGAGGATGGTGCAGCAGAAGATAAGGGCGGAGTGTCCGCTGGTGGGGCATCGCCAAGCAATAGCTCAGTGGTGGGCCGTGGAATTGGCATCGACGATGACTCCGCCGACGCAGCCGAGTCAGATGGTGACGGCATCCTGTGGCCCTCAGAACGCGAGCACAATCGCGGGGCCGCGTCGCCAGAGAGGCGCTCTTATAAGGCGCCAGATTTTAAGGGGGATATATAAATGAATTCGGTCGTACGCAACGGATTGTGGCGGCGGAGCACCGCAGTGGGCGCGGTGGCGGTGCTGTGCTTTGTTACCGGTTGCTCAACCTTGCCGCACGATACGAGCCCTCAGGTCGTAGGCACCTACCACAATCAGCCCGATGGCCCGGAAGAAGTCATTGCCCCAGAGGTGGGAGCAGACCCGGACCTTACCCTGCGCGATTTTTACCGCGCTGCGGCCGTTCCCACCAATGATCACGATGCGGCCCGTGGATTCCTCACGGAGACCGCCCGCGGGGCGTGGGATGCCTCGGGCGATGTCATGGTGGTCGATAGCCTGGATATTGTGACCGCGCCCGATAAGAAACAAAACACAGCGGAGGATGTGCGCTCATTTAATGTGCGGGGCACCATCATTGGACGGCTTAAATCCGGTGGGGCGTATGTGCCGGAAAATGAAGGCTACGAAGCTACCATCGATATGAAAATGGTGGATGACCAGTGGCTTATTAACGGGCTGCCGGCAGGATTGGTTATTGAGCGCAATGAGCTGCGCAATCATTACACCCCGCAATCGCTCTATTTTTATAAACAAACCGATGACGTCCTCGTCCCGGATCGCCGGTGGCTCTATAAAGGCAGCGAAGAATCCGAGTCCACGCTGATTACCCTCTTGATGGAAGGCCCATCCAGCAGCATCGCCCCGGCTACCCGCCGGGCAGCGGATGAAAAGGTCACCTTTGCTGGCTACGACAATGAAAACGGCTACCAGTTCGAGGGCTTGTCAGATCTGGATGAAAATGACCGCACCCGCTTTGCCGCGCAATTGGTCTGGACGCTTTCCGATGCCGGGCATATCGGCCCCTTTAAGGTCAAGGCCGATGGCAGCAACTTGGTGGAAGGCATGGATACAGTCAGCGTGGATGATTTTGCTGACTATAACCCCAAGATCAATAGCAATTCCCTGTCCACGCTGTACGCCTTGAACGAGGGCAACGTGCTGGAAATCGATAGTGGGGTGGCCGAGCCGATCACTGGTGCCTTGGGCTCGAGCGGCAATGTGCAGTCAGTCGATGTCACCGAATCCGGCATGATTGCGGCGGTCAGCCGGAAGTCTAGTGGTGACTTCAAGCTGCAGATGGGCGAAATCGGCTCGGTCATGCAGGACTCGGTCGACGGCAAGACGTTGGCGCGGCCCACCTTTGAATTCAACGGGCAAGCAGCCTGGACGGTGGTCGATGGTGACCGCATCGTGCGCGTCGTGCGCTCCAAGACTACCGGGCGGATTTCGGAATCCGAGGTCGATGCCCGCAGCATTGACGAGATCGAAGGCGAAATCTCCGTTATTCGCCTCTCCCATAGCGGTGCACGCGCGGCGATGATCATTGATGGACACGTCTATATCGCCGCGGTGGCCCAATCCAGCAGCGGCGAGAAGCGCATTGTTAATGCCCGCGAGGTGGGTCCAGAGGTTTCCGGATCGGCATTATCGCTGGATTGGAATAATGATGGCTCGCTCATCGTGGGTACGTCCTCTGGGCAGTCGCCGGTATGGCGCATCGAGCAGGATGGTTCTTCGGCTTCTACCATGCCGACGGGTAATATCACCGCCCCGGTAGTCGCAGTGGCGACCTCGCCGTCAAAGCTTTATATAACGGATTCCCATGCCATGTTGGAACTTCCCGCCACGGTTGTCGATGAGGTGAACTGGCGCGAGGTGCCTGGCCTGCAGGGTCGGCGTTCTTCGCCTATCGTGTCCGATTAGAAGGCGGTTGCGCTCTAGGTGGCGCCGCCGCAAAGGCCTTTCGGGGGATGGGGCGGTGGCGCGCAGTGAGCCTGCGAGAACTGATTTTTCCGCGTGCGTGTGCGGGGTGCCGCGCGCCCGGACATGTCTTGTGCCCGCAGTGCCGGGAGCACCTGCGCCAGCCTCCTTACCTGGTAAGCCGCCCGCGGCTTTTGGGAGCACCGGTATTTGCCCTAGGGCCCTATTCCGATATTCGCCGCAATATCATCATCAGCATGAAGGAACAGGGCAATAGGGAGGTGCGCGATTATATCGGTGCGGTGGTGGCCGCGGGCGTGGCGCACTTGGCTGCCCGCGGCGAGACTCCCCGCGAGCTGTGCCTAGTGCCGGCACCTACTCGTCGCCGCTCTGCGCGCAGGCGCGGCGGCGATCCCGTGACGGCCGTGTGCCAGGGTGCGGCGCGCCGGCAACGGTCCCTGCAGGTGCGGGAGGCGCTTATCATGGGCGCGAATACCGAGGATCAATCTGAGCTCAATGCGCAGGATAGATGGGCGAATCTACAGGGGCGAGTGGGGGTTTGCGCCCCAGTGAACGGTAAGCCGGCGCTGCTTGTCGATGACGTTATAACCACCGGCGCCACCCTTGCGGCCAGTATGGCGGCCCTACGCGCCGCCGGCGCCACAGTCTATGGGGCATTGGCCTTCGCAGATGCTTAAGGTACATCACACAGTAGGGTGCACGGTGTTACCCCCTAATGCCATCAGGTCATAACCACTGGTATTATTAAAGGTGTCACAGAGGAACAGTTACTGTGATTGTTTCTAGTCCCCACTACCAAAGGGAGGCATCTCAATGTCCCAGCCAAATAATGCTCAGGTAACGATTACGGGCCGTAACGTTGAAGTTCCGGAACACTTCCAAGAGCGCGTCAATGAAAAGCTGGCCAAGATTGAACGCCTTGATCCCACATTGACCTTCTTCCACGTGGAGTTGCAGCACGAGCCAAACCCACGCCGCGAAGCAGAGTCCGACCGCATCCAGATCACTGCGACCGGTAAAGGCCACATCGCCCGCGCAGAGGCTAAGGAAGACTCCTTCTACGCAGCGCTGGAAACCGCGATGGGGAAGATGGAACGCTCCCTGCGCAAGGTGAAGGTGCGCCGTGAATACGTCAAGGGCGGCCACCGCGCACAGAAGGGCACCGGCGAAATCGCCGCCGAGATGGTTGCGGAGGCAGAAGCACAGCGCGCCAAGGAAGAGCGCTTGGTTGATCCTTATGCCGAGACCGTCGAGGATGTTCGCCCCGGCCAGATCGTGCGCACCAAGGAACACCCGGCCACCCCGATGAGCGTGGACGATGCCTTGAGTGAGATGGAGCTGGTTGGTCACGATTTCTTCCTCTTTGTCAATGAGGAAAACAACAAGCCATCCGTGGTCTACCGCCGCCACGCTTTCGACTACGGCATCATCTCCTTGTCTGAGGATGCAGAGGGCTAGAGCCTCCGGCGCCCGCCTAGAGCGCTAAACCTCTTTATTCCCCCTTCCTACCAATCGGGCTATTGCTCGATGAGGTGGGGAAGGGGGATTTGTCATGCTGTGAGTTATCTGTTTTCTTAGTGCTCTTAGTGTGGAATCACTATCGTTTAAGGGCGGGTAGAACGCGACAAGGCCAGCAGCGTGAGTACAATTGCGGGAAGTTAACGAATGTGTCGCGATAAGAAGGACTAACGAATAGTGTTTGGACTTTCCAAGCTGCTGCGCGCGGGCGAGGGCCGTACGGTCAAGCGCCTGGGCAAGATTGCAGACGATGTAATTGCACTCGAGGATCAGTACGCGGAGCTTTCGGACGATGAGCTAAAGGCCAAGACTGACGAGTTCAAAACTCGCCTCAAGGATGGCGAAGAAAAGAACGACATCTTGCTCGATGCTTTTGCTACCGTCCGCGAAGCCGCTTGGCGCGTCCTAGGGCAAAAGCACTACCCCGTGCAGATCATGGGCGGCGCCGCCCTGCACTTTGGCAATGTTGCAGAGATGCGTACCGGTGAGGGTAAGACCCTGACCTCCTTGTTGCCCGCTTACCTCAACGCTTTGGAGGGCGAGGGCGTACACATTGTCACGGTCAATGACTACTTGGCCAAGCGCGACGCCGAGATGATGGGTCGTGTGCACCGCTGGTTGGGCCTTTCCGTGGGCGTAATCTTGGCAGAAATGCGCCCGCAAGAGCGCAAGGAAGCCTATGACTGCGACATCACCTACGGCACCAATAATGAGCTGGGCTTTGATTACCTACGCGATAACATGGTGCGCACCCTTAATGATGTAGTTCAGCGCGGACACAATTTCTGCATCGTGGATGAGGTGGACTCGATTCTTATCGATGAAGCCCGTACCCCACTCATCATCTCCGGCCCGGTTGATGGCTCCTCCCAGTTCTACGGCGTCTTTGCCCAGCTGGCGCCGCGCATGCGCGAGGGCATCCACTACGAAGTGGACCACAAAAAGCGCACCATCGGCGTCTTGGAAGAGGGCGTGGAATACGTCGAAGATCAGCTCGGCATTGATAACCTCTACGCGCCGGAGCACTCCCAGTTGGTTTCCTACCTCAATAACGCGTTGAAGGCCAAGGAGCTCTTTACCCGCGATAAGGACTACATCGTTCGCAACGGCGAAGTGATGATCGTGGATGGCTTTACCGGCCGCGTTTTGGCAGGACGTCGCTATAACGAAGGCATGCACCAGGCCATTGAGGCCAAGGAGCAGGTGGAGATCAAAAACGAAAACCAGACGCTGGCGACGGTTACCCTTCAGAACTTCTTCCGTCTCTATGAAAAAATTTCCGGCATGACCGGTACTGCGGAAACGGAAGCCGCGGAGCTGCATTCCATCTATGGGCTGGATGTGGTTCCTATTCCTACCAATAAGCCGAACCAGCGCACCGACCACTCGGACCGCATTTACAAGACGCAAGAGGCAAAATTTGCCGCGGTGGTTGATGATATTGCAGAGCACGTTGAAAACGGCCAGCCGGTCTTGGTTGGTACCACCTCTGTGGAGCGCTCCGAATACTTGTCGCAGTTGCTTAGCAAGCGCGGCGTGCAGCACAACGTGCTCAACGCCAAGCACCACGAAGAAGAGGGCCAGATCATTGCCCGTGCGGGCCGCCCCGGCACCGTGACCGTGGCAACCAACATGGCCGGTCGTGGTACCGATATCGTGCTCGGCGGTAACCCGGAAGTCATTCTCGATGAGAAGCTGCGCGAACGCGGCCTCGACCCCTTTGAGGATGAGGAAAAGTACCAGGAGGCCTGGGAAGCCGAGATCGACGGTGAGAAAGAGCGCTCGAAGCGCTTGGGTGATGAGGTGCGCGAATCGGGCGGGCTCTATGTCTTGGGCACCGAGCGCCACGAGTCTCGCCGCATTGATAACCAGCTGCGCGGCCGTACCGGCCGTCAGGGTGACCCGGGCGAGACCCGCTTCTACCTGTCCATGCGCGATGAGTTGATGGTGCGGTTCGTCGGCCAGTCTATGGAGCACATGATGAACCGCCTCAACGTGCCTGATGATGTCCCCATCGAGGCCAAGATGGTCTCGAACTCCATTAAGGGCGCCCAGGCGCAGGTGGAGAATCAAAACTTCGAGATGCGCAAGAACGTGTTGAAGTACGATGAGGTGCTCAATGAGCAGCGCAAGGTGGTCTACTCCACGCGCTATTCCATCCTCGATGCCGATGACATCAAGGACGATATCCGCACCATGATCGATGACACGGTCTCTGCCTACGTCGCGGGTGCTACCGCCACCGGTTATGTCGAAGACTGGAACCTCGAGGAACTCTGGAACGCCCTTGAGGCGCTCTACGGCCCCACGATGTCCCCGGAGGAACTCGTGGAAGGCTCCGAGTACGGTTCCCCAGGCGAGCTCACTGCGGAGCAGCTGCGCTATGCCCTCGTCACCGACGCGAACCAGGAGTACGACAAGCTGGAGGAAGCCGTTTCTGCCATCGGCGGCGACAAGCAGATGCGCAATACCGAGCGCATGGTGATTCTGCCGATTATTGACCAGAAGTGGCGCGAGCACCTCTATGAGATGGACTACCTCAAGGAGGGCATCGGCCTGCGCGCGATGGCGCAGCGCGACCCGCTGGTGGAATACCAGAAGGAGGGTGGCGATATGTTCAATGCCATGAATGAAGGCGTGAAGGAAGAAACCGTGCGCCAGTTGTTTATGCTGCGCAAGCAGTTCAAGCAGCAGGAAGAAAACCAAGAATCCGGCGGTGACTCGGGCTCTGGTCCTGCAGGCCAAGAAACCGTAGAGGCATAAAATCTCCGCGCTCTTTTGCACCCCTTCCTCTTCCTCCCCGCCCTCGCGCGGTGGGGAAGCGGGAGGGGCGCTGTTAGTTTTAGAGCAGCCGAAACGAGCGTAGCCCTTGGTCCGTGGCGGAGCCGGTAAAGGCGTGACGGTGCGTGCCGATGACCGCGGAACCGAAGTATTCGCCATTAGGCCGCGCGTGCAGGCTGGTAAGGCGCAGGGTATCGGTGTCGTAGGGGCTTTTTCGCCGGTGTACCCAAGAGCCGATATGCAGGCGGATGGAATCCGAAAAGCGCGGAGAATTAAGGTGTGCCAGCGGGCGGTAGCCGGCGGCGACCTCAAGGATAAAGACGACCGAGGCTTGGATATGGTGCTGAGCGGCTACCTCTGCCGTCGTGGGCAGACGGCCGTAATGGATGCGGTGCGGGGCGATGTATAGCTTGAGATGAGAGTAGCCGGGAATGGGCTCATACATGGTGAAATGAGTGCTCCTGCAAAAAGGGCAGGGAGGCGAACGCGTGATAATTATCTCATGGGGGCGCTGCGCGCGCTATTTCTGGCAGTTTCCTGTATGAGGCGGGCGAGAATATAAGCGCAGTTCGCTATACTTTCGGGAGTTACAAAGTATTCGTGTACTGAAGGATTAAAAATTATGCGTGGTCTCATCATTGACTATGTCGGCGTCCTCGATGGCGCTGAAGAGGACAATCGCCGCTGGAAGGCTCTGCTGTCTGCGGCGAAGGCAAATGGTGCCGCAACCGCTATTCTGTCTAATGACCCGGGTGGTTCCGGAGCCGAGCACATTCGCGAGTGGGATTATCGCGGCAACGTTGATGCCGTGGTGTTGTCTGGAGAAATCGGGGCGGAAAAGCCGGAGGTTGCGGCCTTCCAAGCGGCTGCCGATGCCCTCGAGCTGCCCTTGAGCGATTGCGTCATGGTCGATGATTCGATCCTTAACGTGCGCGCCGCCGTCGATGCCGGAATGATCGGTTTCTTGTACACCAGCTTCGACCGCGTTTCTGTAGAAATTCAAGCCGTATTCGATATTGAAGGGGAATTTTAGTGGCTGAAGCCCGCGTCTATATTCCGGCGACCTATGCCATGCTGGCGGAGCTCGCAGAAACCGGAACGCTCGCGGCGCGTTCCGGTTGGGGTTTCATGGTTACCCCGGCTCTGCGGGATTTTTATACCGCAGGCGATGAAGAAGAGATCGCCTACTCCGCCTTCCTTGAGGCCTCTATGGCCTCGCTGCGCCTGTTGACCATTGGGGACGAGGAGAAGTTCCCGCACCGGCGCGTGGTCATTTCCATCGACGTTGACGACACTGCAGTCACCCCGCGCCCAGATATGGGTGAGCCGGTGGTAGAGCTCCAGCCAGCGCAGTTTGGCACCGATAACCTCGCCGCCATTCACGTGGATATTGAAGAATCCGAAGAGGCAACCGCCAAGGCCATCGAAGCCATCGATTCCGCGGACCTGGGCGATGAGGATGCGGAGCTCGCGGTGGGTGATGCCCTGGATAACTTCATGGCCTTCTACCACCCAACGGAGCTGCCGTTCCTCGTGGAATTGCTCTAAGCCGCGCTAATTTTCCCACTCCACGTTGGTGCGCAGGGCTTGTAGTAGCCCGCGTACCGCATCGCGGCGGCGGGCGGTAGCGGTGCCCTCGGGAATGACCTCTGGATCATCGAGCCCGCATTCAGGATCCGCCGGTGGCCCAGCGTGCGTACAGCCGCGCGGGCACTCCTCAATAGCCGCGGCGAGGTCCTCGAAAACGCCAAGGACGGTATCCGCGTCCACATGCGCCAGCCCGAAGGAGCGAATGCCCGGCGTATCGATGATCCAGCCGCCCTGAGATTCGGTTCCTGGAGCGTCGGTGGGCAAGGGGAGGGCCACCGATTGCGTCGAGGTATGCCGGCCCTTGCCGATGCCCGATACTTCCCCCGTTTCCCTTTCTGCATCTGGAACTAGCCGGTTGACCAGCGTGGACTTGCCCACCCCGGAATGCCCGATGAGCGCGGTAATATGGCCATCTACCTGCGCGCGCACGGCATCTAGGCCATCCTCGACTCCGGCTTCGACTACCGTGACATCTAGGTCGGCGAATTCTTCTGCAAACGGCGTTGGATCTGCGAGATCCGTCTTGGTCAGGCACAAGATGGGGTGGAGGTTGCCCACGAACGCGGCAATCAAGGCGCGCTCGACAAAGCCGGATCGCGGGGGAGGGTCTGCCACGGCGGAAACGATCAGCAATTGATCGGCATTGGCCACCACGATGCGCTCATACGGATCCGTGTCATCGGCGGTGCGGCGCAGCACGGAGGTGCGATCCGCCAGCTTGACGATGCGCGCCAGCGTGTCCTTGGCACCAGAGGTATCACCAACCACGCCGACGCGGTCACCGACCTCGATGGCGGTGCGGCCCAGCTCGCGGGCGCGCATGGCGGTGACTTGGGGGCCATCGTCAAGCGCAACGCCCCACCGCCCGCGGTCCTTGGTGATTACCATGCCGTATTTGGCATTTTTGTGCTTGGGCCGATCCTTGGTGCGCGGGCGCGAGCCCTTGCCGGGGCGCACGCGCACATCAGATTCATCAAAGGAACCGAAACGTCTAGCCATGTAAATACTGTTGGTCGGGGTGTAACATCGTCTCCCACATGCGGGCGAAACCGGGCAAAGTCTTGGAGGTGGTGGAAATATCCTCAATCTGGATATCAGGGACCTTCAAACCCAGAATGGCGCCGGCAGTGGCCATGCGGTGATCGGCATAGCACGGCCAATCGCCGCCGTGAAGTTCGGCGGGTTCGATCACTAGGCCATCGTCAAGCTCGGTGACCCTGCCGCCCAGTGCATTGATATTCGCTGCGAGCGCCTGCAAACGGTCGGTCTCGTGGCCGCGCAGGTGGGCGATGCCTGTGAGTCGCGACGGCGTTTCCGCGAGCGCACACAGGGCCGCAACGGTGGGGGTAAGCTCCCCGATATCGCCCATATTGCGCTCGATGCCCTGCATCTTTCCCGCAGGGTTGCCCACTGCGGTCACGCTATTGTGCTCCTGGGTTACCATCACACCCATATCCAGCAGGATCTGCCGGATGGCATCGCCTGGCTGGGTGGTATTTGCCGGCCAATTCTTGATGGTCAAGCGCCCGCCGGTTACCGCCGCTGCGGCGAGGAATGGCGTGGCATTGGAGAGATCCGGCTCGATGAACCATTCGCGCCCGGCAATGGGGCCGGCGTGCACCGTCCACGTCGTGCCGTCAGAATCCACGCGCACGCCCGCCTGGCGCAGCATGCCCACCGTCATTTCCACGTGCGGCATGGACGGCAGCTGGCCGCCCTCGTGGGTGAGTTGAATGCCCTGGGAAAAGCGCGCCCCGCTGAGCAGCAGGCCGGAGACGAACTGGGAAGAACCAGAAGCATCGATGGTGACCTTGCCGCCTTCTGGTACGCCGTTGGAGGACACCGTAAAGGGCAGGCTACCTCCTTCCACATCAACGCCGAGGCTGCGCAGCGCATCCAGCGTCGTGGACATGGGGCGGTTGTAGGCTTGCTTATCGCCATCGACGCGCACCGGGCCATCCGCGAGCGCCGCGACCGGCGGCACAAAACGCATTACCGTGCCGGCCAGCCCGCAATCCACCGTGGCACCGTGCAGCTTCCCAGGCTGGACGTGGATATCGGCGCCGTCATGGGTGAAGCGAACCCCCATGGCACTGAGTGCGTCCTCCATCAACTGCGTATCGCGCGATACCAGTGGGGCGTGCAGGATGGACGGGGAATCTGCCAGCGCGGCCAGGATGAAGGCCCGATTGGTAATAGACTTCGATCCTGGCACCTGGTGTTCCCCCGTAACGGGGCTGGTAGCCAGCGGGGCGGTCCAAGGTTGAGACATAGTGTCCATAATAGAGGGCATGTGCGGAAGATTCGTTCTTTTTACTGAGTCCCTCCTCGATGAGGTGGGTAATCTCCCGGGAATCCAGGACGTCCACGCCCCACAGGGCACGCCCGGGCCGCGATATAACATTGCCCCGACCCAGCCCATTCCCATCGTGCGCGTGCGCGAAGAACTGGCGGAAGTCGATCCCGCGCGGTGGGCGCTCTTGCCGCAGTGGAAGAAAGACCTAGATGGCCCGCCGCTTTTTAATGCCCGGGCAGAAACGGTGGCGAGCAAGCCATCTTTTCGCACCGCCTTTAAAACCCAGCGCTGCCTTATCCCCATGAACGGCTATTACGAGTGGCACAAGGATGGCTCCACCAAGACGCCGTACTACGTCCACCCAGACCAGGGACTGCTGTGGGCCGCGGGGCTCTGGGATACCGGGTTGGATCGGCTCTCTGCCACCGTCGTGACCACCGCGGCTACCGAAGAGATGGAGTGGCTGCACCACAGGTTGCCGCGATTTTTGGCGCCGGAGGAGATGCACACCTGGCTCGAGGGTAGCGCCGAGGAGGCCAAGGAGCTGCTAGCGCCCACGGGCCTGCGAGGGTTTGAGTACCACGCTGTGGACAAGGCCGTGGGGACTGTCTCTAATGACTATCCGGAGCTACTCATCCGCCAGTAGATCGGTAAAGTCAGCCCCGCACAAGCGCGCGAGGTCTTCTGCGTTGAGCTCAATATCTAGGCCGCGGCGGCCGCCGGAGATAAAGACAGTATCGAAAAGCACCGCGGATTCCTCGATCACCGTGGGCAGCGGGTTCTTTTGTCCGAGCGGGGAAATACCGCCATGCACGTAGCCTGAGGATTTCTCGGCATCGTGCACCTGCGCCATGGCGGCCTTAGATACGCCAAGGGCAGCGGCGGCCTTCTTGAGGCTTAAATGGTGCGTGGTGGGAATCACGCACACCGCCAACTCGCGGCGCGGACCTTTGCCCGCGGTGAGATCAATGATGAGCGTTTTCAGCACGCGTTCGGGTTCTACGTCTAAGGCCGCCGCGGCGTGATCACCAAAGTGATCCTTGCCCGCCTCGAAGGTGGATATGGAGTGTTTGACTCCGGCATCTTCGATGACTTTCAGCGCCGGGGTAGCGGCATGCGGGGACTTTTTGGCCATATAGGAATTTTAGCGTGAGACGTTAGGATAGATTGTGTGGTTAAAGAAACAGTGAGCGAGAAGGAGCTGCAGCGCCGCTTTGAAAAGGAAGCGCTCCCGCTGCTCGATCAGCTCTATGGCGGCGCGCTGCGCATGACGCGAAACCCGCAAGACGCGGAAGACTTGGTGCAAGAGACCTATCTGAAGGCCTATAAGTCCTTTCATTCCTTTAAGCAGGGAACGAACCTGAAGGCATGGCTTTATCGCATCATGACCAATAACTACATCAACTCCTATCGCAAGGCGAAGCGGCGTCCTACCGAGTCTTCTGCCGATGATCTGAGTGATTTTCAGCTCTATACCACCGCAGGGCACGATTCCACCGGGTTGGAATCCGCTGAGGTGGCAGCGCTTAAAGAGATGCCAGATAGGTCCATCTCGCAGGCCATTAATGACCTGCCGGAGGATTACCGGATGGTGGTCTACTACTCCGATGTGGAGGGCTTAGCGTACAAGGAAATCGCCGAAATCATGGATACTCCATTGGGAACGGTGATGTCTCGCCTGCACCGTGGAAGAAAAATGCTCCGGAAGGCGTTGAAGGACGTAGCACGTGAACAAGGAATTGGATTAGAACACCCGGACATGGAGGAGAAGTAATGGAAGGCGCAACCGGAAAGAACTGTGGTGCGTGTAGCTCCACTGAGGTACACAACCTATTTTGCGAGCTTCTCGATGAATCCACGACCTACGCCCGCGCTTTAGCCATCCGCGAGCACATCGCCCAATGTGATTTTTGCCAGCAACGACTAGAGCGCGAAGAGCTCGTCCGCTCCCTCGTGCGCAATTGCTGTGCCGGCCAAGCTAAGGCACCGCAATCGCTGCGCCGCCGCATCTCGATAGAAATTACGGAGATCGAATCCCGCTGGTAAAAGTGTCATTTAGAACTGAGAACGCCTCGCAACAAGAGTCGAGGCATTTCGTACTGCTGTATTTCCTCTTCCAGTTCAGAAGCATACATACATACCGTCAGGCGCCCTCTGCCGAAGCGGTGCTGTAGAAAAAATTTCCATAGGATCTCACTCGCAGCGGTCAACCCGCGAGTCAAACCCTACCCACACGCCCTGGGGCGTAATGCGAGTGGATAGGCAAATAGTAGGGGCCTAACACTGACGTGTCCATTTTCTGGGGTCATGTCCAGCCCTGACTGGTAAATACGCATCCTGCGAATAGTTGAAGAACGGGTTCTGTTTTTGGGCTGGTACCTCTCTGGTGGTACCAGCGCTAGTTTTTCTGAATTCGCTGGCGGTAGTAATCACGATTGTCTTCTTGCATGTGAGCAAATTCCATGAGTACGCCCGGCCAGATGGGATACGTATCGATAAGGTTTTCTGCGATGTTTAGCAACGGTGAAAAAGCGATCTCGCCCCATCTGATGCCTATGCCGACTCTTTCGGAGTAGGCCGTGCTATTTAAAGGGCCAAGTGCCCACTGACTCCCTGACATCGCATTCATCCATGTGCCGTTGATAGCGAGGATGCGGGATACTTTCTCTTCATAGCTGTGTTTAGAGTTTAAGATTTCGAGTACGATCTCGAAGGGAAACTCTTTTGTGCCATCGGTGACCTGCTTGCGCTGAAGAGGCGTCAACTCTGCAAGTGTCGTGGGGACTGTTGTTGAAAGGAAGTCTTCCAGCCTATTTCCGAATTGTTGATGATATCCGTCAAGCCACATTAGGTTCCTTTCGGGCTATGCAGGGCGTATAACCCAAGCCCCTGAATATTGATTTAAAGTCTTGTCGAAAAGCAGGTTGCGGATATAGCCCAGTCCCCAGTTTTGCTGTCTTCTTAGACGATTGAGTGTATTCCAGCATTCACTTTTCTACAAGGAAGATTTGGCTGTTGTGTCCTGAGGATTCAAGATTCGGCTCTGTGGGGTGCAGCAGAGACGTTGTCGAAGTGCAGAAGGCGAGAATCGCTGCCCCGAGGATATTTATGCGCCTAAATCGGTTTCTGGTGTCAGCAAGATTTAGTATGTCTCTACTCCATCAATTTGGGCGTAGTGAGGAGCGATGTTTGTGCGGGTTCCGGCTACTACCAGTTTGCACGGTGAGTCTCGGGCTAGTCCTGCATACTCGTCGTCGTCAAGTGTCTTTCGCCTTGAGGAGGTAGTTGAGGCGAACAGCTTACGGACGATGGGCACCCATATGTAACAGGGGCCACCATCGCCGATCGCTATACCTGCTAACGGAAGCCGGCAAAAGGAAACCACGAAATGAGTTCAATTAGTGCACTTCGGGGAAGCTATGACCGATGTCCCGATATGGACCAGTAGTATCAACCCAAAATGAGCGCCCTGGTCGCTACTGCTCCGAGAGTCGGATTTCTAATAGAAAGATTAAAAACCCGGCCGTACGAGTTCTTAAGGTGAACTGGTACGAAACCGGGCTTTATAATATGTGCTGTACGTTATGCGCCAGGACGCTTGCCGTGATTAGCGGCCTTCTTGCGGCGATCCTTGCGCTTGCGACCACGCTTGCTCATTGCGCACTCCTTCGTTGAGGGTTTCTGAACTTTATTCAACTGTAGCGGCTAAGGGCGCCGAAACGAAAATTGGGGCGGGGGTTAGGTTCCCCGGGTCCGCGCTTTTAGGCGGAAACGCGGGAACGGCCGCGGCCGCGGTTGCGGCGACGCTTGAGGGCGCGGCGCTCCTCTTCAGACAGGCCGCCCCAGACGCCGGCGTCGAGGCCAGACTCGAGTGCCCAGTTGAGGCAGGAAGAAGCGACGGGGCAGCGGTTGCAGACCAGCTTGGCCTTAGCGATCTGGGTAAGGGCAGGGCCGGAGTTACCTACTGGGAAGAACAGCTCTGGGTCTTCGTCGCGGCAAACGGCTTCGTGGCGCCAATCCATGATTGATATCTCCTAACAAATTTTTGACAGCAGTAAATACGAGCGCAATCCGTGCGGGACAGGAAAGCACCTTGATTTTTAGGTGGTGTGTGAACTGGTCTGCTAGCAGTGGGGCCCGGTCTCGAGGTCGGGCCAGCGTCGCCGCCGCCTATGGTTCACGGTGTTGTTACCTGAAGTTTCCTCCAGGTTAAGAAGAGGTTTACGCCCTCTTTCTTTTTGCTACTAGAGAATCATGACATGTTTACCCGATCGCCGCTAGGGGTACAGGCTAAATTGTGGTTAACATCACGTGAATAGGCGCGGTGTGGGGGCCATAAATGCCAAAATCAAATTTTAAAGAATCCTGTGAGAATCGCTGTGAGCTGCAGCTATAGGTGCTATGTGGTGAGTGTGGTGAGGGAGAGACCGTCAAATCTCCCAGTTCAGCCCTCTGCCCCCGCGCTACTGCAGGCAACATCGAGGCCCCGCCGTGGGTGGCACAGAAAAAATCCGCGCCGCATTAGTAGACTGGGGATTTGTGTCTAAGCAGAACAAACGCCACGTAAATAAGCAGCAGCGAGATAAGTCGGCAGCGCCAGCGGCAGCACCGGATAGTGCCCCGCAGTCGGTGCTTATAGGCGCAGGCATTGCCACGGTGCAATCCATCGCGGTTATTTGTTTTGGCATATTCCTCATCGTGCGCGAAGCGGTGGGCGCGGAAAATGACTCGATGGTTTCTGATTCCGGTTCGGGAAGCTTTGTGGGGCTTGGCACCGCCATCTTTATCTTCATTGTCTTTGGGTTTGTCATCGCAGGCTCCTGGGCCATGGTGAAAGGAAAGCGATGGGGAAGAGGCGCCGTGGTCCTCGTAGAGCTCATCTTGGGTGCGAGCGCGTTTCAAATGTATAGCGGTGGATCACCGGTACTGGGGACTATCACCCTGTTAAGCGCGGTCGCGGTGCTTTATCTCTTGATGTTTAGACGCGAGTCCTCAGAGTGGGCCGCCTCGAATTTCTAAGGGCCACTCGCGCGGGGCCCACGAGTGGCACTCGCTTAGTCGCTGCTGAGGCCAACGACGGTATCGCCGCGGGTTTCTACAATGGTCTCGCCCGCCAACGTGAGGTGGACAGGACCGCGGTAATCTCCGCGGTCGACGGCAATTTCGCGCAGTACCTTACCGGTAGACCAGTCCACGACAGCTATGCCCTTTTCGGTGGGCATCAGCATGCGCCCAGCCACTGAAATTGGGGTGCCGATGGCGCCGTCGATGACATGATCGACTCGCAAATCACTAGGCGTTAAAAGGTAGAGGCGCTGCCCATCAAACCACGTCATATGGTGCGGGAGATCCGCAACGGCCGGGGCGAAAGGGCTTGTGCCGGAATCGATGGCTGCGGAAGGCTTTACGGGGGTAGAAGAAAGCTTTTCGCCCTCGTTGTTATAGGACTCAATGCGGGGTTCTGGGCCGGGGATATAGACCGCGGCGGCGTCTTGGCCCACCGCGATAAGCCGCGCTCCATCGCGATCGACGGAGACATCGGCATCCATTTCTGGTTCCCGGGAGTCCTCCGGGGTGGTGTTTTGAAACCTTAACCACGTGGTGTGAAGTTCCTCCGGGCACGATTCCGTCAGTGCGAGGTTCTCGGTACGCGTGAGCGCCGAAGAAATGGTGCACTCCTCGTGCGGTTGCTTCTGCGCCTCCTGCTTGGCCTCTACGTCGCCGTATTCCACGGTACGCACGAGATCTGAGCGCCATAGATCGATTCGCCCGGCAGAAACGGTCCCTGCCCGGTCATTGGATTGCACAGGTATAACGTCCGGGGAATTGATAGCGCTGCGGGTGGAGTCATATTCGCCCGTCGCGGCGTTGATGGCCACCGTATCCCCGCAGCCCACGCCCGTGCGATAGGTGGCAACCACCTTGCCCCAGGCAGTCGATAGCGAGCAGAGTTCGGCATCGCTGCGGGTATAGGTCCAGGCCGTGGAGCCATCGGCATTGGTGGCAGTGAGCACATCGCCATCGTGGCTAATGCTCAAGCCGTGGGCGGAAATGGCGCGGTATTGGCCGGGTACGGGCTGGTTGGGCAGGCTGTAGGCGGTGGTGAGGGAGGAGGGGACATCGGCAAGCACAGCGGCATCGCCTTCCCCAGGAACCACCTCTTGGTGCAGGTCAGCCTGGTGGATATTGGCGGTGGCGACCGCGCCGCCCACCGCGATGGCACAGATAGCGCCAATGATGCCGGTGGCCTTCCAATCCGCCGCGGTAGCCCGCAAGATGGGGGCCTTAGTCATCGGCGCCCTCCTCGGGGCGTGCCATTACCGCGCCGAGCCCCGGACCGGGACCGCGACCGCGACTGGGGTCGCGTCTGGGTCTGTCCCGCGGACCGCTTATGCGCCGGAAGCTGACCAATCACGTTGGTGGCAGGTCCCACCTTTTCCTGCACACCAGCGGGAATGGAAAGCGCCTGGGCAAGCTCCGGGGAGGTGGAGAACCACTGTGGCGGCGTGGCCGAATCTAGGCCTAGCTCATCGTTGATAACCTGCCATTTCGCCAGCTCATCGTAGCCCACCAAGGTAACGGCGGTGCCGGTATGCCCTGCGCGGCCGGTGCGCCCGATGCGGTGGATAAACGTCATGGGATCATCGGGAACCTGGTAGTTGATGACGTGGGTGACATCGTCGACGTCGATGCCACGCGCGGCGATATCGGTGGCGACGAGGATATCCACCTCGCCCGAGCGGAAGGCCTGCAGGGACTTCTCTCGAGACTTTTGGCCCAAGTCACCGTGCACGGCGCCGACGCGGAAGCCGCGCTCAGCAAGGTCATCGGCCAATTGCGCCGCCGAGCGTTTGGTGCGGGTAAAGATGATGCTGCGACCCCGGCCCTGGGCCTGCAGGATATGTGCGATGACCGGCACCTTATCCATGCGGTGGGCCTGGAAGGTGACCTTGCGGGTGGTTTCGTGTGTGACTTCATCCGCCTCCGATTCGGCCCGGATGTGTACGGGCTTATTCATGAACTGGCGCGACAGGTTCAAGATGGCGCCTGGCATGGTGGCAGAAAACAGCATTGTTTGGTGCGCATTGCCGTCGAGCGCTTCCAAAATGGCCTCTATGGAGGGCAAAAAGCCCAGGTCCAGCATCTCATCGGCCTCATCGAGCACCACGATAGCGACGTGGCGCAGAACCAGATCGCCGCGCTCGTGCAGATCGAGCAGGCGGCCTGGCGTGCCGATGACCACATCAACGCCGCGCTGGAGGAGCTTAATCTGCTCCTCGTAGGGGCGCCCGCCGTAGATGGAGGCGAGGCGGACAGGCAGGTGCGCGGCCGCGTCCTGCAGATCCGCGGTGACCTGCTGGGCGAGCTCGCGGGTGGGCACGACGATAAGTGCCCGCGGCGTCCCATCCAGTGGGGCAATATCCGCGTCATCAAAAACGCGATCGAGCAGCGGCACACCAAAGCCAAAGGTCTTGCCCATGCCGGTGCGCGCCTGGCCAATGAGGTCTTGGCCATTGAGCGCAATGGGCAGGGTTAATTCCTGGATTGCAAAGGTTCGCGCGATGCCACGGTCAGCGAGCCCATCGCAGATTTCGGCGGCCACGCCGAGTTCCGCGAAGGTCGGTGGCTGGGGTTTTATGACAGACACACCTTGATAGTAGCCGGGATGGTTATAGTGGGGCCATTGGCATGTAAAACTCTCGTTAAAGGAGGATAATTTTTATGGATATCAAGTTTGGTTTTGCAGATACCCCGCGCGAGCTGATTATTAGCACCAGTGGCGAGCAGGCGGAGCTGACGCAAAAGATTAATAGCGCCCTGGCGGAAAACTCCACGTTGGAGCTAGAAGATGACAAGGGTCGCAAGTACCTCGTGCGCACGGACCGCGTGGTGTACGTCGAGGTTGGCGCCGCTAAGAAGCAGTCCGTCGGATTCGCCGGCGCTTAAGCCTGGGGCCTTTTAAAGGTTTGCTAATTCAGTTTTGAATAGGCAACCGGGTACCCTCAATGCCTATGGAAAGTAGGCAGAATCGCAAGGCTCAGCAGAGCCATGGGCGAATTCCGGATCACCCGAACCCGGTGGTTCGGTTCGCCCGCCGCTACGGCTGGTGGCGTGTGGTGGCTATCCCAGTGATGGTGCTGCTTACCGTCTGGGTGGTTGTGGATATCGCGTCTGGCTCTTCGGCCGATGACAATGGCGATGCATCCAGCGCGGAGACTACCGCCGCCGCCACTCCTACCCACGAAGATCTCACGGGCCCGGATCCCGCAAATGCGGAGGCGGTAGAGCGCGAGATTAGTGAGATGCCCCCTGGAAGTGACTTCACCAAAAAGGGCAAGGGCACTTTCCACGCAATCGGCCGCCCCGGTGCTGTAGCCGGTGAAGGCGGCGAGAAGAAGGTGCGCTACTCCATCGAGGTGGAAGATGGGCTCAATACCGCTCCCTACGGCGGTGATGATGCCTTTGCCGCAATGGTGGAGGCAACCCTTGCGGATCCACGCGGGTGGACCGCCCAAGGTGATTTCGAATTCGAGCACGTTGCCTCCGCAGACGATCCCGATACCCGCATCCAGCTGACCTCTCTGGGCACGGCCGCGGAGCGGTGTGGAGAGAAGATCGAGACGGAAACCTCCTGCCACACCATGTTTACCGGCGAATCCACCACCATCATTAATGAGGCGCGGTGGGTGCGCGGAGCCACGCCCTTTGAGGGCGATTTGGGCAATTACCGCCAGTACGTCATCAACCACGAATTGGGCCACGCCATTGGCTATGCCTCCCACCAGCAGTGCGGCGGCGAGGGCAAATTGGCCCCGGTAATGATGCAGCAGACGCTGAGTTTGAACAATAAAAAATTGCATGACCGCAATCCCAAGGAGGTCTATCCTGATGAGGATGTGACCTGCGAGCCTAACCCGTGGCCATATCCCAATCCGGAGCAAAAGGATCCCCACCAACCCCAATAAGGAGTACTGGATGCCGCTTCCCCCAGAGCATGTATTAAGCGCCTTCCACGCAGAAACCGGTGCGACAGGATCGCGCCGGGCCCAAGGCGATCAGCTGGGCCCGGTATGGGATAACGGCATTAAGGTGGGCGACGTGGTCTACTCCCAGGCTGGCCCCTTCGCGGCGTGGTCTGCCAAGGTGCGCGAAAAGCTCAGCGTGCCGGGCGCGCGGGTATCGCGGCCGGTTCTCGCGAGCGATGGGCGCCATACCGCGGCCGGGTGGAAGGCGACGCAGTTCCTTCCCGGCGAGGTCACCGGGCGTATCGATGAAGCGGCGCAGACGGCACTTCGTTTGGACGATGCCATGGCTAATGCGCCAGCACCTCCGGGTACGCACCGCGATGATGCCTTTGCCCGCGCGGAGCGCACCGCATGGGCGGAGACGGGGGAGGCCTACGATAAGGCCGCGCTTGCCGATGTCCCCTTGGTCACCGCCCATACCGCCCTGCTGACCACCACGGTCTTTTATGGTGCGCACCCACCGGGAATCGTGGATCTCGTGCCGAGTCAATCCGCGCGCCCAGCCGGGTGGAGCGCCGCGCTCGTGATCGTGGACGGTTTGATCGCGCAAGTGGTAGATGATGATATTTGCCAGCGGTTTGGCCACGTGCCGGGTATGCAGGAGCTTTTGCTGCGGGCTGTGTCCTACCGCCGGCATATCAATGATTTGAATCCGCGGTCACGCTCGAATGTGCGTTCTAATATTGAGCGGGTGGAACAGTTTCTTGTGTCTAGGGCATCTGCGATACTGGGGCGGTGACTTACAATCCCCATTCCACCGCCCGCGCGGGAGTGGTCCTACCGCCGTCGCCAGAGGTACGACTCATCGCCCGCACCCCGTCCGCACACGCTCGTTCCTGGCCCGTTGAGCTGCCGGAAACCGGTACCTGGAAGGTAACCGGCACCGCCGGAACCGGCGTATCCAGTTTTCTTATCGATACCGTCATTCATGCCCTCGACCGCGCCCAGGAGACGGGGGCAGATCCCTCCGGCATCCTCGTTGTTGCCGCCTCCAAGGAATCCGGCGCCCGCCTGCGCCGTGAGCTTTCAGAGCGCCTCGAAGATTATGCGGCGCAATCCTCCATGGTCCGCTCCATCCACTCCTTGGCCTTTGCCCTCCTGCGCAGTGCAAGCGACGAGGAATTGCGCCTTATCACCGGCGCGGAACAAGATGCCGTTATCCGGGAATTGCTCGAAGGCCACGCTGAATCCGGCCACGGCGAATGGCCGGAGGAAGTTCGCCCCGCCCTAGAGTATGTAGGCTTTGCCCGCCAATTGCGCGATTTTCTTTTGCGCTCCATCGAACGTGGCTTAAGCCCCGCGGATTTGGAGAGCCTCGGGGCTAAGTACGGCCGTGGAATGTGGGTTGCCGCCGGTATGTTCCTGCGCGAATACGAACGCGTCCAAGCACTTTCCGGTGCGCATTCTTATTCCGCGGCCGAGCTAGTCAACCAAGTCTTGCTGCGCCCAGAACTTACGAATTCACACCCGTGGCACACCATCGTGGTTGATGACGCCCAGCTATTGGATCCCACCGCGGGCAAGCTCATCTCCCGCTTGGCCCCCGATGCACAATTGCTGGTCATCGGCGGTGATGCGGACCAATCCGTCTTTGCCTTCCGCGGTGCTAATTCGCAATTCCTTGAAGAATTTCCCGCGGAACACTCCGTGGAGCTTTCGCAGCCGCACCGCAACGGATCCCCGGCCTGCGTTTCCATCGTGGATTCTGAGGGCCGCCTGCGCGATGTGGTGGCCGATACCGTGCGTCGCCGCCATTTGGACGATGGCGTGCAGTGGCGCGATATCGCCGTCATCGTCCGCTCGACGGCGGATATAGGCCAGATGCGCCGCACCTTGCTGGCCGCCGGCGTACCCGTACACATCAGCCCGACCGACGTGATTTTGGCAGAACAACGCCTAGTATCTGCCATGCTCCTCGCCCTGCGCGCCTTGGAAGAAGACCTCAGCAATGTGGAGCTCGAGGAATTGCTGACCGGTCCAGTGGGAGGGGCGGATCCCGTCACCCTGCGCCGCCTGATTCGCGGTCTGCGCCGGTGGGCGCCCGATGCGCGCGGCATGGATAGCCTGCGCGAGCTCTTGCAGGGCGAGCTGCCGGACTTCAATGGCCAACTCACCGAACGCGAATTTTCCATCCTAGAGCGCGTGCGCGCAGTACTTTCCGCGGGCAGGCAGGCCGTGCAAGCCCAGGCTTCTGTGGAAGAAATCCTGTGGGAGGTATGGAGCGCTACCGAGCTGGATATGCGCCTGCAGGCATCCGCCTTGCGCGGCGGCGCCACCGGCTCGCAGGCGGATCGTGACCTCGATGCCATGATGGCGCTTTTTGATGCTGCCGGTGATTACTCCGAGCGCCGACCCGGCTCCTCGCTGCAGTCCTTTTTAACTCACATCACCGAACAAGAACTGCCCACCGGCGTGCGCGACCGCCGTACCGCCATCCCGCAGGCCGTGGAGATCATCACCGCCCACGGCGCCGTCGGCCGCGAATGGGATACCGTCATCGTCGTAGGAGCACAAGAAGGCGCGTGGCCCTCGCTGGGGGAGACCGGGTCCATTTTTGGCCAAGAAGATCTCATCGATCTCCTGGACCGCGATATTGAGCCTGATACCCCTGTTAGCCACATTGCCTCCCGTCTGGCCGAAGAGCGCCGGCTCTTCCACGTCGCCACCACGCGCCACCGGAACCGGTTACTCATCGCTGCGGTGGAAAATCCCAACGAGGATGCCTTTGCAGAACCTTCCCGCTTCATCGCGGAATTTACCGGGCGCGGGGTAGATGTGCCCGGGACAATGGCGCGCCGGGAAGCCAGCCGCGCCTTGCGCGCCACCCAATTCCCCCGCGAGCTGGGCTTGGACGTTCCCGAGCCGGCACCGGTGTCCCTGCGCGATGGACTCGAGGTCGATCCCCTCGACGTGGCGGTACTGTCCGTTCCTTCCTTTGTGGCGCAATTGCGCCGCGTGGTCACGAATCCAGATTCTGGCGAGGCGGAGCGGCGCCAAGCGGCCCGGCAGCTGGCGCGCTTAGCGCAGGCGGAAATCCCAGGCGCCCATCCAGACCAGTGGTTTTCCGCGCGCTCTGTGGCATCGCATACGCAGCTGCGCGGTAGCAAGAGCCTATCGCCATCCCGGGTCGAAGCGCTGCTCAACTGCCCGCTCAAGGCGATTGTGGGAAACTTGGCCGAAGATTCCAGCGGCGCCGAGCACCTTTTGCGCGGCACCATGGCACACGCCTTCTTGGAGGCCATCGGCCGCGGCATGGATGCGGAAAAGGCCCGCCTGCTCGTCATGGAAGCCTATGAGCTCATCCTGGATGTTCCGCAGTGGCAACTACAGAGCAAGTTGGAAGAATTCTCCCGCCTGCTGGAGCGCACGCAGCAATGGGCACAGCAATCCGAGGTCAAAAATGAACTCGCCGGGGTAGAAGTACCCGTCTACGTCGAGGTCGCCCCGGATATCCGGGTTGGCGGCTTCATGGACCGCTTGATGCAGGATGGAGACGGAAATTACCTGGTCGTGGATCTCAAGACCGGTAAATCTGCAGCGACGCAGGCAGAGGCGGAAGAAAACCGCCAGCTAATGACCTACCAATTGGCCTTGTCCCGGGGAAGCTTTGACGGGCAGCGCGTGCGCGATGGCGAAGGGATGCCGCGCGCAGGCGGAGTTCTTGTCTATCCCGGAAAAGATTCCAGCAAAATCACCACGCGCACACAAAGCCAGCTCACCGCAGAGGCGCTGGAAGAATTTTCCGCACTTTTGCCACCACTGGCAGCGGAACTGCGTGGTCCGCAACTTACCGCGCGCACCAATAAAGATTGCGATAAGTGCCCCATTCGTACCATCTGCCCGGTGCAGGAGGAAGGAAAGATGACCATCCATGCCTAAGCAGAATTTTTCCCCGGAAGAAATAGCCCAAGCACTGGGCAAGGATTACCCACCTACTGAGGAACAAGCCCACGTCATCGAGGGTCCTTTTGGCCCCAAGCTCGTGGTGGCCGGCGCGGGTGCAGGTAAGACGGAAACCATGGCCTCCCGCGTGGTCTATTTGGTGGCCAATGGCTACGTGCGCCCAGAAGAAGTACTGGGGCTAACCTTTACGCGCAAGGCGGCCCAGCAACTAGAACAGCGCATTCGCCGCCAACTGATTCAGCTGCGCGATTCCGGCCTCATCGTCCCCGGTAGCCCTGCCGCAGAGGCGCTTAACAATATCGCACCCACCGTGGCCACCTATGACTCGTATGCCGGCGAGCTCGTGCGCGAATACGGCCTTTTGGTCCCGGTCGAGCCCTCGGCGCGAATTATCACGGAGGCGGAGCGCTTTGCCATTGCCTATGACGTGGTGAAAAATTACGGCGGTAAATTATCGGATGAAAAGACCTTGGGTTCCATCACGGAAACCCTGCTCAAGATCACTTCCGATATGGACAATTCCTTGAAGGATCCGGATGATATTGCCGAGTTCGCACGGGATTTCCGCGCTGATATTGACAACCTGGAAAAGGCGCCGAGGACGAAGGGCGAGTATTCCAAGAAACTGCAGGACCACATCAATGTCCAGGATCTGCGCGTGCAGTACGTGCCATTGATCGAGGAACTCAAGCGCGCGCAGGCAGAACAGCAGGTCATCACTTTTGGCGAGCAGATGTCTGTGGCAGCGCGCCTCGCGCAATCGCACCCAGCGGTGGGCAAGCAACAGGCGCAGCGCTACCGCGTGGTCATGCTGGATGAATATCAGGACACGTCTTATGCCCAGCGAGTATTATTGCGCAGCCTTTTTGGCGGGGAGCAGAAAGACATTTCCGTGACAGCGGTGGGCGATCCCATGCAGGCCATCTATGGCTGGCGTGGGGCTACCTCAGAAAACCTCACCGCATTCGTGGAGGATTTCCCGCAAGCAGATGGCGCCCCTGCTCCCAAGGATCAGCTGACTACCTCGTGGCGCAACCCGTCGGGTGCCTTGGAGCTGGCTAACTCGGTGGCGGCCGGGGTCTTTGCGGGCGGCCCGCGCCCCGTCGATGAGCTGCATGCGGCCCCGCACAAGGGAGAAGGCGAGATTGAGCTGGGCTATTTCGCCAGCGAGGACGAGGAACACGATTTTATTGCCCAGAAAGTAAGGCAGCAGTGGGAAGCGCGCGAGGGAGATGGTTTTCGCGCAGCGGTATTGGTGCGCACCAACCGGCAAACCGCAGCCATTGCAGCTGCCCTGGATGCCGTCGATGTGCCCAATGAAATCAATGGTCTAGGTGGATTGCTGTGGCAACCGGAAATCCAGGACCTCGTAGCGCTGGCAACCATGTTGGTGCGGCCGGAAGATGCTCAAGCGGCCCTCCGCATTTTCGCCGGGCCCATTTGCGGGCTGGGCATGGGCGATATCCAAGCCCTTGCCGCGCGGCAAAACAACTTGGCGGGGGCGAAGCAAGAGCGCCTGCAATGGGAAGAGGGCATGGATCCAGAGGAGTATCTGCGCGCCCAATTGGCGCAGCTTACGGCCGAGGGCCCAGATCAGACGGTGGGGCTTGCCGATGCCCTGGCAGACCTCGGCGAGCGCGATCGCTATACTCCGGAGGGCTTAGCGCGCATGGAAGAGGTATCTGCCAAGCTGCGCTACCTGCGCACTTACTCGCTGTCCAAGCCTTTAAGCGATCTCTTCGCTGACATCGAGGCCATCTTCAATATCCGTACCGAGGTTCTTGCCCGCGGCAGCGCCGGGGGAGCCACCCACCTGGATAAATTCGCCGATATCGTCGCCGGATTCCATGGGGATTCCCTGTATGCGCTCCTAGATTATTTGGAGCTCGCTCGCGAACATGAAGATGGCCTTGGGCTTGGGGAAGTTCCTGCTTCCACGGATCGCGTACAAATCATGACCGTGCATAAAGCCAAGGGCCTGGAGTGGGAGCACGTCTATGTCGTGCGCGCGGATTCTTCAAGCTATAAGGCACAGGCAGAGACCTTTTTGTCCAAGATTGAAAAGGTACCCGGTGAAGATGACTACATTGAGGTATCACCAGATGCGGTCACTCGCTCCGAATTCGAAAAGGCCTGCAAGGCATTCTTGGATGATGACCGCGCGCATAATGCGGAGGAAGCGGCTCGCCTGTTTTATGTGGCCTTGACCAGAACCGAGTCCACGTTGACTGTTACCGGCTCCGGTACTAATAACCGGTCGGGCAAGGCCAAGAAGGGCCCGTATGAGTACCTCGAAAGGCTAAAAGAATCTTTCCCCCAGTACGTGGGGGAGTGGACTGTGCCCGAAGAGCCGGTGGAAACGTCGGCTAATGCGGCAGAAAGCGGGCTCTTCCCCGCCCTTGAAGCCGATCCGGATTCCCTGGCTGGCGCGGATGCGGTGTTAGCGGCCATGGAGGACCTTCCTGAGTTAAGCCACGGCGAGACCTTCGAGTTGTGGGAACAGGATGCGGGCGCGCTCATTGAGGAATACAAGTCTCTGCAACAACCGGTAGTGGATGTGGAACTTCCCAGCGAGCTTACCGCCTCTGACATGGTGGCCTTGGGCAGTGATCCGCTACAGTTTGCGCGCCGGCAACGCCGCCCGGTGCCGTTTAAGCCCAATTCTTATGCCAAGCGGGGCACCGCCTTCCACGCATGGCTGGAAGAGCGCTTTGGCAGCCCCGCGCTGCTAGGAGAAGAGGAATTGCCGGGCATCGATGAGCCGGAGGACTTCGACCTGGAAGAACTCAAGGAATCCTTCCTGAACTCCGAATGGGCGGAGCGCCAGCCGGACTTTGTGGAGGCGCCGTTCGAAATCACCATCGGCAGCGCTGTGGTGCGCGGGCGAATGGATGCCGTCTTCCGCTTGGCAGATGGCGCGTGGATGGTGGTGGACTGGAAGACTGGCCGGCCACCGAAGGGGGCGGCTATGGAAGCGGCGAAGATCCAGTTGGCGGTCTATGCCGAAGCCTGGCGGCGCATCCACGGCGGCGATAAAATCCGCGCCGCTTTCCATTACGTTCACGATGGTTATACTTTTGAGCCAGATACTTTAGCCCAAGGTGAGGAGCTGCGTAGCCTGCTTGAATCGTCAGTAGCAGGCCACTAGGGCTAAGGTATGGGGACGGAATGCGGACGATGAATGGATAGTTGCGTCCCCGTATAACCGGCGGAATGAAAAATCGATCCAGAAAAGAAGGCTGGGCCAGTGGCCAGAAAACGTGCGAAGGTGTTCAAAGGGCGTATTAAACAGCGCTTTTTGCCCCAAGTCGAGTTGTCCTCGCAACCTGATCACGCGCTCCTTGATGTCATCACTGTGCCCAAGGATCAAAATGCCAGCCCGTGGCGCCAGTTGGCCAAACGCGCGCTGTGGGCATTTGGCATACTCATCTTCGTCACCGTCGTGGTGTACTTGGACGGCGAGGGCTATAGCGAGGACATGTCGCTTTTGGATTCCTCCTACTATGCCGCCGTCACGCTGACCACAGTGGGGTATGGCGATATCGTTCCCGTTACGGAGCAATCGCGGTTTATTAACCTCGTACTTATCACCCCGGCCCGCCTCGTCTTCCTTGTGCTGTTGGTTGGTGCGACGCTCTCCGTGCTGACGGACAAGGCCCGCCGCACCTTTGAAATCCAGAACTGGAGAAAACAATTGCGTAACCACACCGTCGTTATTGGCTATGGAACGAAGGGCGCCGGGGCAGTCGCCGCGCTCTTGGCAGATGACGTACCCACCTCCCAGATCGTGGTCATCGATAATAACCGCGCGTCGCTGGCGCATGCGGAGCACCACGGCCTGGTCACCATCTTTGGTTCGGGAACCAAGCAGGACGTGCTTAAGGTGGCCGGGGTGGAGCACGCGAGCTCCATAGTGGTCACCCCGTCCTCGGACGATACCGCGGTGCTGTGCTGCCTATCGGTGCGCGAGCTTGCCCCCAAGGCCAAGATTGTGGCCTCGGTGCGCGAGTCCGAAAACCGCCACCTTCTGCGCCAATCTGGTGCCGATTCCGTGGTGACGTCCGCAGAGACCGCCGGCCGCCTGCTGGGGCTTGCCACCGTGACCCCCACCGTGGTGGAAATGATGGAAGACCTGCTTTCTCCTAATGAGGGCTTTTCGGTATCTGAGCGCGCCGTGCGCGAGTTCGAGGTCGGGTCCAACCCGCGCCACCTGGCGGATATCGTGCTCGCGGTGCTGCGCAATAACGAACTCCACCGCGTCGATACTGCTGATGCCTCCGCACTGAAACCGGGCGACCGCCTGCTGTATATCAAGCACGATCTGGAACAACCCGTGGAAGTGCAAGATGATGACGAGGAGGATTAATTGTATTTGCCCGTAACGCACACGGGACTAGTGCCCGCCACCGCGAGTGGGGACGCGGCGTTGGTGGAGGAATTGCCGGAAGGTGTGGGAACTCCGGAGATGGTGGACATCGGCACGCTGCACGTTTTTGCCTGCCCGGAAGCAATTGCACGGGGGATAGGGCAGCTGCAACCTGCGACCTTTTTCGCCGATAATTCCCTTATCATGCAGGCGATTGCCTTGATCCGCAACAGGTTGGAGCAACGCTTCGATCCACGCACAGGCCAACCGTTGGACTATCCAACGCCGGGTATCGTTGGCCGCGATCCGCAGGATTCGCGCCGCATGGTATTCCCGCGCTTGGACCCCGCGGTCATTGGCCTTATTGAGCTCAAGGGCGAGGAGAAGATTTTGCTGGCGCGCAATCGCGGGCGCAATAACTTCTTTTCTTTGATTGCTGGATACGTGGAGCCGGGCGAGACCATTGAGGACGCCTTTGCCCGCGAAACCATGGAGGAAACTGGGCGGCGCATTGAGAATCTTCGTTACTGGGGATCCCAGCCGTGGCCGCCGAGTGGCTCGCTTATGCTGGGCTTTCACGCAGAGACATCGGATGTCCAGGCCACCTGCCATACTGATGGGGAACTGGAAGAAATTCGTTGGGTGACCCGCGCCGAGCTGCCTAAGCTTCCGCTGGCCACCGCGGGTTCTATCGCACACACGATGATTATGGAGTGGTATCACGGTGAGTAAGCCGGATTTGTCCCTGCTGGATGAGGATCAGCGCCGCGCGGCCACCGCCCCGCGCGGACCGGTGTGCATTTTGGCGGGCGCGGGCACCGGTAAGACCCGCACCATTACCTATCGCATCGCCAACATGGTGGATCAAGGGTTCGTAAACCCCCAGCGAGTTTTGGCCGTGACCTTTACCGCGCGTGCGGCGGGAGAAATGCGGGATCGCCTGCGCATGATGGGTGTTGCTGGCGTGCAGGCCCAAACCTTTCACGCGGCCGCGCGGCGGCAGCTGAAGTATTTCTGGCCGCAGGTCGCAGGCGATCTGCCATGGACGCTTTTGGATAATAAATTCCCGTTGGTAGCCCGCGCGGTGCGCTCGGTGGGGCTGGATAATTCCAAAGACATGATCCGTGACGTGCTGGCGGAAATCGAATGGGCGAAATCCGCACTGGTCAGCGCGGAGGACTATGAGAGCGTCATCGCGGAAACGGATCGCACCGCCCCGGCTGATGCCGCCAAGGTGGCCGAGGCCTTCCGGCGTTACGAAAAGGCCAAAGCCACGCCGGATATGATGCATCTGGACTTCGATGACCTGCTCATGCACATCGCGGGCGCCATCGAAAACGTCCCAGCCATTGCGGAGACCTTCCGCGAGCAATACCGCACCTTCGTCGTTGACGAGTACCAGGACGTCACGCCCCTGCAGCAGCGCGTGCTGAACGCCTGGCTGGGTGATCGCGATGATCTCACCGTGGTGGGCGATGCCAACCAGACCATCTATTCCTTCAATGGCGCATCTCCGGAGTACCTGCTGAATTTTTCGCGCAGCTATCCGGACGGGACCATCGTCAAGCTGCAGCGCGACTATCGTTCCACGCCGCAGGTAACGGATTTGGCGAACCGGGTCATCGGCAAGGCTACGGGGCGCGCGGCGGGCACCCGCTTGGAGCTGCAGGGCATGCGCGAGCCCGGGCCGGAGCCGACGTTCAAGGCCTACGAGTCCGAGGAAAATGAGGCGCAGGAGGTGGCTGGGCAGGTGCTGACACTGCTCAATCAGGGTGTGCCGGCTTCAGAAATTGCCATCTTGTACCGCATTAACGCCCAGTCGGAACAGTTCGAGCAGGCGCTTGCCGATGCCGGAGTGGTCTACCAAGTCCGCGGCGGTGAAGGTTTCTTCCGCCGCCCGGAGATTCTGGAGGCCATTCGCGTGCTCATCGCCGCCACGCGCCGCGATGATTTGCCGGAGGACCCCGTGGCGATTGCGCGGACCGCCTTCGTGGAGCTTGGGCTCAGCGCCACCGAACCGCAGGGTGCGCAGGCCCGCGAGCGGTGGCAATCGCTGAACGCGCTGGTGGGCTTGATCGAAAAGATCGTGGAATCCACCCCGGGTATCGATCTCAATGGGGTGCTGGGTGAGCTGCGGCGCCGCTCCACCGATAAGCAAGCCCCCGCCATGGAGGGCGTGACCCTCGCTACGGTGCACGCGGCGAAGGGCTTGGAATGGGACGCCGTCTTCCTCGTCGGGCTGAGCGAAAAACTCATGCCCATCAACCACGCCATTAAGGCGGGCGATGAGCAGATTGAGGAAGAACGCCGCCTGTTTTATGTAGGCATTACCCGCGCCCGCGAGCACCTGGCCCTGTCGTGGGCATTGGCGAAGACCGCCGGTTCGCGAGCCTCCCGGGAACGCACCCGGTTCCTCGACGGCATCGCGCCCGGCGTGGAATCTTCTGCAGGGAGTGGCCGCTCCCGCCGCCCGAAACGCTGCCGCGTATGCAGCGGGGTTTTAGAGACCCCGGCGGAAAAGGTCATTGGCCGGCATGAAGACTGTGAGGGCAATGGCGATGACGAGGTCTTTTCCGCCCTGCGCTCGTGGCGCGCGCAGGTGGCCCGTGAGGAAAAGGTTCCGGCCTATGTCATCTTTACGGATGCCACGCTGCAAGCCATCTCGGAAGAGCTGCCGGCAGATGAGGCGGAGCTGCTGTCCATTTCCGGAATAGGGCCCAATAAGTTGGAGCGCTACGGCGAGCAAATCCTGGAGGTCATTCGCTCTGTGCGGCTGTAGCCAGGTTGACCTTGCCGCCGAAGCACACCGGGCATCGCGGATGGGCGATCGCCGTGCGTTGCTGGTGGCGGCCGTAGACGTCTACCTCCCATTGCTGCCCAGGCCGTGGGAAGGCCGTGGGCGCGCCTGGTGGTAAGGGGCGCTTGCTTAAGCGGCGAATCACCACCTGTGCTTGGGCCGCTACAGCATCGATGACTAGTTTTTCTGGCTGCCTGCGCACGCTGGTGAGCTGGGAGGCAATGGTGCTCCACTGTGGATCCGCATCCACGCGGAATAAGTGAATGCACAGTGGGCAGGGGCCTTGCCCTTTTACGCGCAGGGGCCCGATGATGCCGCGGTTATCCAGTAAAGAAATGGGCAGCCAGGTCGTCGGCGTGCCGGCAAGCGCATTGGCGCAATCGATGGGGCAGTGGAGCTGGTCGATGCCAAGGACCGTAAAAAGCCCATCGAGGTCGTGGATATAGGAAAAGATATTGTCCTCATCCAGGGGGATGCGCACCGTGTATCCATCTGCCGTCAAACGGGCGCGTAGCTCCACAGCGAGCGGGGACTCACCCAGCATGATGATGGTTTCAGGCTTCTTGGGATGCGGTGGCAGGGGCCAGAGGATGCCATAGGCTAGGGCATCATCGATAAGGCTGCTGGCGGCAGCGCGATCCAAGCCGGCCGCTTCCAACCGCGCCGCCAAGTCGGAAGAGTCGACCGGCCGATGGGCGGTGGCAAAAGCACGCGCTATACCCGGCGCATTGCCCGTTTCCGCCACCGCCACCCGGGTGGCATCCATCCCAAATTGCACCACGGAATCCTCGCGGCAAAATACGCCACACCCTGGCGCCAACGTCACAAGTTGAGTCGTGCCTTGTGAGGCAGTCATTGCTTCCCCCGAATCCCCTCGATCACCCCAAATACGGCTTAGCGCCGCATGTGGGTCCATTGCACCACAGGTACAATGGCCTGTCATGTCGAGCACGCAACCACCAGGAAGTAACCACCCTGAGGTCAAGGTTATCCGTTCTGCGCGGCGGCGAAAGTCGGTGCAGGCGCGCATGGTGGCCGGGGTATTGGAAGTGCGCATTCCTGCCTGGATGTCCGCCCGTGAGGAAAACGAGGCGGTACAGGACATGCTCGCGCGCTTAGAAAAGAAAACCGGTGGTGCGGCGAAGACCGATGCGGCGCTCCTCCAGCGCGCCGAACAGCTCAACGCGCAGTACCTGGAAGGGCGTGCTTGGATTGGCTCTATCCGTTGGGTGAGCAATCAAAATACGCGGTGGGGTAGTTGTACTACCTCCACCGCGGATATCCGGCTGAGCAACCGGCTACAGCAGGTGCCGGATTATGTTTTGGATTCGGTCATCATCCATGAGCTGACCCATACCTTCATCCCGCGCCATGGGCGCGATTTCTGGCAGTGGGCCGATAGAGCACCCCACGCCGAGCGGGCCAAGGGCTACCTCGAGGCCTACCAGCGCTGGGGCGGTTAACGCGAGCTACTTATCCTCGCTGCCGTTGTCCTTATCGGTGCTCTCGTCGCTGTCGGCACCGTCGTCGCTGCCCTTGGAATCCTGGTCCTCTGCAGAATCCTTGTCCTCTTCGAATTTGTTTTCGGAGTCCTCGCCGTTTTTGAGCATCTCTTCGAGCTTGGCAAATTCTTCCTCGAAACCCTCATCCGGCTCGTCATCCAAGAGGGAATCGATGAAGGCAGCCGGGTTATCGAGGTGCTCTGCGGTGGGCAGGAAGTCTGGGTGGTCCCAGGCCTTATCGCGCTTCTCTGCACCCACGGCAACGGTGGCGCGGCGCCACAGCTCGGCGGCCTCGGTCACCTTGGGGGCGTTGAGCTCGATGCCCACGACCTTGCTGAAAGCCTGCTCGGCAGACCCGCCGGTGCTGCGGCGGTGCGCCCAGGCTTCAGTGAGCTTGGAGGTAGAGGGGATGCGATCGCCCAAGGCCTCGCTTACGACGTGCTCGGCCCAGCCCTCAACCAAGGCCAGCAGGGTTTCTAGCCTTGATGCGGCAGCGGTGTTCTTGGAGGTAATGCGCGGGGAGAGGTCCATTCCCTGCAGCTTGCTCATTGCCTCTTGAATGGCCTGCGGATCGCCGGATTCTAGGTTGAGCTCGCGGGCAAGCTCTTCAATGTGGGAGGTATCAATGACCAAACCGATGGCGTATTCCTCCACGGAGGAGACGATGCGCTCTACCAACCACGGCACGTGCTTGAACAAGCGCTGGCGGGCGGCCTCGCGCGCGGCAATGTACACCAGTACTTCTTGGCCAGGAACGTTGAGCTCGCGCGCGACTTTCTGAATGGTATGCGGCAAAAGCGCCACCGTATTGGCCGGGGCGATGGGCAGGCCAAAGTCGGAGCCGGTTAGTGCCTGGCTGGCCAGATCGCCCAAGGCGTGGCCTAGCTGCATACCGAAATTCATGCTGGACATTTGGCCCATCATCTTAGTCATTGGACCCATCATTTCGCGGGCCTCTTCCGGCATGGACTCCAGCTGGGCATCGTTCATGTGCTGGGCCACCGGGGTGACCATGCGCTCCCAAGCGGGCATGGTTTCTTCCAACCACTGCTTGGAATCCCATGCCTGCGTGGCACCGGAAGCGGTGGGGAGAATGGAGGCATCGTCAAGCCACAGCTCCGCCAAGCGCACCGATTCCTCTACTGCCTTGGAATCTTCCGCGCTGATGCTCTTTGACTTGGGGATCTGCTGAAGGGCGATGCGCTTGGCCATGTCGTAATTGACCGGCCCGGAGTTCTGGGGCGAGTTCATGGACGAGCCCATGCCGGATAGCATCTGACCGAACTGGTTCAGCATGTCTCCGAGGCCGCCACCATTACCGCCGCCGAATGCGCCGAACGGGTTCTGGTCACGACGGCCGTCATTATCGTCGTCATCGTTATTTGGGAAAGAAAAACCGAATCCGTTGCTCATGCGCTCCAATCTACCGGCACCGTGCGGAAAGTTTCCATGATCACAGCAACGCTGACAGCGAACAGTACGCCAAAGGTTGTAGGCTATTGCTTCGTGAATTCTCCTGCTAGCCGTCGCGTCCGCACCATCGCCTGGGGTGCCATCCCCGTTGTGCTTACCGGTGCGTTGGTATCGCTTGACCATATCCCGGGCACCGATGTCTCGCTGACCGTTCCTTATGCCGCCGAAGGCCCTGGCCCTACCGTGGATACGCTGGGCGAGGTTGATGGCACCCAAGTTGTTGATGTGCAGGCGCCGAAGACCTATGAGCCCAGTGGTCACCTCAATATGACCACTGTGTCCGTGCGCACCAATATGACCTTGGCGCAGGCGCTGGGGCGCTGGGCGCTTACCGATGACACTTTGGTGCCCATCGATACCGTCATTCCGCAGAATATGACCGATGAAGAGGTCCAAGAATCCAATAAGCAGGCCTTTACCCAATCTGAATCCGCAGCCACCATTGCGGCGATGGACTATTTGCACCTGCCGGTCAAAATCACCGTGGCCGAGGTCATCGAGGACGGCGCCGCCGCGGAACACCTTAAAAAGGACGATGTCATCACCGCCGTCGATGGCACCGAGGTCACCGAGCCGAGCGAGGTCCAAGACATCATCAAGGACAAAAGCCCTGGCGATAAGGTAAAAATCAGCGTCACTCGTGGGGACAAAGACCTCAGCGAAGAGATTGAATTGGGCGAAAACCCGCACGATAAGGGCAAGGCGCTGCTGGGAGTAGCCATGCTATCGCAGCCCAAGGACGATATTTCGGTGAACTATAACCTGCAGGATATCGGCGGGCCGTCAGCGGGCATGATGTTTACCCTGGCGGTCATCGATAAGCTCAGCGATGAAGACTTAACCGGCGGTACCTTCGTGGCCGGCACCGGTACCATTCAGGCCGATAGCAAGGTTGGGCCAATTGGTGGCATCGAGCATAAAATCGCCGCCGCGCACGAGGCAGGCGCCGAGCTCTTCTTGGCGCCTAAGGACAACTGTTCAGCGGCGGCCGGCAGCGACCACGGCGATATGACCATTGCGCAGGTAGAAAACCTCGACGATGCCGTGGCGGCTATGAAGGACTTTGCAGCGGGCAAAGACGTCAAGGAATGCAGCTAATAAAAGCTAATAAGGCCGAGGCCTAGTCCTTTACTAGGCCCAATTCCTTGATCTTTTCCTCCGGGTCCACTTGGTCAGAAGAAATCATCTGTTGCATGACCAAGCCTTCCTTATTATCCACCACGGTGATAACCGCGGTGGTGCCCAACGTAGACCAGCCGACGACGCGATCGCCATCGTCCTCGATGGCATGGGAGCTGCGCAACTCCGTAAGGACTTGGGTGGTCTGGGAGGCCTTGGAGTGGGACTTAAAGAATTGGAATTGCCCCACCTTAGGGCCGGAGCAATTGTAGGAAGAATCCCCGCCGGTGGAATCGCAGCGCTCAAACTGGGCGAATAGGTCCTTGGGCGCCAGCGACTTATAAACGTCATAGACCTTGGCCACCAACTTATCCAGCTCACTGCTAGCGCTCGGCTCGCGGGTGGTGCTTTCTTCGGAAGCCTCGTCCTCATCCTTGGCTGCTGATTCTGACTCCGTAGAGGATTCGGTGCTCGATGCCGCGGACTCCTCGTCGTTCTCAGAGGCTGTGGTGGTGGCCGCAGAGGTGGTCTCTACGGGGGCATCGTCAGGCGCATCGGCACCGGAGGAACAACTTGCCGCAGCCACGCTGAGCCCTAGTAGCGCCGCCGCGGTAGCGGTACGGGCAGAAGAACGGCGGGAGAAGGAAAGGCGTCGCACTGTATAGAACTCCTTGGTTGCGGGCTTAATTGCCACTTAGTCTAGTTCATCCGGATCCTGGTTGAGGCCATAGCGCAAAGCGGCGATCACGCCAGGGGCCACCTGCGGGCCGCCGCGGAGCTGAATATCGTCCTCAGCAAAGGGACCTGCTGCCTCTAGCTCTTCTTCGGTGGGCCGCAGCTGCAGCAAGGTGGTCTCAATTCCTTCCTCGCGCAGGGCACCCGAATACAGGCGCGCCGGGCGAGGGGAGGGGTCCTCGCTGGAGGTATCCCGGAATTTGATCTCCTGGGCCAAGATGGCGCCTGCGACCTCGCGCGGCCAGGCCAAGCGGGAGACGTAATCAGCCAATTCCTCGGAGCCTGGCTCGATGTTTTCCGGGACGTTGTCTTGCACGATAAGGGTCAGCGGGGACGCGGTTTCCTCATCCATGGCCGCTAGCTGGTCCGCCACTAGGTGGGTGGGAACAAGCGCGAAGATGGTGGGGCGGGCGTCCCAACCTTCAGCGTGGACGAAATCCACGGCCTCCGTCATAGCGCGGTTTAAAGCTGGCTGTGATAATTCGGGGGAACTCATAGGCATCCTTATTCGTTATCTGGGTATTGATTCCTTAAACTGGGAAAAGTCTACATGTTTAATATTCGCACTATTTGATTGGAGCTGGCGTTGTCCCTAGGGTCATCCACACCAGCCGCCCCATTGAAGCGGCCTCCTAAGGTCGCGGCAATTATTGCGGCCATCATTGCCGTCCTCTTATTCTTCGGCCCCATGCTCGTGGGCATGTACACGGATTGGAGGTGGTTTGGCTCCATTGATTACCGCAGCGTATTTACCACTGCGATTATTGCGCGCATAGTCCTCTTTATCATCTTCGGACTCGTTGCAGCCGCAGTGGTGTGGGCAGCCGGGTTCTTTGCCTGGCGCGGACGCCCCGATTCCCTGGATGTGGGGGATCTGAATTCGCCGGTCTATCAGTACCGCCAGTCCATTGAGAAATCCATGGGCGTGCTTTTCGAGGTCATCCCGGCCATCGTGGGTATAATCGCAGGCTTTATTGGCCAATCCCACTGGCGCGATGTGATGCTATTCCTCAACGGCCAGGACTTTGGCGTACAGGACCCCCAATTCCACCACGACTTGGGCTTTTATGCCTTTAGCCTGCCCGTGCTGCAGATGGTGGTTAACACCCTGTCCATCCTGCTCGTGCTCGCCTTCCTCATTGCCCTATTCGGCCACTACATCTTGGGCGGAATCCGCATTGGCAATAAGGCCGCGGGCGTGCGCGGTTCCATCTCCCGCGCGGCGCGCCTGCAGCTTGCCATTACGGCCGGGCTGTGGATGGTGGCCCAGGTCGCCGGCTACTGGCTGGAGCGCTACGGGCTGCTGTATTCGGAGCACGACCTGTTTACCGGTGGTTCCTACACGGATATCCACGCCTACCTGCCCGCCAAGATCATTTTGATGATCATCGGCGTCTTCGTCGCTATTGCGCTCTTTATGGCCATCGTCATCAAGGACCTGCGCATCCCTGGCCTCGCCGTCGTGCTCATGCTCGCGTCCTCCCTGATCATCGGTCAGGCATGGCCGCTGCTGATGGAGCGCTTCTCGGTGCAGCCAAACCGCCAGGCCAAGGAAAACGAGTCCATCGCCCGCAACATTGAGGCTACGCGGTATGCCTATGGGCTTACAGATGACCACGTGACCTACAAGGAAAACTGGGGCGGCGATAACGTATCGGATGACAAGGTTGCCTCCGATAACGCCACCATCAATAACCTGCGCCTGCTGGATCCAGAGATTTTGTCGCCGACGTTTACCCAGATGCAGCAGCTGAAGAACTTCTACGGTTTCCCAGAAACGCTGTCCATGGATCGCTACGAAATCGATGGCAAGATGCGCGACTTCGTCGTTGCGGCGCGCGAGTTGGACCCGAATGAGCTGCGCGAAAACCAGTCCGACTGGATCAACCGCCACACTGTGTATACCCACGGCAATGGTTTCGTGGCCGCGCAGGCCAATACCGTCGACGAGGTTGCCCGCGATGCCGGTTCCGCCCGCGGTGGTTACCCCATCTTCACCGTCTCTGACCTACAGACCCAGGCCGGCGAGTCCGAGGGTGAGGGCGAGACCCAAGATGCCGAGAAGTCCTTGGGCATCAAGGTAGACCAGCCACGCATTTACTACGGCCCGGTCATCGCTAGTGCCGCAGATAACTTGGACTACGCCATTACCGGTACCACCGGCGAGAACCCAGTGGAGTACGACACCGATAGCACCAACTACACCTATGACGGTGAGGGCGGCGTTGAGATTGGCAATCTCTTTGACCGCACCATGTATGCCGCCAAGTACCGCGAGCTGAACTTCCTGCTTTCGGACCGCGTGGGCAGCGAATCCAAGCTGCTTTATGACCGCGACCCCCGCGAGCGCGTGGAGAAGGTTGCCCCATGGCTGACCACCGATTCCGCTACCTACCCGGCCGTTATTGATGGTCATCTGAAGTGGATCGTCGATGGTTACACCACCCTGGACTCCCTGCCGTACTCGCAGCGCGCTTCGCTTTCCGATGCCACCCAGGACGCCCTCAACCCCGATGGCACAACCCAGCGCTTGGTCAATGACCGGGTGGGCTATATCCGCAACTCCGTGAAGGCGACCGTGGATGCCTATGACGGCAGCGTGGACCTCTACGAGTTCGACAAGGAAGACCCCGTTCTCAAGGCCTGGGAAGGTGTCTTCCCGGATGTGGTGAAGCCGGAATCCGAGATCTCCGATGAGCTGCGCGAGCACTTCCGCTACCCAGAGGACATGTTCAAGGTGCAGCGCGACCTCTTGGCCCGCTACCACGTTGATGACCCGAACGTCTTCTTCAATAACGACGCCTTCTGGTCCGTACCGAATGACCCGACCGCAGAGGAATCCCGTGACCTGAACCAGCCGCCGTACTACGTGATGGCTGCCGATCCGGAAACCGGCGACCCGAGCTTCCAGCTGACCACCTCGTACCGTGGTCTGAACCGTGAGTTCCTGTCCGCACACATGGCGGTATCTTCCGATCCGGATACCTACGGCGATATCACCGTGCGCGTGCTGCCAACCAATACGCAGACCCAGGGTCCGAAGCAGGCACAGGACGCCATGATGTCTTCTGACCAGGTTGCCCGCGACCGCACCCTGTGGGAAGGCACCAACGATCTGCACAACGGTAACCTGCTGGCCTTGCCGGTCGGCGGCGGCGAGATCCTCTACCTCGAGCCGATTTACTCGCAGCGCAAGGATCAGGCATCCGCCTTCCCGAAGCTGCTGCGTGTGCTCGTGTCCTACAAGGGCCGCGTGGGCTACGCACCGACTATCGGTGATGCCCTTGAGCAGGTGGGAATCGACGCCAAGTCCGCCCAGGACATCGAAGAGATCGAGGGCGACTCCGGCGACGACGATGCCGATAAGGACAGCTCTTCTGCGGACAAGAAGGACGAGAAGAAGGAATCTACTGAGGAATCCGCTCCGGCTTCGGCCCCTCGTTCCTCCGATGAAGCAGGCGCTATCGAGGACATCAACAAGGCCCTGAAGGGCCTGGAGGATGCCCGCAATGGCTCCTTTGAAGAGTACGGCCGCGCCCTAGATGAGTTGGATAAGGCCGTCGAGTCCTACCAGAAGTCCGAAGGCTAAAACCTCCAACTTCTTACACTCGAAACTCAGGAAATAAGGCACCTACCCAGGGGATTTGGGTAGGTGCCTTCCTGTCTGTATAGTTACAGAAGTCGCCGGGACAGAGCGAATACATTAAGTATTAATGAACTGTTCAAGCGCAGATGATGGAAGTCATCTCGACGCGGGGTGGAGCAGCTCGGTAGCTCGCTGGGCTCATAACCCAGAGGTCGTAGGTTCGAATCCTGCCCCCGCTACCAACTTCCAGGCCCTGACCAGATTAAGTTCTGGTCAGGGCTTTTATTTATGCCTTGTGGAGCTGAATGCGGCCTAGACGACAGGGTTAAACGAGAAAACGTGTTGTTTTGTGTTGTGTCATCGGCTGGGCACCTTTTGTCATTTCATGGGTCCTTTTCTGATTCCTATGAAGTGTGAGTATTCGGTTGGGAAACCGTTGCCAAAGAAGGCTGGTGGACCGAGGGCGGGTCTGCAGATTCCTCAGAAGCTACCGAAACTACATCAGCCGTTTTGGCGGGCTACAGGTACATGTGGGACCGATGCATATGATTTGGATCTCGCGACTGGATTTGGGAATTAAAATGAGAGTAAAAGTGCGGTAACTTCCTACCAGAAACTCCCAAATTGTAATGTTGCAGTCTCCAGTAGTGATAGATCGCACTTATATTGAAAATAAATTATTTATTCTGGAGTTTCGTGAGAAGCGCGAGTGAAAATACTAATGGATTGAGATAAAAGTATGAAAGTATGCATCCACTGGGCGGGTTCGCTATAGTTATAGCCGTAAACATGTTCGCCGATGGGTGCTATTTATAAATTGTGTATATCGATGCCAATGACACTCTTAATACGAGCAGTTATCTATCGGACGGCTAGAAAAGTAACTCATTTTTTGATTGAAAGGGAACGCAAATATGCGCCTTGTGAGCAAATACATTGCTGCAGCTTGCGGAGCAGTCATGCTCGCTACAGGTCTTTCCGGTGTCGCGTCAGCCGCACCGACCGGTAATCTCGTTACGCTCGGAGACTCCTACTCCGCCAACCCTGACCAAGTCCGAAATACCTTCCGCGGGGTTCCTGGCGCAACCGATAATTACCCCCAGCGCGAGGGGTGCCTTCAGGCGCCTAATAACTGGCCGCGGAAGCTAGCCGCAAAGACGAATCGACCACTGGCTGATTGGTCCTGCACCGCTCAGACGTCCAATACCATGAATCAACGCTTGGACCGGGCTATTGCCAATGGCGACATCCGCAATGACTCCACCGTCGTCATCGCTGTAGGAATGAATGACTACGGTCCGTATAACTTCGATGTGTTGAAGAGGTCTCCGGATGTCCCGAAAAACGTCCACGATAACTATGTGAACCGTCTGCGGGAAGCTGGCGATAAGATTCACCGCGCAGCACCGGGAGCAAAGATCGTTGTATCGGGCGCACTACCTACCGTGGATCGTGAACACGCAACGCTCTGCGCGGTCAATGTGATCCCGAACCGCCCGGGCGGTATTTACGTCCCAATCCTGCGGGATGTCGAAAATTGGAACCGTGATAACCAAATTGAGGCAGCTAATTCAATTGGGGCAACCTACGTTGACATGATTGATGGCGCTCGCGGCCATGATACGTGTGCTCCAGATGCCGAGCGTTGGGTCGCCGGCTTGATTGATACCACGACGCCGAACTACAACATGAGTATTCATCCGTCGGATGCAGGCTCCGAGTACATTGCTAACACTCTTTTGGCTCACGTATAAGTATTCGAAGCTCCTTTAATTGGAGGCAGTGGTTTCCAACTCAGCTTTTGTCTCCAATTTTTAGACCTTCACCAGTGGAAAGCACGGGTGAAGGTCTTTTTATATTTTCGATCTAAGCCCGCCGCGAATTGTAGGCGTGCATGGGGGTGCGGCGTAGCTAGATATTAGCGCCAGAGGGGACAACGAGTGGGCCTCCTGTAACCGGATCTTCAATAACTAAGGCGTTTAAGTTGAATGCGGTGAGAAGTAATTGAGGAGAAATGATCTCCTTGGGGTCCCAGTTATAAGAATCTTACCTTGGTTCATTGCAATCAAATGGTCGCTATATCGAATAGCCAAGTTGAGGTCATGCAAAACCATAACGATGCTGCGCCCCAGCTTAGTTCGCAGCGAACGAATGAGCTCGAGAATTTCGATGGACGTCGCCAAATCTAAGTATGTTGTGGGCTCGTCGAGGAACATAATCTCTGTGTCTTGAGCTAGAACCATGGAAATCCACACTCGTTGGCGTTGGCCACCGGAAAGCTCATTAATGGAGCGTTCAGCAAATTGCAGGGAGCCGGTTTGTGTGAGCGCGGAATAAACCTCCTGCTCATCCGATGCTGACCATTGGCGCAGCCATGATTGATGTGGATGGCGCCCGCGAGCGACAAGATCGGATACAAGTAAACCCTCTGGCGCAATGGGAGCCTGTGGCAGCACACTAATTTTTGTGGCCACATCCTTTCGGCGAAGCTCAGTGATATCGCGCTCACCTAACATTACGGTGCCACTTTCTATGGGTAACAGCCTTGCGAGGCTGCGTAAGAGGGTTGATTTTCCGCACCCGTTGGGACCAACAATCGTAGTAACTTTGCCTTTGGGGAGCTCTACATCAATATTTTCAAGGATCGGAGTGTTGCGCGCGTATCCTACAGTGAGGTTTGATGCCGTAATTGCTGTGCGCGAAGTGATTAATGGGTCAGACATTAAACTGATTGGACCTTCCGATTTTGCTGGACGAGTAAATAGAGTAAAAACAGGCCCCCAATTATCGAAGTAACGATTCCAACAGGAAGCTCGATCCCCAACAGAGCATGAATGACGACGTCTGCGCCGAGTAAAAGAATCGCTCCAGTAAAGGCGGAGGCTAGCAGCGGTGGTGTTGCGGTACGGCAGATACGAAGTGCTAATTGGGGAGCGACAAAGGCTACAAAGCCAATGGGGCCTGCTGCGGAGACCGCAACGGCAGTTAATGCTACGGCGAGTATAAGTACGGAGAATTGCACCGCATTGACACGAGAACCGAGTGCCTGTGCCATGTCTGTGCCGAGCGCCGTGGGCAGTAGTTGGTAACTAACCCATCCGAGCAATGGCGCAGACATTATTATTGCAATGGCTACTGGAAAAGTAGTCGTCCAATTTGCTCGTTCTAGTGAGCCAGTCAGCCAAAATTGAGCGACGGAGGCATCGTGCAATTGGGCACGAATCATGGCGAAGCTGATGTAACCAGACAACAGCGAGGTAATGATTATGCCCGAGAGCACGAGCCTGAATGGGTTTGCGTCTCCTTTCCAGGAAAGAATCCACACGACGACGCTTGTACTGACTGCTCCGATAAAAGCGGCCAATGGGACTCCGATGCCGGCCAACCAGCCTATGATGCCGGTACCCGAGCCGAAGACGATAACCGTAACCGCCATTGCTGAGGCGCCGGCGGTTATGCCTAAAATGTCAGGACTGGCGAGCGGATTTCTGGTTACCGATTGTGTTAAAGCTCCAGCGAGACCAAGAGCACAACCTACTGTAAGCGCAGTGAGAGCACGCGGCATTCGCCATTCGAAGACTACTAGTTTCTCCAGTCGAGTGCCTTGGCCGCTGACAATAACTTCCAGTATTCGGCCGAAAGAGATCGGATAATCTCCCAGCATGATAGAAAAAGGCACAAGAAGTAGAGCCAGTATAGCCAGAATGAAAGTGGTAGATAATTGCCACGGGCGCCAAACAACTGAGAGTTCTAATAGTTTTGTGCCAATGCGGAAGGCAGGGCGGCCGGGGACGGAATGGCGGTCACTACTCATAGCGCTACCCCCTTCCGGTGGAAGACGAGCACGAAGAATAAAGGGGCGCCGATAAAAGCGACGACGATTCCTACCGGTAACTCGCCTGGACGTGCGATGATTCGGCCAATGACATCAGCAAGTACCATCAACGTGGCACCTAATAGGGCGGAATACGGCAAAATCCACCGATAGTCAGGACCTGTGATGGCACGAACCAAATGCGGCACTATCAAGCCAATGAACCCAACTGGTCCTGCCATAGCGGTCGCAGCCCCCGCAAGCAAAGAGATTAGGACCATACCGAAGAGGCGAGCCCGATCGGTTCGAACACCGAGACATTGAGCTACATCGTCTCCTAGGTTAAGTAAGTTTAGAGCTGGGGCTGAAGCAAAGGCTAAGACGATGCCCAAGACTGCGAATGGAAGTACTCCCCAAAAGACATCTAGACCTCGACCCGCTACCGAACCTACGGTCCAAAAACGCATACGGTCCAGGTTGGCTTCTTCTGCCAGAATGAGGCCTGTAGTGATCGAATTCAACACGGCAGACAAGGCTGCGCCACTAAGTGTAAGAGTGAGCGGACTAGCATTGCCTCCATTGATGCGTCCCAGGCCGAAGACAATGATGGTTGCACTTACCGCGCCCAAGAAGGCAGCCACAGTTGTTGCAAACATACTGATCGATCCAAAGACTGCGAAAGTGGAAACTACTGCTAAGGCGGCACCAGCGTTGACCCCAAGAATGCCTGGATCGGCGAGCGGGTTTCGGGTGTGGCCTTGAATTAAAGCGCCAGCTACTCCGAGAGAAGCGCCCACTACGATTGCGATCAAGGTCCTCGGCACACGGAGCTCGAAGAGTACGCGCTGTTCAAAGTTTAGAGCAGTTGCACGGTGCGAAGGAACTTCTCTGAGAGTAGATATGACATCGGTTAGCGGAATACTTCTAGCTCCGACAGCGATACTCAAACAAACTCCGAGGACGAGCAGCACCAAACACAGTATGAGTCCCGCAACGCGTCGCGAATAGGTGCGGCTTCGAGGTAGTTGGGTGCCGTTAATGCTGAAACTGGAATGAATATCCATAGTGGTCAGTAGGAAAATCCTGTTCTGTGCGGTGAGACCTGTGTTGTTTAGAACCGGACCGGCTTGTCTAGGAGTCAGGTCCATAAAACGAAGAGGCGATAGTTTCAGGCGATTGGCTTGCTGTTGAAGTCCTCCCGTTTCTTCAAAGAAAACACTTGTTCCCATTTGTGTCCCACGCTGAGCTAGCGACTGAATTTTCGCAGTTGAACGTCATTGACAACTTGCGAAGTGTTAGGTGAGACACAAATATATGTGCCGCAAGTTAGGTTAGTCAACCCTAATGTTATTGACATATTGAATGCTGGGCATTTTAGGAATGGAGAAGTGGTCATAGAAGAGCTTTTTGCCCTTGGATTGCAGATGGGAAAGAAGTTCAATCTCTACGGGGATGGTTTTCCGTCTAGACAAGGCTGGTTAATGGAATTTTGTACCGATTTGCAGCGGAGCACTATTGCAATGTGGTGTAGGTAAAGCTAACCTAACCTAAAAGTTGCCTGTGGGTCTTTGGGAAATCCAGTGGAAGACGTTGAGGACAACTTCAGGAAACCGACTTTAAGGAAAAAGGATGTCAGTAAAGAGGAGAGCGCGGTCAACTATCGCAGCCGCAATCTGTGCCGGATTGGTTTTGTCAGGATGCTCGTCGAACGATTCAACCGATGAAGCGGCAACTTCCAAAGTTGCAGAAGACGTGACCATTGAGCATGCACGGGGTACGGATACGTATCCGGCCAATCCACAAAATGTGGTTGCCGTGGGGCCGGCTGTTGATAACCTGCTGGAACTTGGAATTAAACCAGCAGCCGTCGTGCAGAATGCAAAAGATAAGAACTCACCCTGGCGCGAGGGGAAGCTCGATGGTGTCAAGGTGATCGATCAGGCAGATTTCAAAACTCTGCCACAAGAACAAATTGCGGCAATCGAACCTGACTTCATCGTTGGTGACTATTGGACAATATCTGAAGATAATTACAAAGAATTGTCAGCCATCGCACCGACCCTCGGCGGCATCTCCAATAAAGGGGAGGGGATTGGCTGGGAGGCACAGCTAGAAGCTTTGGGCAAGATATTCAATAAGGAGTCCGAAGCGAAGAAAGCCATTGATGAGGATCAGAAGCGTTTCGCTGATGTGAAGGAAAAACTGCCAAACCTCTCTGGTAAAACCGGCATTGTTTCTCAATTCGCCCAGGGATCCTTTGGTGCCGTTGCAGACCCTGAGGATCCGGGTGCATCCTTCATCTACGACCTGGGTATGAAGTTTCCGGATAAGCTGACTGACGGATCGGTCCCAGTTGATAAAGGCCGCGTCACGCTTTCTCCGGAAAACGTATCTTACCTGGCCGCTGATTTTATGGTCATTTATAACCGCACCGGCTCAATCGAAGAAGTTGAAAATACTCCGGGATACAAAGATTTGCCGCAGGTAAAATCCGGTGCGACTCTCGCTGGTGATGAGGCGGTCGTCGCTGGACTCAACACCCCAACGAGCCTGAGCCGAGCTTGGGTCCTGGACAAGACGATGCCGACGCTGGAAAAGGTTGGAAAGTAGTCAAGGTTTGCTCAACTCCGACGCCTGCTAGATGGGGCTCAGATCGTTGCAGCAGGTAGTCGTCAACGCCTTTCGATTTATCGGAAGGCGTTCTCTCTAAAAGACTGTATCCAAGGCAGTGGTGCGTCCGTTCTTGCCTTTCCGGCAACGAAAACCGACGTCAGGCTTTCCGCATATTCACCCATCGGCGCAGCACGATGGCCGCGTTAAAAGGTCTCTAGGTGAGCTGGAAATGCTTGGTGTTGGGAAAGGTGTTCAAAGCGTTAGTAACAACTTAATAAGAAAATTTAGGCCATCGAACAAAGTGAATTAAAAGCCATCAAAACCGAGAGGGGAATGGTCTCAAAATGCCAAGGAACAGCCGGAGCAGGGAAATTTATCCAATTTCTTACCGGGAATTATACGTGGAAGATATCGAAGATATATCGCCATCCATGCGGCGAATTACGTTCAGCGGGGAACAGCTCCAGGAGCATGAACGCGATGGCATTTCCGTTCCTTCATTGTTAAGCCATGGTTTTGATGACGACGTTCGGCTCATCTTCCCAGATCCGGAAACTGGAGAGCGGCCGCACCCAATCGCCCAAAACGATGGCAACCTCCTGTGGCCAGAAACTGTTAAAAATCTCTTCCGCACATACACGGTTCGCTACTTTGACGCTGTTAACGGGCGGTTAGCAATTGATTTCGCTCGCCATGGCGTGGGCTTGGCTGAAAACTGGTCACAGAATGTCCGGATCGGTGACGCTATTTTTGTGGCAGGTCCAAAGTCGTGTGCGCAGTTACCCACGCATACCGATTGGCTTTTCTTGGCGGGAGACGAGACCGCGCTCCCAGCCATCGGCCGCTGCCTGGAATCACTTCCGACAGGGCATGATGTGGTTGCGGTGATAGAGGTTCCGACGAGCGCTGATATTCAAGACTTAGACATTCCAGATTCAGTTCACGTCCACTGGGCGATACGTGACCAGGGCGACGACTTCATAGCAAAGACTAGTGCGCTTTTTGAAGAGACTGCTGATTCACGATTGCCTAGTGGTGAAGCATACGTATGGGCGGCGGGGGAGGCGTCCCGGCTGAAAACACTGCGGCGTTTGTTCAAAGCTTCCGGAATTGCCCCTGAGCATCAGGAAATTACAGGCTACTGGCGGCGTACTAGCCGGAAAGACGGCAAAGAAAGTGCGACGAACAGTAGTAATAGTGTTTTGCACAATATCCATGATTTGGGTGAGTTGAATTCAGCCTTTGCGCTTCGCACTGCCGTACGTTTAGGGCTCTTTCAAGAGATCGATGCGGGTGCCAAAACAGTTCCTGCCCTTGCTGCTGCGACAGAACTTCACGAGGAGGCGTTGCGGAGGTTTATCCGCTACCTAGCTGCTCTTGAACTCGTCGAAGTCAGCGAGTCCACCTTCACCTTGACCGCAATGGGACTGGAACTGGCGGACCCGGATTCAAAGGTGGTGCGTTGGCTAAGCGGGCCTGCGCATCTTGAGGCGATGGCACTGATGCGCCTTGAACACAGCCTTCGTACCGGTGAGGCGGCTCCGCAAGGCGAGAGGGGATTGCCGTGGTCAGAATATCTTGGCCAGGACCCGCAACTGGCAGCCGAACGCTTTGAGCAAAAGAATGTGAGCGCTGGGTGGACTGCTCCTTCCGCGGCAAAGGAACTGCAGCATTATCTCGATGAAAGGGCTCGCGTCCTTATCGTTGGGCAGGGCAGTGCAGTATATGCAGATGAAATTCTCCGGCGATGTGAGCATGCTCAGAGCAGGGTTATCACCGATGCTTCCTCGGAAGCAGTGCTACGGGAAATCGCAGGAGCTTCTCGTGAACGGTGCGAAACGAGTGGCGATGGAACTGGCTTTAATCCCACTGATGCGGACTATGCGTGGGCAACTGATGTAGTCTTCATTGATCCCTGGAGTGTCTTTGGCAACGCAGAGGTGACTGCCCAATTAGACCGCGCCGCTCACGGAGATGCGTTCCATCGGGCTTATATCCTTTCCGAGGTTCTGGAGGAAACCGGGGGCGATGAGCATTCCTATGAAGAGGACTTGGTGAGGCTTTCCATGTTCGGCACGAAGGTGCCGACACAAGAAGATGTCAGCGCTGTTGTCGCTGATAGCGGCGCTCTAATTTCTTCTGCCACGGCTGTTGGCTGGGGTAAACACCTTTTCGTCCTGGAGGCAGAACCGAATTCCTAAAGAGGAGCCTCGGTGGGACAAACGCCTCGAGCTTCACCATTTATTTCCGGACTACGGTTCCACGCGGGAGCCGGGTGGCCGTTACAGCCATAAGTGTGGTGAACACGGTGAAGTAGGCGAAGGTCGTCCAGCCGACCCCGTGGGTAAGGGTCATCAGCACCGTGCAGACTGACACACCGAGTGCGCTGCCAAGTTGGGTCGCTATGCGGCCTGCAGCGCTGGCATGGACGACTTCATCTTTGGTTAAGCCGTGGTAGGTCGCGGACATCGTGAGCACCGTAAGGGCTCCGATGCCGCCGCCGCGCACGAATAGCCCGCAGCCTTGAAGGATGAGCCAGCCTGCCGCCTGGCCGGTGGGAAAAGCGAAAGGTAGCGTTCCGATAATAGTGGCGACAATGCACACGTAGACAGTCTTCCGCGTACCCCATCGGGCGATGAATTTTTTCGATGCCGAGCGGCTGAAATAGGCGCCCACGCTTTGTAGGGCCAGCAGAAGTCCCGCATGCAGTGCGGTGTAGGCGTAGTTGCTCTGGTAGTGCAACGGAATGAGAAACAGTCCGCCATAAAACACGGTGCTTGCAATGGCCAGTGTTGCCCACGCTGAGGAAAAGGAAGCGTGGGTAAATAAGCGGACATCGATAAGCGGCGAAGGCGCCCGGAGCGCATGTAGCACAAAATATCCAATCAGCCCCGCGCTGGCGATGAGGAGAATTCCGCTTGCCCAGGAGCTCATGTGCCCGATGGTGGTAAAGCCATAGACCGCCGTGAGCAAACCGGGGGCGAGCAAGAGGTATCCCGTGCGGTCAAGCTGGGCTGTAGGGTCTGCTGGGGTTCGTTCTAGATAGTGCACGGCAAGGGCAATCGCGGTGATGCCGATGGGAACGTTGATGAGGAAGATGGCGCGCCAGCCGATGGCATCGACAAGCAGCCCGCCCAGTAGCGGGGCAATCGCAGGCGCAATGACCGCCGGTAGGCCGATTGCGGTGATGGCGCGTGTGGCCTGGTCCTTCCCGGCATTGGTGACGATGAGCGTCTGCATCACCGCCACCGAGAAGCCTGCCGCGAATCCCTGCAGGATGCGAAAGGCGATGAGCATGTCTATATGCGTAGAGACCGCGCACAGGATTGAAGCGACGGTGAAGACTGCCAGCGCGGTAATCCAGAGATTTTTGGCGCCGAAGCGGCGCGTTGCCCAGCCGCTGAGTGGAATGACCATAGTAGAGGCCAACCCGTAGCCGGTAATGACCCATTGGGCGAGAACTATCGGTGCGTTGAAAGCCTCGCCAATGGAATGAATGGCGACGTTGACGATGCTGATATCTAGCAGCGGCAAAATTGAGCCGAAGACTAGGGCGATGACGACCCGCCTAGTCTGGGGGTCGAGTTTTTCTTCTTCCTGCATGAGGGGTTCCCTTCGGAGTGTGTGCGCGTGCGCACATGGCGTGGTGAGGTGTGGTCATGATGGAGATAGTGATGGAGGTGTGTGGGTTAAGGGGCGAATGGTCCGTCGTGGGTGAGGGCGGTGAGCATTTCCGCGAATTGTTCTTGCGCGGGCTCCGGCCAGCGGGCGAGGAATTCTTCCAATTTTTGGGTCAGGCGTGAGCGCATTACGGCGACGTTGTCTTGGCCCAGTGGGGTTAGCGACAGTTGTATCCACCGCGCGTCGCGGGGATCGGTAGCGCGCGCGATGAGCCCGGCTTTTTCTAAGGCCGAGGCGTGGCGGGATACCACCGAGCGGTCTAAGCCGATAACGGTGGCGAGCTCTTTTGGGGTGGAGGGACCACAGCGGTCTAGGCCGCTGAGTACCAAATACGTAGATTCATTGATTTCTTCACCGAGCCCCTGGGTGAGGTGGGCGTACATGCGTCGGCGGAGGCTGCGCTGGGAAAGGAGTCCCAGTGCGTCGGCGACTTGTTTGCTTGGAGTGTCCATGCCAGCAGAATACATGCAGAGTACACGCGTGTCTAGTGCACGCGTGCCTATTGCACGCTAATTTTGGCGAGATCGTTGCGGTAAAGAGCGGAAAGCGTATAAAACAACCGCGTTTGTCCATTTTTCGGCCCGATTTTTGGCGAAACGCGGTTGTTTTGGACAGCCTGACGCTCAGCCGTACCTCTATCTGCTGGGATGGGCACTTAAATCGCGCAAAAGAGCCTTCCGGTTTTCCAATACCGGTTCCCCGTGCATGCACCTTAACTTTCTGGAACGCTAGGATAGGAAAGAATAGATCTAGTTAAGGAGTACAAAGCAATGGCTAAAGAAACTGCACGCGCCCTTGGGCACGAAGTAGACGTGGACCGCGAGAAGTTTACTTACCTGGCATCGACTGATGCCGAGGGCAACAAGATTGAATCCGGCAAGGTTGCTGCAGCGGGAGCCGGTGTCGCGGGAGCCGCAGCTGCTGCCGGTGCCGCTGCAGCGGCGAACGCGGATGAGCAGAACGATTCCGTGACCCAGAGTGATTACGAGCCGAAGAACCACGTCGTTACTGGTGCTGAGGAAGAACACGTCGCCGCCGCGTCCGAGCAACCGGACCTGCAGGAACAGCTGGATGAGGACAACGCGGACTATGAGCCCTCACAGCATGTGGTGGGCGAGGCCGAGGAAGAACACATCGGCACCGCACCAGAGCAGCCGCAAGAGGATGTGGCAGATGATGAACGCGATGACTTCGATGACTTGAAGGACAAGGTCACCGAGGCCGGCAATGTCGTTGAAGAAGCCATCAACCGCGCTAAGGACTTCGTGGAAGACAAAGCACAGGAATACCAGGACGGATCCGGCAAGAAGGGCGGTTTCTTTGACCGCGTGAAAGACGTTGTGCGCGAGGCTCGCGATAACCTCGATGAGAAGCATAAGTAGTTAACTACGCGTAGGCCGCTGCTTTTCCGGTAGGGGGAGGGGCAGCGGCCTTTTGTGCTGTCGTGCTAGTCCAGCGCGTGCAGGTAGAACCGGCGGATGAGGAGGTGGCGGGGGATATCGACAAGCGGGCGCAAGAAGGGCAGGAAGGGCTCGGAGGTGGCATCGATAAGCAGCAGCGTCCGCCCATCGCGCAGGCGCTCTAGGGTAAAGGTTTCCTCGCCGCGCTCGAGGTGTCCGGGCAAGGTGCCGTAGGTAAAGCCGCAGCGGCCATCGTCGGCGAAGGTCTCGACCACGCGGCAGCGGAAATCAAACGGGCCAAGGCCCATGGTGACCTCGGCGCCTTCTTGTACGACTGGGTGGGTGGGGCTCACGCGGAATAGGCCGCTGCGCTGGATGCCCCAGCGAAAGAGCCGGTGGGCTGCGGTATCGAAATCGGCGTCGATGACCCTGCTCATGTGCAGCTGCGGAAATCCGGCGGTATCGGAATAAGAAAGCGGCTCTGGCATCTTAAGTCTCAGCGCTAATCTGTGGGGACCTCATGGGGTGAAGAATAGGGCATCGAAAAGTTTTTGGGTACGGATTAATAGTGTGATCACCCCCGAAACCTGAAAGAACGGTAACGGCTTGGAAACAGTCACAGGACTGAGCTGCTTTCACACGAGATTCATGTCAGGATTTAGCTAGCACGATCTTGACAACTGAAAGAAGGTACTTTGATGCTTCGCATTCCGCACCTAAAGAAAGTCCTGGTGGGCTCGGCTTTCGCTGGTGCGTTTTTCTTGGGCTCCCCGGCAGCAGGCGCCCAAGAATTGCCCCAACCGGATATTGACTCGGCAGGGTTAATCAACCACGTGCGCGAAGGTCTCGCGGACTTTGGCATTGAGACCCCAGAGGTGGATAAGCAGGTCACCGATACCGTAGATTCCGCGGTGCAGAACGCGCACGATACGGTGGCGAATAAGGTCCAGCAGGGGGCTCAGTATGCGGAGCCGGCCACGACCCCGAATCCCTTCGGGCTGCTGGAACAAGCTACCCAGGTAGAGCAAAAGCCACTGGGTAATAATCCCAACTACCAGTGGAAAAATGATGGATTTTCCAAGGTAGCCGCAGGCAAGCCCGATGCAGATTTTGTTCTGCACCGCGTGCCGGGGTCCTTGTTCGATGCCCCGCGCATTCCTGAGGAATCCGATGTTGCCATGAACCAAGGCAAGTCCCTCTATGGCCCTGGAACTCCCATCTACATCAATGGTGACACCATGTGCACCTTGAGCGTTGCCGGTCATGACGATGCTGGCCGCAAGGTGGGGCTGACCGCGGGGCACTGCGGCAATGAGGGCGATGCCATTATTTCGGCCGATTCCGATCACATTGGCCCGACGGGCACCATCGTGTCCAAGAACGACGAGCTAGATTATTCGGTTATCGAATTCGGCTCTAACGCAGAGGTCACCCGCACCTACAACGGGGTTACCGTTAACTCCATGGGCGGGACCGTAAACCCGGGTGAGACCGTGTGCAAGCAGGGTGTTGCCACCGGCAAGACCTGCGGTATGACCTATCAGCAGGCACAAAGCATCCATGTCAACCAGGTCTGTGCCATGATGGGCGATTCCGGCGCGCCGTTGCTCGCCGGTGACCGCCTCGTCGGTTCCATCTCCGGCGGCTTCCTGCCGGTGAACTTCCCGTGCCGCACCCCGCTGCAAGGTGCTGTTCACAACCCCACCGCCGCTACCAACATGGACACCGTGTTGGCGGATATGAACCGCCGCGGTGGCGTTGGCGCAGGCTTTACCTTGCCCGAAGCATAAGCGCGAAGAAGGCAGCGCCCCGTTCAGCCTTGAGAGCCGAACGGGGCGCTTTTTCATGCGCAATTTCTATGGGTATATAACGCGCATGCGTCCCGCCAAAGTGGGGGAAAGCGCAGGTTAGCCTTGCCTGCGTAATTGCCATAAACTAAGGTGAGAATTACCTATTACCCGCTTAGGGATAGTCAATATCTGCTGTGGCTAGTACTTCCATAGCTAAGTTTGAACCGAGGTTTCCCCATGCACCAAACCCATTCCACCCCACCAGAAACCGGTCCCATGCGCGCGGATCAGGCACCCACCGATGCCGTGGTGGAACTGTCCGCTGATTGCCTGCACAACGCGAACGAGACCCAACCGGCGCTGGCCGTGCGGCTGCGCGAGCTGGGCTTTCGGCCTGGTACCCGGGTGCAGATCGGCCGCACCGTCGCAGGTGGTGCGCGCGTGGTCAGCGTAGGCACGGCCCGCTATGCAGTGGATTCGCACACGCTGCGCCAACTCGAAGTCATTCCGGTGGAGGCATAAGCGATGGCACATAACTCCACGGCCCCAGCAAGCTGCCACAGCACCTCCACCATGCGGATAGCTGCGGAAGGCACGCCGGTGCTCGCACTGGTGGGCGCGCCCAACTGCGGAAAATCCACCCTCTTCAACGCATTGACCGGAGCGAAGGTCCAGACCGGCAACTGGCCGGGCACCTCCGTCGAGGTCAGCCGCGGGCTCTGGAACGCGCAGCCAGAGGCCTTTGACATCATCGACCTACCCGGCGCCTATTCGCTTGAGCCCATGAGCCCGGATGAGGCCTTTACCAAGCAGATGCTCATTGACTGCCCCGCAGACGAGCGCCCCGATGTCGTCGTGGTCCTCGTGGACGCAACGGCCCCGGCCCGCGGGCTTAACTTGGCGCTGCAAATCGCCGCTGAGCCATACCGCGTGGTCATCGGCGTGACCAAGGAGGATATGGCCGAGCAACAGGGGATTAGCATCGATACTGAAGCGCTCTCCCGCGCTACCGGCATGCCAGTCGTCAGCGTCAATGGCCGCCGCCGGCGCAACCTCGATGGGTTGGAAAGCACCGTGGCACAGGCCATGCGCGCCGAGCCAACCATCATCCGCCAGGATTCCGGCCTGGACCAGCGCTTTGCGGATCTCGATGCCGCCGAAAAAGCCGCGGTCCACCGCGTAGAGGTAGGAGAGACCCTCACCCAGCGCGTCGACCGCGTGGTGCTCCACCCGGTGGTGGGCCCGCTGTTCTTCCTCGCGGTGATGTGGGCGGTCTTTTTCATCACCACCACGGTGGCAGGGCCCATGCAAGATGGCCTCGAAGACCTTGTCACCGGTCCGGTCTCGGACGCGGCCCGCGCCGGGCTCGAAGCCATTGGTCTGGATCACTGGCTGATTTCGGGCTTGCTTGTTGATGGCCTCATTGGCGGCGTCGGCATGGTGCTGACCTTCGCCCCGCTGCTGGCGCTGATGTTTCTGTGCTTAGCGGTGCTGGAGGATTCCGGCTACATGGCGCGCGCCGCGGTTGTCACCGATAGGGTCATGCGCTCGATTGGCCTACCTGGCAAGGCCTTTATCCCCATCGTGGTGGGCTATGGCTGCAACGTGCCGGCGATTTCGGCCACGCGCGTGCTTGGCGATGTCCGCCACCGCATCCTTACCTGCCTGCTTATCCCCTTCACCTCGTGCTCGGCGCGGCTTATCGTCTTTATGATGCTGGCGCAGGTCTTTTTCCCAGAGCACGCCGGATCGGCCGTCTTTGGCATGTACGTCTTGTCCATCGCCCTGGTGGTGGCCGTGGGCTTGGCGCTGCGCAAAACGGTCTGGCGCGCCATGCCGTCCGAGGCGCTCGTTATTGATCTGCCTTCGTATCAGCTGCCCACGTTCAAGCTAACGCTCTCGGTCATGTGGGTGCGCCTGAAAGGATTTCTGCATACCGCAGGTGGCATCATCGTGGCCACGGTGGTGGTCATTTGGCTGCTCATGTCCATCCCAGTTACCGGTGGCCACTCCTTTGACGAGGAAGCCGTCCCGCCGGAGGACTCGGCGTATGGCGCGGTATCCAAGGCAATTTCCCCGGCGTTTGCGCCGGCTGGCTTCGATTCGTGGTCGCTCACCGGACCGCTGGTAACGGGCTTCGTGGCGAAGGAAACATTGATTTCCACCTGGGCGCAGACCTACGCCGTCGATGACGTCACGGATGCGGATCCTGAGGAACAAGCCGAGTCTTCGCTGGCCGATCACATCCGCAGCGACTTCGACGCCGCCTCCGGTGGGCACGGGCTAGCCGCGGTATGGGCGTATATGGTCTTCCTCTTGGCCTATACCCCGTGTGTGGCCACGGTGGCCGCGCAGCGGCGCGAAATTGGCTGGAAGTGGACGCTCATTGGCTTTGCCCTGCAGCTCGTCACGGCTTGGGTCTTGGCCGTCGGCGTCTTCCAAGTGCTGAGGTTATTCCTATGAGCCCTACAGACAAGGTAAAAGAAGCGATCCGCGGCGGTTACTCCACGCCCGCGGACATCGCCCGCGCGACGGGATTAGGGCAGGGGACGGTGGAAGTCATCCTCTCCCACTTGGAGCACAGCGCGCAGCTCGTGCGCGAATCGCTGTCCTCGTGCCCCACGGGCGGTTGCGGAAGCTGCTCGCACAGTGACGGCTGCTCCGGCGCCGAGGGCGGGCGCCGTGAACCGGTCCTATTGAAGCTTTCGGCCCGCCCTTAATCCTGCAGCATCTGCAAAGCGGCCTTGTGCAGACGGCCATTGGAGGCAATGGCCGATCCGCCGTGCGGCCCAGGATTGCCGGAAAGATCCGTAAACGTGCCGCCGGCCTCGGTCACCAGCAGGGAAGGGGCGGCGAGATCCCAGAGGGAGACCTCCGGCTCGGTGGCGATATCGACGGCGCCTTCTGCCACGAGGCAGTAGGACCAGAAATCGCCGTAGCCGCGCAGGCGCCACGTCTTATCCGTGAGGTTGAGGAATTTATCACGCAACCCTCGCTCGGACCAGCCGGTCAACGAGCTCATGGCTAGGGAAGCATCCCCAAGTTTTTCGATCTGGGAGACGTGCAGGCGCTTTGGCTCGCCGCCAAAGACACGGTAGGCACCGGCGCCCTTCGCCGCATACCAGCGCCGGCGCAGGGCAGGCGCGGAGACCACGGAGACGACCGGCTCGCCGTCCTCGAGCAGGGAAATAAGCGTGGCCCATACCGGCACGCCGCGCACGAAGTTCTTCGTGCCATCAATGGGATCGATGACCCACTGGCGGCCTTCGTAGCAGGCCTGGCCGCCGAATTCTTCGCCTAAAACCTCATCGCGCGGGCGGGAGCGCTTCAGCGAATCGCGGATGTGCTTCTCGCAGTTGAGATCCGCATCCGAAACCGGGGTCAGATCCGGCTTTTCCTTGACGGAAAGGTCGGTGGCCTCGAAACGGTGCATCGTGACCACATCGGCGTGACCGGCTAACTCGAGCGCGAGACCTAAGTCTTCTTTGAACTTACCCACGGAGCCATTCCTCCATTTGTTGAACTACTTGTTTATTTCCGGCCAAGCACCACTCGACGCCACCGGCTTCTACCTTGCAGGCCGCACCACCGGCGGCCTCAATGAGAGCCTTGCCGGGGAACCAATCCCAATCTGCTACCGAGTGCTGCATCCAAGCGCCCCACGTACCTTCTGCCACGGAGGCCAAGTCCACCGAACCGGCACCAAGCATACGGACTGTAGCAAAGTTTTCGGTTACCCGCTGCCATGCAGCACGAATTTCTGGATCCGCGAGCGACGTGGGGTGCAGGTAGGACGAGAGCGAGATCTCCTCCGCGGGCTTATCTGCCAGCTTGGCGACGTCCTTGCCATCCAGCGAGGTGGGGTAGTCGCGCCCGCCAAACCAGGTATAGCCCATGGCGGGGCGGTGGACGGCGCCGAGGGCGACCCCGGAGGCATCGGTAAGCGCGAGCGCTGAGCACCAATAATCGGAGCCGGAGGTGAAATTATAGGTGCCATCGACCGGATCGATGACCCAATTGCGCCCGGACTGGGACTCGCGGGCGGTGCCTTCTTCCCCCACCAAGCCGTCCTCGGGGCGCACGGCCTCTAGCACGCCGGCGACGAAGCGCTCGGCGGCGCGGTCAGCATCCGTGACCACATCAGAAATAGAGGTTTTCTGCTCAACCGAGACGCCCATCTCGCGCAAGCGCCAAGCCAAGCGTCCGGCGTTATACACAAGCGCCTGCGCCAAATGGGCATCCCCATCGTCTGCATGCGCGACAATAAACGTTTTGATGACCGCATCGATCATCTCCTGCAAGCTTGGCTTTTGATCCATGCACACCATTGTCACCCTAAATCCCACCAATGGCTAATTCTGTGGGGTAGGTGGGTAAGATTGGGCCCTATGCGTCCCGAAGTAATCACACGGCTCAAGCAATTGGACACCACCCTGACCACTATTGAAAAGGTCATGGATCCGGAAGCCTTGGCTGCGCGCATTCGGGAATTAGAAGCCCAAGCTGGGGATCCCTCGCTGTGGGATGACCCCGAGCACGCACAGAAGGTCACCTCTGAGCTATCAAGCGCGCTAGCAAAGGTCCGCAAACTGGAGTCTTTGCGCGGGCGCTTAGATGATATGCCGGTGATGTACGAGCTCGCGGAGGAAGAAGGCACCGTCTCCGTTGCCGATGAAGACCTCGCTGAGCTGGAAAGCGCCATCGAATCCCTCGAGGTAACCACCATGCTCTCCGGGGAATATGACCCGCGCGAGGCCGTGATCAATATTCGCTCCGGAGCCGGCGGGGTAGACGCTGCCGATTGGGCGGAGATGCTCATGCGCATGTACACCCGCTGGGCTGGAAAGCACGACCATAAGGTGGATATTTACGATATTTCCTATGCCGAAGAAGCGGGCATTAAATCCGCCACCTTTGTAGTGCATGGGGAATACATGTACGGCCAACTTTCCGTGGAACAGGGCGCGCACCGCCTCGTGCGCCTTTCGCCCTTTGATAACCAGGGCCGGCGCCAAACCTCCTTTGCAGAGGTTGAGGTCCTTCCCGTGGTGGAGCAAACGGACCACATCGACGTGCCAGATAACGAGGTGCGCGTGGATGTGTACCGTTCCTCTGGCCCCGGTGGACAGTCAGTCAATACCACCGATTCCGCGGTGCGCCTGACCCATATCCCCACCGGCATCGTGGTCACCTGCCAGAACGAGAAGTCGCAGATCCAAAACAAGGCTTCTGCCATGCGGGTTTTGCAGGCAAAGCTTCTGGAACGCAAGCGCCAGGAGGAGCGGGCGGAGCTCGATGCGCTCGGCGCCGGCGGCAATGCCTCCTGGGGCAACCAGATGCGCTCTTATGTTTTGCACCCGTACCAAATGGTCAAAGACCTGCGCACCAATTTTGAAATGGGCGATCCCTCCAAGGTGCTCGATGGGGACATCGATGGTTTCTTGGAAGCCGGCATCCGGTGGCGGATACAACAAGAGCGCGGCGAGGATTAAACTCAACCGCGCTCTGCAGGCTTAAGCCGGGTAGTGCATCGGGGCGCCCGGCCCGAGCGGGATACCCAGCAGGTACCACACGATAAAGAAGATGAACCAGCCAACAATCATGGCGATGGAATACGGCAGCGCCAGTGACATCAGCGTGCCAACGCCCGCCGGCTTGTAGTAGCGCTGCAGGAAGGTCAGTGCCAAGGCGAAGTACGGCGACATCGGGGTGATGATATTTGTCGGCGAGTCACCGATACGGAAGAGCATCTGGGAAACCTCCGGGGAGATGCCCACGTACATCATCATCGGGACGATCACCGGCGCCATCAGTGCCCACTGCGCGGAACCTGAGGTAATGAACAGGTTGAGAACTGCCACCATGGCCACGAGCGCGGCGAACATCAAGATGGGCGGCAGCGACCAAGCCTGCAGCAGCTCAGAGCCCTTAATCGCGGTCCAGACACCGAGGTTGGACCACTGGAACCACGCCAAGAACTGGGCGACGGCGAAAAAGAGCACCAGCATGGGAACCAAGGTCTTAATGCCTTTAGCCATGAAATCTGGCACGTCCGAGGCGGACTTTAGCGTGCCGGCGTAGATGCCGTAGACGATGCCGCAGACCAAAAAGGCCAGGGCAATGGGAACCGCAATCGCGCTAATCAGCGGCGATTCCATGAAGCTATCTTCTTGGCTAGCGAGCGGGGAGCCCGGGATGAAGAGCAGGGCGAAGAATCCCGCGAGGAAGATAAGTAACGCGATACCAGAGGCGGCCAAGCCCTTTTGCTCCTCCGGCTTTACCCGCAGCTCTTCTTCTTCCTCGAAATCAACGTCGCTTTCCTCGCCGTCCTCGTCTGCGTCGTTATCGGCACCGGCGGCCTGGGAGAAGGAGACTTCCTCGTAATTAATCTTGTCGTGGTTGACCAGATCGCGGGCCTTTTTCACCATGAACCATTCCGTAACGGCGGTGATGATAAGGGACAGCACGATGGCGGATGGGATGACAAAGAAGATATTGGCCAGCGGGCTGACTTCATAAGCCTCATCCACAAACTGTGCGGCAGGAGTGGAAATACCGGCCAGCAGGAGGTCAGTGATGTTGAGGATCAGCGAGGCGTTGAAGCCTGCCGAGGACGCTGCAAAGGCCACCATGGCACCCACGATGGGGGAGCGGCCCACCGAGTGGAAGGCCATCGCGCCCAGCGGGATGAGGATGACATAAATGGCATCCGAAGCCACGGAACCAGTCACGCCGGCCAGCGCGACGATGAAGGTAAGGAACTTTGGGCTGACCTTGGTCACCATGGCGCGCACGAGCGCGGACAAGAGCCCAGACTGCTCGGCGACGGCCACACCCAGCATCACGGCAAGGATGACGCCCAATGGTGGGAAGCTCGTGAAATTTTCCACCGCATCCGTGACCATGCGCGAGATATTTTCGGTGGTCAGGAGGGATTCAACCTCGATGGTATCGCCGGATTTGGGATCCTCGGCGCTCATGCCAATCAGATGGCCAATCCAAGAGGTAATGGCGACGTTTATCGCGAGGATGACGAAGAGCCAGAAAGGATCGGGGAGTTTATTGCCGATCTTTTCTACGGTGCCTAAAAAGCCGCTAGCTTTCTCCGGTTTTTCTTTGGTTTTAGTCTCGGCCATAGTATCGGCACTTTCTGTCGATCGGGTCGGGCATCATTGCGCACCAGATTTTGTGTTCTAGACTACACTACTAAATAGCGTTCACAGGTTGCTGTCAACTTTGGTTGCTACAGTGGCGGGGTGATTACTTTCAATAACGTGACTAAGGTGTATTCCGCCCAGTCCCGCCCCGCGCTCGATGGGGTGTCTTTTGAGATTGCGGACGGTGAGTTTGCCTTCCTCATCGGCCCTTCAGGGTCCGGAAAGTCCACCTTTCTAGAGCTCATGGTGCGCTATAGCAATGTGACCTCAGGCGATATTTACTTCGGCGATTTTCACGTCAACGAGCTAAGCGGCAAGGATATCAACGCCCTGCGCCAATCCATTGGTTACGTATTCCAGGATTTTCGGCTGCTGCCCAAGCTGAACGTGTACCAGAATGTGGCGTTTGCCCTGGAGGTCATCGGCAAGAGCAAGCACCGCATCTCCACCGCGGTGCCGCAGGTACTGGAGATGGTGGGCCTAGAAAACCGTCATCACGCGATGCCACACGAGCTTTCCGGCGGTGAGCAGCAGCGCGTGGCCATCGCACGCGCCTTGGTTAATCGCCCGAAGCTGCTGCTTGCCGATGAACCCACGGGCAACCTCGATCCCGCCACCGCCGACGGGATCATGGACTTGCTGCTGCGCATCAACAAACGTGGCACCACCGTCGTGATGTCTACGCACAATTCCCGCGCCGTGGATAAGGCGAAGAGGCGCGTGCTGGAATTGCGCGATGGCACGCTCGTTCGCGATGAACACAACGCCGCCTATTCGGCGCAGGAGGAGCAGGCATGAAGCTAGGATTCATCTTCCGCGAGGCCAGCAAGGGCTTGGGTCGCAACCTGACGATGACCATCGCGATGATCATTACCACGGCCATTTCTGTCGGCGCCGTGGTTGCCGGCATTATGGTCACCAACCTCACCAAGGATACGAAGGAAATCTACTTGGACCGAGTGGAGGTTATGGTGCAGCTCAACGAGGATATTTCCGCCACGGATCCAAACTGCACCACTCCTGCCTGCGCGGATTTAAAGGAACAGCTGGAATCCGATAGTTCTGTAGAGTCCGTGGAATTTCGCAACCGGGAGGCCTCCTACGAGCGCTTCCGCGAGCTATTCCAGGACACCGACCCGGTGATGGTGGAACAAACCTCGCCGGATGCGCTTCCCGCAGCGTTGCACGTGCGCCTCGTTGACCCGGAGGAAGCCTCCGCCATCGATGCCGTGCGGGATAACCCGGCGGTAGAAGAGGTCGTGGATCAGCAAGAGGAGGTGCGTGAAGCGGCAAGCAACCTCGATTCCATCCGCGCCGCCACCTTCATCGTGGCCATCGTGATGTCCATTGCAGCTATCTTCTTGGTGGCCAATATGGTGCAAATCGCCGCCTTCCACCGCACCCGTGAGACCGAAATCATGCGCATGGTGGGCGCCTCGCGCTGGATGACGCAGGCGCCATTCGTGGTAGAAGCCGTGCTCGCCTCCCTTATCGGTGTGGTTCTTGGCGGCGCTGGGCTGCTCGTGGCGAAATCCCAAGTGATCGATCCTGCGCTACAGGGCCTGTATGAATCGCAGTTGCTGGCACCGATGAAGTCCAGCGATCTGTGGATTGCACTGCCGCTGGTGGGGCTGCTCGCTTTGGCGGTTACCGCTGCCACCGCGCAGATTACCCTGCGTTCTTATGTCCGCCGCTAAGCCGTTTGCCGGGTGTGGTAAACGAGCAGTACACTGAGGCAATTATGGCTAAAAAGGGCAAGAAGAATAAGAAGGCGGCTTCCGGGGACGCTACGCTTGCGACCAACCGCCGGGCCCGGCACGACTATAAGATCCTCGAAGAATTCGAGTGTGGCATCGTCCTGCTCGGCACGGAGATCAAATCCCTCCGGGAGGGCAAAATCTCGCTCAATGATGCCTTCGCCACCATTGATAATGGCGAGGTGTACCTGCGGAATTTACACATTCCGGAGTATTCGATGGGGTCCTGGACCAACCACAGCCCGCGGCGCACCCGCAAGCTCTTGCTGCACCGCCGGGAGATCGACAAGCTTTACGGGCAGGTGCGCAATGGCAATAAAACCCTGGTGCCGCTCAAGGTGTACCTCAAAAATGGGTACGCGAAGTTGTCGCTGGCGCTCGCGCAAGGTAAGCAGGATTATGACAAGCGCGAAGACATCAAGCGGCGCGACCAGAACCGCGAAATCACCCGCGAGCTCGGCCGCCGCGTGAAGGGGATTAATGCTTAAAACGGTAAAGGTTCACGATGCTGTCAAGGGTGAAGACTCCATTTCCGGGACGGGCGTTTTGGTAGACCGCCTGTGGCCGCGGGGCATCGCCAAGGCGGACCTGGACTATGACGAGTGGTTCAAGGACGTGGCCCCCAGCCCCGAGCTGCGCAAGTGGTGGAGCCATGACGCGGATTCCTTCGAGGAGTTTTCGCGCCGCTACCGCGCCGAGCTCGATGATCGCGAATCCGAAGAGCTCACCCAGTTGCTCTCCTTGGCAAAAGAGGGGGACCTGACGCTGCTCTTTGGCGCCGCCGACCGCAAGATTAACCACGCGGTGGTCTTAAAAGAGTGGCTGGAAGAGCACTTGGAGAAATAGAAGCGTCTGCGGTAGTGTTGGAACAACCGTAGGGAATGATGCACTATCCCGTCCCTACAGTGCTATGGGGTTGATTTGGTTTCGACTTCGTACACTGCGCCAGGGGAAGCGTGCCGGTGAAGGCTACCGACCACCGTTTAAGCGTCGTAGCAAACAAATAAACGCAGAGAAGAACTCTCAGCGTGACTACGCCCTCGCTGCCTAATTACAGCGACGCGTGTCTGTCAGCCTAGGTTTCGTTCCTGACCTAGAACCTGGCATCGACTAAGGAACTTGCCGTCTGGCTGTGTCATCAGGGCCAGATGGGACTCTTACTGGTGACTGGGCCCATCATCCGGTACGAGTTCGCCCGAACCGGAGGGCCGAGCAGAGATCATGTGCGAACTGCGCACGGAGAAGCCCTGGCAAGGTGACGAAGGACCCGGGTTCAAGTCCCGGCAACTCCACCGAGAGCCCCTCACCTGCATTTGCAGGTGAGGGGCTATTTTTATTCCGTATCAGTCATCGTGACTACTTGATCGGGGTACCAGATGAAAAACTTGTTAAACTCACGAACGTGAACACTTCCACGTTGTGTCAGCAGAGATAGGTTGCACGACCTCGACTAAGAGAAGGTGAAGCATGGAACCTTACGTAGGAATAGTGGTATTCGAGCTGTCTCGTGTCGGGACGCAAAAGAGCTATTTCCGTGAAGATTTTTATATCGTCTATGCAGATACGGACGAAGCTGCCTCGGAGCGTGTACAGGCGTTGGCGCATGCACAAGAAGACGAAGGAGACGCCGAACATGGCTCAGTAAAGGTTCGTCACATCGTAGATATTGCCCCTGCCTTGTATGGGACTGTGGAAAAGGACATTGATTTGTACTCTCGGCATTTCGCTTCACTCGAAGACTATAAGCGATTCGAAATGAAGCTTGGAGGGACTAACCCCCTGAAAGATTAAATCAAGCTCAACGTCGAGGTTAGGCAGCTTTTTTAGCGAGTAGTGCTGGCTCCATTGCTTCGGCGATTGCTTCTAGGACGGGGAAGGGGGGAATAGTTGACTTTTAGGCTAGTGCCATAGTCGACGGCTTGTACCCAATTGGATACTAAGCGACCTTTACGTTAGTGAAATGTCCCAGATTTTCCCATCTATCCACACGGAACAAAATCTGGGACACTTCAGTACTAGGCTCAACTCTCGCCGCCCTGGTGTCCAGGTAAGTGACAGTTCGGCCAGTAACGTCCATGGCTTAGACGGGTTCAGTTCCCGGAAACTCCACCGAGAGCCCCAGCTGGATTCAGTTCTAGCTGGGGTTTTCTTATGAGAGTCCCCGCGCGCGGCTAGGGTAGTGGCCATGCAGCGAGTATTTGATTCCCACCTCCACATCATCGATTTTTCCCACCCCATTCAGGAAAATCAGGGCTATACGCCGCCGGAGTTTTTGGTTCCGGCCTATGACGTATGGCGCGAGAAGCTGCGCGGTGAGGGTTTTGATATCACCGCCGGCGCGGTCGTCTCCGGTTCCTTTCAGGGCTTTGACCAGGGGTATCTGGCAGAAGCCCTGGGGGGAATTGGATAGCTTCGTAGGCGTGACACAGCTGCCTGCCGATGTCCCCGATGCCGAAATCCGCCGGTTGGATGGCTTGGGCGTGCGGGCGGTGCGCTTTAACTTGCGGCGCGGTGGCAGCGCAGCACGGGAGGACCTGGAGGAGCTCGCCTGGCGGATCTATGACCTGGCAGGTTGGCACGTGGAGCTTTATGTCGACGCGGCTACGCTGGGCGATATGGCCCCAGTGCTCAAGAAGCTGCCGGCCGTGAGCATCGACCACCTGGGCCTGAGCGCGCAGGGAGTAGACGGCCTCTTAGAACTTGTCGATGCCGGGGTAAAGGTCAAGGCCACCGGATTCGGGCGCGTAGACCTCGATCCGGGAGAGGTGGTGCGCCGCATTGTCGACGTTGATCCAACGGCGCTCATGGCGGGTACCGATTTGCCCTCGCAGCGGACGAGCCGGGTGTTTTCGGTGGACGATTTCCGGCTCATCGGGGAGGCGGCGGGGTACATGCTGATGACGTTTTCTTCGCCAATGCAGCGCGTTTCTATGGGCTGGACGCTGTACTTTAGGAAAGGTTACCCTCAACCTTGATTGGTTAGGGTGACTTAAGATAAGTTAATGGGGCATTTGTTTCTCGTCTATAAGGAAAGCACAATGAAGAAAATTCATCGCGCTCTTTTGTCTGTCGTGGCTGTCGCCTCCTTGGCACTTACCGCATGTAGCACTGCGGAAGAAGAGGACCAGGGTTCGAATAAGGGGACATCGGAAAGCGCACTGCAGATCGAAGATAATAACGGCACCCACGAGCTGGACGTACCGTTCGAGCGCGTCGCGGTAACGGATAACCGCGCCTTCGAAATCCTCGCGGATTGGGATGTCAATATCGTGGCCGCCCCGCTTGGCATCGTCCCGGATACCCTCTCGGACAAGATCAATGAAGACTCGATCGAGGCCAACCTGGGCATGCACCGCGAACCCGACCTGGAAGCACTGGTTGCCGCAGAGCCGGACATCGTCATCAACGGTCAGCGCTTCACCCAGCACCAGGCCGATATTGAGGCTTTGATGGAAGATACCCCGGTTCTCGACTTCTCCCCGCGCGACGATAAGGACATGGCGGAAGAGCTCATCCGCCAGACCGAAGCACTGGGCAAGATCTTCGACCACGAAGATGAAGCAAAGAAGCTCGTTGATGACTTCAAGAAGGCCCTGGACCGCGCTAAGGACGCCTACGATTCTGAGAAGACCGTCATGGCCGTCAACACCTCCGGTGGCGACATCAACTACATCGCCCCAGGTAAGGGCCGCTTCTTTGGACCATTCTTTGACCTGCTGGGCATGAAGCCTTCCCTCGAGGTGGAAAACGCCAGCGATGACCACGAGGGCGATGACATCTCCGTCGAGGCAATTGCTGATTCCAACCCTGACTACATCCTCATCATGGACCGCGATGGTGCCGTGGTCAAGGATGAAGCAGGCTACACCCCAGGTAAGAAGCTGGTAGAGGATTCCGCGGCACTCAAGAACGTGACTGCCGTTAAGGAAGGCAAGATCGTTTCCGCTCCGCAGGATACCTACACCAATGAAAACATCATTACCTTCACGGAGACGCTCAACGCGATGGCAGACGCGTTTGAAAAGAACTAGCCACCACTAAAAACCGGAAACCGGAGGGATTTTGTGCCCTCCGGTTTTCAGGTGCGTAAAGGATAGTTATGGAAACCACCACCCGCACAAAGGTCTGGGATTGGAAGCTGGGCCTTGGCATACTCATCGTCGCCGCGTTGCTCGTTACCTCTTTGTTGACCGGGCAGTACGACGTTTTTGGCGCTGATGATGGCGCCGCCATGTTCGGCATTACCCGCTTACCGCGCACCATTGCCTTGGTGCTTGCCGGCGCGGCCATGGCCGTCAGCGGCCTGGTCATGCAGCTGCTTACCCAAAACCGCTTCGTTGAACCATCTACCACCGGCACCACGGAGTGGGCCGGACTGGGCCTGCTCTTCGTCATGGTCGTCGCACCCACGTCCTCGATTCTGGTGAAGATGATAGGTGCGGTGATCTTTTCCTTCCTGGGTACGGTGGTATTCTTCCTCTTCCTGCGCCGGGTGACCCTGCGCTCTTCGCTCATCGTGCCGATCATCGGCATCATGTTGGGCGCCGTGGTTTCTGCAATTTCGACGTTTTTCGCCCTGATGACCGATATGCTCCAGCAATTGGGAATCTGGTTCATGGGCTCATTTACCGCTGTATACAAGGGCCAATACGAGGTTTTGTGGATCGTCCTCTTGGTGCTGGTGGCGGTGTATATCTTCGCCGACCGCCTTACGGTCGTTGGCTTGGGCGAGGACGTGGCTACCAACGTCGGGCTGAACTATAATCGCATGTTGTTGCTGGGAACTGGTCTTATCGCCATTGCTACGGGCGTGGTCACCGTCGTTGTGGGGTCCCTGCCATTCTTGGGTCTTATCGTGCCCAATATTGTCTCCATGATGCGCGGCGACGACCTGCGTTCCAACGTTCCCTGGGTCTGCCTGCTGGGCATCGGCATCGTCACGGTGTGTGACCTGGTGGGGCGCGTCATCATCGCCCCATTCGAGATGCCGGTTTCGGTCATCCTTGGCGTCATCGGCGCCATCGTCTTCATCATCATGATTGTGAGGTCGACCCGTGCTAACTAAGATGTCCGCCCCGCCCAAGAAGTACTGGATCACCCTGGCCTGCGTATGGATCCTGGCTGCATCTTTGGCTTTTGCATACCTGGCCTATGGCAACCCGATGGAATTTGGTACGCGCAAGTTTTGGCTCATCGCCCAGCGCCGCGCCGATGCCCTCATCGCCATGGCGATCGTCGCTGTGTGCCAAGCCATGGCTACGGTGTCTTTTCATACCGTGACGAATAACCGCATCTTGACTCCATCCATCATGGGCTTTGAGTCGCTGTACGTTGCCATCAATACCGCGACCATTTTCTTCCTGGGGGCTAGTGGGCTTAACGATGCCCGCACCGTACCCACCTTCCTCATGCAAATGGCCGTCATGGTGGGGCTATCCCTGGTGCTCTATTCGTGGCTGCTGACTAATAGGAAGCAGAATATGCATGCGATGCTGCTGGTCGGCGTGGTCATCGGCGGTGGCTTAGGCTCGCTATCGACCTTCATGCAGCGCATGCTTACCCCTAGCGAGTTCGACGTGCTGACCGCGCGCCTTTTTGGTTCCGTCAATAACGCCGAATCCGAGTACTATCCCATCGCCATTCCAATCGTGGCCATCGCCACCACGCTTTTGGTGCTCAATGCGCGCAAGCTCAACGTGATTTCCTTGGGCGCCGATGTCAGCACCAACCTGGGCGTGAACCACAAAGCACACGCAATTTACACGCTGGTGTTGGTCTCGCTGCTGATGGCGACGACCACCGCGCTGGTAGGTCCCATGACCTTCCTGGGCTTTTTGGTAGCTACGCTGGCCTATCAATTCGCCGATACCTACGATCACCGCTACATCTTCCCGATGGCGGTGGGCTTAGCATTCCTCGTGCTCATTGCGGCCTATTTCCTCATGCAGCACGTATTTTCCGCCCAAGGCGTGGTGTCCATCATCATTGAGCTGGTAGGTGGCTCCGTGTTCCTGTTTGTCATTATGCGAAAGGGCCGACTGTGATCGAATTAAAGAACGTTTCTAAAACCTATTCCGCCGAGACCGCTATTGGTCCGCTCAACCTGACCATTCCGCAGGGAGGCATCACCGCACTGGTGGGGCCGAATGGTGCGGGTAAGTCCACAATGCTCACCATGATCGGGCGCCTGCTCGACATGGATGAAGGCAGCATCGAAATCGCCGGCTATGACATCCAATACAGCAAGTCCGCCGACCTAGCGAAAATCGTGTCCATCTTGCGGCAGGAAAACCACTTCGTCACGAAACTCACCGTGCGCCAGCTCGTGGGCTTTGGCCGCTTTCCCTATACCAAGGGGCGGCTTAATAAACACGATGAAGAGGTCATTTCTAAGTACATTCACTTCCTGCACTTGGAAGAATTGCAGCACCGCTACCTTGACCAGCTTTCCGGTGGCCAGCGCCAGCGCGCGTACGTGGCCATGGTGCTGTGCCAGGAAACCGATTACGTGTTGCTGGATGAGCCGCTGAATAACCTGGACATTTCGCACTCGGTGGACATGATGCGTCACCTGCGCGAGGCCGCCCAGGAGTTGGGGCGCACGGTCATCGTGGTTCTGCACGACATCAACTTTGCCGCCCGCTACGCGGACTATATCTGTGCTTGCAAGGACGGGCAGATCGTCGAATTCGGCCCGGCCGAGGACATCATGCGCGACGATATCTTGACGCCCATCTTCAATACTCCGGTGCGCGTTATCGATGGGCCTGATGGAAAGATCGCGTGCTATCACTAAAAACCAACGTTGGCCTGCGAGTTTGCGTTGTGTTGTGGGGTGGTATAAATTTTAGCGAGTCGCCGAGAGGTAGCCGGTTGGTTACTTTTGAGTGACTTTTTGTACTGGCTTGGCTCAAGGATTTGACTTGGTGCAGGTTGTTGGGTAGGTTAGTACGAGCCGCCGATGAGAGGTTAACGTTTGGTTAATTTTCTTGGGGTGTGTGGATGTTGTTTGAGAACTCAATAGTGTGCCAATGTACTTATTTTTTATTTTTGTGTGCATGGTTGTGTGTTGATTGGTCTGTTGGCCAGCGAATCTTGTGTGGTTTGTTGGTTGGTGTGTGCCGGTAAGGTGTTGGAATACGCATCTTTTTGAATACTGTTTAGTGTTTCGGCTGCATTGATGGATTGGTTGGCATGTGATTGTGTTCAACTTTTTGTCTCCCTTTTTTGTGCCCCGTCGGGTTGGGGAGGCAGTGATTTTTTCTTTGTAGTAATTTTTGGACGCCAGCATGGGCCTGCTTTTGTGGGTTTGTGGTGGTTTGTTCTTTTGGTTAGGTTTGGGCTTTTCACGGCCTTTTCAGTGTTTTGCTGAAATTCTTTTTG